>JABLXY010000003.1:600000-876706 GCA_013177795.1 Syntrophaceae bacterium | reverse complement strand
CGCACCGGCATGAGGCTCAACGGCGCTCTTCAAAGGGCCCTGAACCATCAAAACCTGCCCGACAGACCGTGCGCGGATAGACGTTACGGATATTTTGTTGTCAAAGAACGGGTAAACAACTCGTCCCCTCTTGACTGTTGCGACACAGCCTCTCAAGGGAGAGGGTGCTGAGAAACAAGTTCGGGACGCATTCAAGTATCTTCATGACGAACCAGGAATGACGGTGTGCCGGGATCGTGGGGCACCGGGGTGGAGATGAGGAGAATCATGGCCCAACATGCCGCGATTGCAGCATGGCATGATTCCATCATCTTTCGTCACACCTGGTGGAAACGCAGGGCCGGCAGCTCCAGGCACGTCAGCGCCCCCCCGTAGACCGCTCCCGTGTCGATCCCGATCATCTTCTCCCCCACGAAGGGCCCCCGCGTAAACGGGGTGTGCCCGAAGACGACGGTCTTTTTCAGCCCGTGGCCGGACAGGAAGAACTCGTGGCGGATCCAGACCATGTCATAGGGGTCCTGGATCTCCATGGGGATGCCGGGCCGCACCCCGGCGTGAACGAACAGGTGCGTCTCCGTCTCGTAGAACGGCAGCAGGGAGCGGAAGAAGGCAAGATGATCGGGGGGCACCTTCGCCTCCCGCTCGGGGTCGTTGGGAGCGATGCCGTAGGAGCGCAGGGTGCTGCGGCCGCCGTTGACGAGGAAGAGCTCCTCCTCCCGGCCTTCGAGCCAGTTCAGGAACATCTGCTCGTGGTTGCCCATCAGGCAGACGACGCGGCCGTGTTGCCCGCGCAGTTCCAGGACGGCGTCGACCACCTCCTTCGACGCAGGGCCGCGGTCGATGTAGTCGCCCATGAAGACGACCGTGTCCTCGGCCCAGTCGACGTCGATGACCGCCAGGAGCTCCCGGAGCTTGTCGAGGCAGCCGTGGATGTCGCCGATGGCGAAAATGCGTCCCATGCCGTCGTTGTTCTATTCCATCAGCGCATCGACGAACTCGGCGCTGTTGAAGGGCCGCAGGTCGTCCATCTTCTCCCCGATGCCGATGTAGCGGATGGGGATGTCGAACTCCCGCGCGAGGCGGATGATGATGCCCCCCTTGGCCGTGCCGTCGAGCTTCGTGAGAACGAAGCCCGTCACACCGATCGCGTCGTTGAACATCTTCGCCTGGTTGACCGCGTTCTGGCCCGTCGTGGCGTCGAGCACGAGCAGGACCTCATGGGGCGACCCGGGAAGCTCCCTCCCCATGATGCGCTTGACCTTCTTGAGCTCCTCCATGAGGTTGAGCTTCGTGTGGAGCCGCCCCGCCGTGTCGATGATCAGGGCGTTCACCCCCCGGGCCCGGGCGGCCTGCAGCGCGTCGAAGACGACGGCCGAGGGGTCGGCCCCCATCTTCTGCCTGATGACGGGGACGCCCACCCGCTCGCCCCAGACCTCGAGCTGCTCGATGGCGGCGGCACGGAAGGTGTCCGCGGCGGCGAGCATCACGCTGTGCCCGCGGGACTTGAGCTCGCCGGCGATCTTGCCGATCGTGGTCGTCTTGCCCGTACCGTTGACGCCGACGACCATGACGGTGTACAGGCCGTCCCCGGGAATCTCCAGGGGCGCCTCGCGCTGCTTGAGGATGAAGTGGATGTTGTCGCGCAGGATGTTGCGAAGTACCTCGGGGCTGCCGAGCTCGGAGCGCTTCGCGATCGCCTTCATCTCGTCGATCAGCTCCGCGGCGAACGCCGGCCCCACGTCGGCCGTGACGAGCATCTCCTCGAGCTCCTCGAAGAGGGATGCGTCGATCTTCTTCTCGCCGAAGAGAACCTGGTCGACGTTGCGGACGAGGGTCTGCTTGGTCTTGCTGAGCCCTTCCTTGAGCCGCTCGAAGAAGGACCCCTTTTTTCCCGAATTTCCGAACATGGTCCGTTCCGCCAAAGAAAAATCCGCCGACCGGGAACGCCCGTCGGCGGCTCTCTTATAGAATAGCCGGCACGCCTTGTCCAGCCCGAAATCATCGAGGGGCCGGGCCGGCGCATACGGCCCGGATGCCGGGCGCACGGCAGACCGGGGAGCGGGGCGGGACCGGCGTGCACAGACCGGCGGGAGCGGGGGGCGACGCCGCGGACGGGCCTCTTGCACCGGCCTACGCGGCGATCTGGTTCAGGTTGACGCTCACGAGCGTCGAGATCCCCTTCTTCTCCATGGAGACGCCGAAGAGGTTGTCGGAGACCTCCATGGTTTTCTTGTTGTGCGTCACCAGGACGATCTGGGAGCGCTCGGAGATGTCCTTGACGAACTGGTTGAACAGGGCGATGTTGGCGTCGTCGAGCGCCGCGTCGACCTCGTCGAGGATCAGGAAGGGCGTCGGCTTGTGCAGCAGGATCGAGAAGATGAGCGCCACGGCCGCGAGGGACTTCTCACCGCCCGACAGCAGATTGATGTTCTGCGTGCGCTTGCCGGGCAGCTGGATCTCGATGTCGACGCCCGTCTCCAGCAGGTCCTCACTGTCCGTGAGCAGCAGCGATGCCTTGCCGCCGCGGAAGAGCTTGGGAAAGACGGACTGGAAGCATTCGTTGACGGCCTGGAAGGTCTCGGAGAAGCGGTTCCTCGTGACCTGGTTGATCCGGGCGATCGTCTTCTGCAGCGAGTCGAGCGAGGCGTTGAGGTCGCTGATCTGGCCGGAGAGGAAGTCGTGCCTCGCCTGGAGCTCTTCGTGCTCGCTGATGGCCAGCAGGTTCACCTCGCCGAAGTCCTCGACGGCCCTCTTCTTCTTTTCGAGGTCTTCCCGGAGCTCCGCGATCCGCACCTCGTCGAGAGGCTCGAACCCCCGGGCCAGTTCGTCGAGGTCGGCCTGGTGCTTCTCCTGCATCCCGTTGCGCAGCGCGTCGATCTGGAAGGCCAGCTCCCGGATCTCGATGTCGAGCTCGCCCGTCTCGCGGAGCATCTCCTCGATCTTCCTGCGGGCCTCCCGGGCCTCGCCCTCGAGCAGGCTCATCTTCCCCTCGCGCCAGGTCTGCCCTTCCCGGGCAGCCGCCAGGTCCCGCTCGACGACCCCGTAGGCGCTGTAGAGCGCCTCCAGGGACAGGCGGCCCTGCTCGATCTTGGCCGTCAGCTCCTCCCGATTGCGGTCCGCCTCGCCGAGGTTCTGCTGCCGCGTCTCCACCTCGAGATCGAGGGTGCGGAGGGACTCGCGGAGCCGCTCGAGCGCCTTGAGGTCGGCGTTTCGCTTCTCCTCCAAGGCCGCCAGGGCGACACGCGCTTCCGTGAGCAGGGCGTCCCTGCCCTCCAGATCCGCCTTCACGGCCTGCCAGCGCCGCTGGGTCTCCTCGAGGCGGCTGCTGATCTCGAGGCAGCGCACGTCCGCCGTCTCGATCTCGCGCTCCGTGGCGGCCAATTTCGCCGCCGTTTCCTGCTCCTCGGCCTGCAGCGTCTCGCGGTTGAACCGGATCACGCCCACGCGCTGCTGGACCCACTTCAGCTCGTTCTCGAACCGCTCCGTGTCCTTGCTGCGGCCCTGCAGTTCGAGCTCCGCCTCGCGGATCGAGTCACGGATTGCCTCCCAGCTATCCTCCATCCCGGCGATCCGGTCGGCCAGTTCACTGCGTCCCTGCGCCTCGTCCCGCAGCCGGCCTTCGAGGCGACGGGCGTCCTGCTCCAGCTCGGCGATCTCCCTCTTGCGGCTCAGCAGGCTGCTCTCCTCGGTGACGGCCCGGCTTCCGCCCGTCAGGACGCCGTGGGGGCTGATCATGTCGCCGTCCGGGGTCACGAGTGTCCCCCGGAAGCCGTTGCGCTCCCACAGGGCGACCCCGGACTTCAGGTCCGGGACCAGCAGGGTGTCGCCCAGGAGGTACTCGGCGATGCTGCGGAACTCGTCCCTGACGCGCACGACGTCGAGCAGCCGCGTCGTGCCCCGGAGCGACTCGCTCGATTCGACATCGAGGGCGCTCGCGCGGACCCGCAGCGGGACGAAGCTGCTGCGGCCTGCCGTGCGGGTCTTCAGGTAGTCGATGGCCCGGATGCCCTCTTCCTGGCTCTTGACGACGACGTACTGCAGCCGTTCGCCCAAGGCCGCCTCGACGGCGACCTCGTACTCGCGGGGCACCTCGATGTGGTCGGCCACCAGCCCGTGGACGCTGTCCCGTGCCAGGCCGGCCTCCGCCCCGGCCCGGATGATGGACCGTGTCCCCGCATCGCACCACTCGTAGCGGTTCTGGAACTCCCGGAGCGAGGCAAGCCGCGAGGTCTTCTTCCCCAGTTCCTCCTTGAGCCGCAGCACCCGCTCGTCGGCCTCCTCCAGCTCGGTGCGGGAGCGCTGAATGATCTGCTGGAGCTCCGCGGCCTCCTTCCGGAGGCTCTCCAGGCGCTCCCGGCCCTCCTCGAGGCCCGTGCGCGCGCCTGCGAGGCTCTCCTGGGCGAGGGCCAGGCGGCTGACCTGTTCCTCGAGCTCCCTGTCCTCCCGCTCTGCCCGGCGCCGGATATCCTCCAGGCTCTTGCGGTATCCCGCGAGCGCGTTCTGCAGGCGCGACTGCTCGGTGAGCGCATTGAAGTAGGCGTTCTTCTCCCTCTCCAGTCCGTCCCGCAGGCTCTGCTCGCTCTTCCGGAGCTCGTCGACGTCTGCCTGCCGCCGGGCGAGTTCATCCCGGCCGGCCGCGATCCGGCCGTCCGACTCGGCCGACTGCGCCTCGAGCTGCGCCAGCTCGCCCTCCATCTGCCCGCGCCGGGCACGCAACGATTCCAGCTCGATCGCCCCCCGCTCCTTCAGGACCGCCAAATCGTCCAGCCGCGCCCGGGCATGCTCGATCGCCTGCTCCTGGATGCCGATCTCGCTTTTCGCCGTGTAGAGCTTTTCCTGGAGCTGATTGACGAGCTGGTCGTTCTCGGCGATCTCGGCCCTGAACTCCTCGATGCGGGCTTCGAGAACCGCCAGCTGCGAGCGGGCGTCGTCCGTTGCCGCCGAGGCCTCGTCGTATCGCCCCTGCAGGTCGGACTTCCTCCCCTGCATCTCCGTGAAGGCCTGCGCGGCCAGGGCCAGTTCGACCTCCCGGAGGTCCTTCTTGATCTGCTTGTACCGCTCGGCACGCCTGGCCTGGCGGGAGACGGCGTTGAGCTGGCTCTTGACCTCGCGCATGATGTCGTTGAGGCGAAGCAGGTTCTGCTTGGTCGACTCCATCTTCCGGACGGCGGCTTCCTTGCGGCTCTTGTACTTCGTGATCCCCGCGGCCTCCTCGATGTACTGGCGCCGCTCCTCCGGCTTGGCCTCCATGAGGCTCGCGATGCTCCCCTGTTCCACGAGCGAGTAGGTCCGGGCGCCCACGCCCGTATCCATGAAGAACTCCTTCACGTCGAGCAGGCGGCAGCGCACCTTGTTGATGAAGTACTCGCCCTCCTCGTCGCGGAAGACCCGCCGCGTGATCATCACCTCCGAGCAGTCCGCGTAGGGGGCGGGGAAGGGGTACCCGCCGGATTCCATGACGAGGGTCACCTCGGCCATGCCAACGGGCGGGGCCTCCTCGCTGCCGTTGAAGATGACGTCGTCCATCTTCTTGCCCCGCAGTACGGACACCCGCTGCTCCCCCATCACCCAGCGGAGGGCGTCGACGATGTTGCTCTTGCCGCAGCCGTTGGGCCCCACGATGCCGCTGATCCCGGACGAAAAGTCGATGACGGTCCTGTCCCGGAAGGTCTTGAACCCGATGATCTCGAGCCGCTTGAGTTTCATTCCATCCCCTTGCCTCTGTCAGTTCCCTGACGGTTCGTGAAAATCGCCAACACTCTACCAAAGCGCCACAACGATGTAAAGGGCTAAAAACTACTATGGAATGTGTCCTTTTTCTCCTTGACCACTACATGTTGTATTCAATTTCCGTTCCAGAAGTCGAAATTTCCGGCTTGGGAAGACGCAATTTCCTGTGAAAATGCACTCTCCCCTTTGGGGCTCCCGGCGGCGGGGGGGAGCGCATTTGTCTTGACAAAACGGGAGGCAAGCGTTTAATCAACAGTCGGTCTCAGCCATTTCATCCACAATCATCAACATGCACCGCCATCCGGGAGGGAGGGGCGAAACGGTCAGGGCGACATCCCGTTTCCCGCCCGACCCCCTGCCCGGCCCGCAGGACCCGCACGCCGGGGGCAGAGCCCGCATTCGCAAGGAGGGAGCAGAATGACGACGCCCGTTCAGCAGAAGATCCGCGACAAGAAGAGAACCCCGCAGCAGATCCTCGACATGGTCAAGTCGGGCGACTGGATCCAGCCCGGCTCCGTGGGGGGGGACTCCACGGAGTGCATGAAGGAGCTCGCCAAGCGCATCGGCCCCGGCCCAGGCCAGGTGAAGGACATCGAGATCTGGAACTACGCCATGTTCTACCCCCACCTCGAGTTCCAGCAGGTCGACCCCAAGCAGGAATACCACTGCTTCCACGAGTTCTTCTTCTTCCCCTGGACCCGCAGGTCCCGCGACACCAACAACGTCACCAGCTGGGCGCAGTGGGGGTGGGCCATGGGCACGTGGTTCAGCCATTACCGCTTCGTCAACGCCGTGAAGGAGAAGCGCGGCCTCGACTGGTGGTGGAACGCGGCGACCCCCTGGGACCAGCACGGGTTCGCGAACTTCTCCTACGGGACGAACAACGCCTACATCTTCTCGCAGTGCGCGAAGAAGTCCGTCATCGAGGTGCGCGCCGACTACCCCTGGGCCGAGGGAGGGCGCTTCAACACGATCCACATCGACGAGATCGACTACTGGGTCGAGGTGGACGTGGAGCGCTACCGGTGGCCCCAGATCAACGAGAAGGCCATCAAGGCGAAGCCCGAGGAGGAGGCCGTCGCAAACCACATCATGACGATCATGCGCGACCGGGACGTCATCCAGCTCGGCATCGGCTCGCTGCCGTCCGCCTGCGTCGGGGCCATGGTCAACGCCGGCTTCAAGGACCTCGGCATCCACACGGAGATGCTCAACGCCGGCCTGATCAAGCTGATCGAGTCCGGGCAGGTCACCAACCGCTACAAGAGCCTCCCCGCCGACCGCGGGAAGAGCGTCTGGACCTTCGCCTTCCCCGTGGACGTGAAGTGGTACTACGACACGATCCACCACAACCCGAACCTGGCCGTCTACGACATCAGCTACACCAACAACCTGCACAACCTGACCCGGATCGACAACATGATCGCCATCGACAACTGCGTCGCCGTGGACCTCCTGGGCCAGCAGTGCTCGGGTTTCTACGAGAAACGGCCCATCTCGAGCACCGGCGGCTACTTCAACTTCGTGGCCTTCTGCGCCCAGAGCCGGGGCGGCCGGGGTGTGGCCGCCATGACGTCCCGCAGCAAGCACGGCACCTCCCGCATCGTCCCGTTCCTGCCCGAGGGCTCGTCGGTGGACGTCCCGGCACAGCTTGCCCACTATGTCTGCACGGAGTACGGCATCGTCAACCTCCGCGGACTCAACGGCTACGAGAGGGCGGCGGCGCTCATCTCGATCGCGCACCCCGAGGACCGGGAGTGGCTGGAACGGGAAGCCAGGGAGCACGGCCTGCTCGCCCCGAAGTTCCCCGTCGGCATGCTGCCCGTCGAGGGCCAGGCGCGCCGCTACCCCTCCTACGAGGAAAGGAGAGGCTACAAGGTCCCCATGCACAGCGACATCTGGGGTTTCGACGGGACCCCTACTGGAGCGGCAAGTGATTTCCCGCTGCCGTTCCGGGTGCCCCCGTGACAATATTGTTCTTGACAAGGACCGTTTGTTCCTGCTAGAGACAGGTGGGTTTTATAACTTCTTTCAACCCGATGCGAAAAATCGGCGGCGGGGCCACCAACCCCCGATTGGACAGGCGATGCCGCGTATCGCCTGAAATCACCCTAACCCTTTGAGACAGTTTCATACATCATGGCTCCCCCCCGGGTGTCCCTCCGGAATACAGCGAGTGAGGAACGCCGGGGCGTGGGTTATAACAGGTCCATTTCATTCATAAACCGCAACTGGAAAGGAAAGGAGGTGAAGCACGGTTCGAGTTCCTGTATTCATTATCGTACTCACATTCAGGTTTTCGCATTCTTGATCACGATCAACAAAGGAGGGTTATGCAATGAGTGATGATCAAACCTACAATCGCTGGATACCGGTCATTCTGGGCGTTCTGATCCAGCTCTGCCTGGGGTCCGTGTACATCTGGGGCGTGTTCCAGCCCGCCGTCGTCAAGCTCTTCGGGTGGAATCACGCAACCGCGGCCCTGACCTTCTCCTTCACGCTCGCCGTCTTCACCGTCGGCTCCGTGATCGGCGGCATGTACCAGGACCGGCTCGGCCCCAAGAAGGTTCTCATGTGGTCGGCGGTCATCCTGTCCATCGGCTTCTGGATGGCCGGTTACACCACGGCCGACAAGCCCTGGTGGCTCTACCTGTGCTACGGCATCATCGGCGGCGGCGGCATGGGCGCCACCTACCCGACGATCATCGTCACCTGCCAGAAGTGGTTCCCTGACCGCAGAGGTCTCGTGACGGGCATCGTCGTCGCGGCCCTCGGCTTCGGCGGCCTGATCTTCACGCCGCTCGCCCGCATCTGGATCGCCGATTACGGGGTTCTGGTCACCTTCCAGATCTTCGCGGTGATCTTCTTCGTCGTCACCTTCGGCTGCGGCTTCTTCTTCCGGATCCCCCAGCCCGGGTTCGCGCCGGCCGGGTGGAAGCCCTCGGCTGCGGCGGCCGCCGGCATGGCCGCCACGCCCTACACCGCCGGCGAGGCCTCCAAGACCTGGCAGTTCTGGGTCATGGGGCTCGTCCTCGGCCTGGCCTGCTACACCGGCCTGATGATCATCCCCTTCGCGAAGGTTCTCGGCCTCCAGGGCGGCCTCTCCGATGCGGTGGCCACCACGGCCGTCATGATCATCTCGGCAGCCAACTCCGGCGGCCGCCTGCTGTGGGGCGCTGCGTCGGACAAGCTGGGCCGGACCAAGACCATCCTCGTGCTGCTCCTCGTCGCCGGAGGCTGCATGCTGTTCCTGGCGGCGGCCCGTGAGTACACGATCCTGATCCTCATCTTCGTCATCGCCCTGTGCTACGGCGGGTACCTCGGCGTGTTCCCGGCTCTCGTCGCCGACTACTTCGGCACCAAGGCCGCGGGCATGATCTACGGCCTGCTGCTGCTGTTCTTCGGCGTCGCGGCCATCGCGGCCCCGCTGGTTGCCGGCAAGATCAGGGACGCCACGGGCGGCTTCGTGGCCTCCTTCATGTCGGCGGCCATCCTCTCCTTCGTCGCGGCGGTCCTGGTCTTCATCCTGAAACCGCCCCCCAGGAAGACCAGCTGACCGCGGCTGGCATTCGCCCCCGAGGGCGGAAGCCGATAGGCACTCAAAGGGCCCGGGTCACAAGACCCGGGCCCTTCCCTTTGCCGCGTGCCTGCCCGTGGCCCCTTGAATATCGGAGGGATTTCGGATACCGTACGGTCCGCGGGGAGGGACGCCGGGTGCAGCCGCCGGCGGCAACGGCAATCCCGCATCCGTGACGGACAGAACAAAGGACTCGCGACGTGCCGGAGACGAGAATCATCAGCCTTTCCCCGGATCATCCTGAACCGCAGGTCATCCGGCACGCCGCGGCGGTGCTTCGCTCCGGGGGCCTGGTCGCGTTCCCGACGGAAACCGTCTACGGCCTCGGCGCCGACGCGTTCAATGAGCGGGCGGTCAGGCGGATCTTCGAGGTCAAGGGCCGGCCCGCCGACAACCCCCTCATCGTTCACATTGCCTCGTACGGCCAGCTGGCGGATCTCACAGACGAGCTGCCGCCCGCGGGGGAAAAACTGGCCCGGTCGTTCTGGCCCGGCCCTCTCACGCTGGTCGTGCACGGGTCCGAGGGCATCCCCGACGTCGTCACCGCAGGGCTTGACACGGTCGCCGTCCGGATGCCCGACAACGCAGTGACGCTCGAGCTGATCCGGGAACTCGGCAGCCCCATCGTCGGGCCGAGCGCGAACCTCTCCGGCAGGCCGAGCCCCACGGCGGCCCGTCACGTCTATGACGACCTGAACGGGAAGATCGACCTCATCCTCGACGCAGGCCCGGCGAGGATCGGCGTCGAATCGACCGTCATCGACGTGACGTCGGACCCCCCGGTGATCCTTCGCTTCGGGGGACTGACGCGCGAGCGGATCGAACGGTGCGTGGGACCCGTCCTGGACGGCGGGTCGGATGACAGGGGCAGGCGCTCTCCCGGGACCCGCCACCGGCACTACGCCCCGCGGGCGCAGGTCATCCTCGTCGACCGCGGCGATGCGCAAACCTTCGAGCGCCTCTTCCGGCTGCATTCGGCGGCGGGGAAGAAGGTGGGCTTCATCGTCCACTCCATCGCGCTCCCCCCCACGGTGCCATGCGACGCGGGCACCTCGGTCACCCAGGGCGTCGAGCAATACACCCGGCTTCTGTTCCGGCTCATGCGCGAGATGGACGCGCGGAAGGCCGACGTGCTTCTCGTGGAGCGCGTCGAGGAGACGGGGCTCGGCCGGGCGGTGATGGACCGCCTCGTCCGCGCCGCGCGCGGCAGCGCACCTGAACAGGCCTGACCCGGGGACCGGAAAAAAAGATTTACACGGCCCGGCCCCTGTGCTATGCCCGCAGCGAGGCCCGCGGCAGCGGACAACCCTGCCCGACAGCGCAGCCTCTGGGAGACGAACCCGATGAGAACGGCCTACGACTATTTCCATAATTACCTTTCGGACAACATCCAGGACACGGACACCCTCGAGCGGATGCGCAACGTCATCGCCGAGTTCACGGCGCGTGCGCCGAAGCTCGTCATCATGAAGTGCATCGACGGGCGCGTGCACGGCAGCAAGTCCATCGGCTACCCCCCCACGGCCGTGCGCTTCGGGCGGACCGACGGCAACAAGGTCTCCCTCGACCTGAGCAACTTCTGGTACTGGAACCGTCTGGACCGCGCCGTGGAAGACGCCACGTTCAACACCCCCGGGACGCCCGCCGTGTTCATGGCCTACATGCACCGTTCCGCCCGCGGCCTGGGGTGCGCCACGCACCAGTCGGACGACGACGCGGCGCGGCAGGCCATCGAGGCCCAGATCGCCGGCGTGAAGAAAATGTACCGCGACACCGAGCTCTACGTGATGGGCGGCTGCACCAACACCGACATCATGGCTGACACGCTGATCTTCCCCGGGGACATCCGGATTGACTCCGAGGAGGTCATCCGGTACTGCAACCTGAAACGGCCCCGCGACGTGTTTCACGAGTCGTTCCTGGTCAATCCGATCGACGACGTCGCCACATCGCGGAATGTCAGCGACAAGACGCCGGACGAGCTGCTCGCCGGGGTCCGCCCCGCGTTCTTCGGCGATTTCCAGACCTGCCTCAACATGCAGAATTACCTCCTCCGCGTGATCACCACGACAATCCGAAAGGACAAGGGAGACCTGAAGCGGCTCATCCGCCCGGACATCGTGGATTATCTCTTCGTCAGCCTCGACCGGGTTGCCCTTCCCGACACGCTCCTCGGCCCCATCGTCTACCAGATCGTCTGGAACGTCACCTACGCCCTGTACAACATCAACCTGATCGGCCATCTCTCCGCGGAAGAACTCGAGCGCCGCATCGACCACGCCGAGGAGATCATCTGCTACGGGGGAGGCTTCGAGGCCGTGGCGCGCAACCGGGGCATCATGGTGAAGACCGGCCGCGGCAACGACGTGGAAGCCCTCAACGTCGCCAAGGCCGTCCTTGAGAAAAACCGCAGGAAGCACAAGCAGGGGCACGGGCCCCTGCTCCACATCAACATCGTCCTGAGCGGCGAGCTGATGCGGTGGGACGATTTCAACGACAACATCGGCTCGCGCATCCTCACGATGATGCGAAACGTCGACCACGTCTTCGGCAGGGACGTCTCGATCCTCACCTCATACTCCTACCGGGACCAGATGCGCTTCTACCCCGTGAAGGTCTCGAGGAACGACCCGCGCCTGACCTTCATGGCCGATGTGACGTCCGGGATCAACAATTCCATGCAGTTCAGCAACATGGCCCTCAAGGCGCAGGAAGCCATCTACGTGGCGAAGTTCATCGAGAGCAGCGAGAGGCTCTATCGCGACTACTATCATCTTTTCTAACGCCTCCCCCCTCCCGGCGGGAAGCGTGCGTGCCTTTCCCTTTCGACGGCCCATCCCCTCCGGTCGGCATATCCGCCGTCCCTCGTACCATACCGCACCGGGAGCGGCCAGACCGGCGATCAATTCTGGTACAAGCCGGTGTATAATTTATTAACACCGCCTCAAATGCATAACATATCAATATTAAATGATTTTATCATTATCAGCTCCAAGACTCTGCAGTTGTGTTAAAAAAATAAACAAAATGCCCGGATCTTTACTCCCGGACACATTTCGCCCAAATCCCACAACTACTCAAGCAATTGAAATTATTAAGAATATTATTTTCCACATCCCCGCATGCTTTTCTTTTCCTGGCATGCAACTTGATTAAAGGCGGGCAAGGCAGAGCACAATACAGCAATATTTAAAATATAAAGGATACGATTTGAGGAGGTAGCATGTCACAGGTGGTAAAGAACAAAGGGTGGACCGTAACGCTGGCCGGCATGGGGATCAACCTCGCGCTGGGTATTCTCTACACGTGGAGCATCTTCCAGGGCGCCATCAAGCAGTCCATCGACAAGGGCGGTGAAGGCGCATTCAACTGGAACCTTGCCTCCCTGAACGACCCCTACGCAGTCTGCTGTCTGATGTTCGCGTTTTCCATGATTCCCGCCGGGAAATGCCAGGACAAGTTCGGCCCCAAGGTCACGGCGCTCATCGGCGCGGCCCTGGTCGGCATCGGGCTGACCTGGATCTCCCAGACGACGGATTATCTCAGCTGGGTCATCGGGTTCGGCGTGCTGACGGGATCCGGCATCGGGTTCGGCTATTCCGCCGCCACCCCGCCGGCGCTCAAGTGGTTCCCCGCGGAAAAGACCGGCCTGATCGCGGGGTTGGTCGTAGCGGGCTTCGGCCTTGCCTCAGTGTACATCGCCCCCCTGTCCTCCTACCTCGTCGGGGCCTGGGGTCTGCAGAAGGCCATGATGTTCTTCGGCATTTCGTTCTTCATCGTCGTGGGGTCGCTCTCCATGCTGCTCATGAACCCCCCGAAGGGGTATGTGCCCGGGGGGAGCTCGTCGGCAGCGCAGGTCAAGAAGGCCGCCCAGATGGAGGCCTCGCCTTCTGAGGTGATCCGCACCCCCGTGTTCTGGAAGCTCTGGTTCATCTTCTTCATCGGGGCCGGTGTCGGGCTCATGGTGATCGGAAGCGTCGCCGGCATGGCGAAGAAGAGCATGGGCGAGGCGGCGTTCGTGGCCGTGGCCATCATGGCCATCGGTAACGCCAGCGGCCGTGTCGTGGCGGGAATCGTGTCGGACAAGATCGGGCGGAACGCCACGCTGGCCACGATGCTCTCTCTCCAGGCCATCCTGATGCTCATCGCCATCCCGACCGTGGGGTCGCAGAGCACCGGCGCGCTCATGATCGTGCTGCTCGCCACGTTCATCGGCTTCAACTACGGGACGAACCTCTCCCTCTTCCCCTCCTACGCGAAGACCTGGTGGGGCCTGAAGTCCTTCGGCCTCAACTACGGCATCCTCTTCACGTCCTGGGGGCTGGGCGGGTTTATCCTGTCGAGGGTCTCCCAGATGCTGTACTCGCAGACGGGCAGCTTCACCTACTCCTTCGTGACGGCGGCCGTGCTGCTGACGATCGGCGCTGCGCTGACGCTGACCCTGAAGGCTCCGGAGCCCGCCACGGTTCCCGAGGCGAGGTTCGAGCCCGCGCTGGGTCTGGCCATGGCCGACGGCGGCGAGAAAGTCAAGAACGACAAGACCAAGTAAAACACATTCACTCTGTCATAACCCTTCAGACGATAGGGGGAACGTCGTAGCTCCGCACGGCGTTCCCCCTGTTCGTTTTGCCGGCCGCCGAGCGCGCCTGCCGGCGGCAGGCGGCCACACCGGCCCGGACCTTCTCCCGGCAGGCCTCGCAGAATTCGGCCGACTTCTGATCGATGTCCTCGACGTAGGTGGATGACCGCAGCACGCAGCGCGGGTCATGGCAGTGGATCAGCCCGAACGTGTGCCCCAGCTCGTGCAGGGCCTCCTTCAGGAGCCGCTCCAGCATCAGGTGCTTGTCCCTGGGCAGGCCGTAGTACTCGTTGTGCAGCCGGTGCAGGGAGGCCACCGAACCCGCCCCGTTGAGCTGGGCTTCGCCGAAAACGAAGGTGAGGATCGGGATGAAGAGATCGACGTCGGCGACCCCCAGGACCCTGCACCCGTCGGGCGGTAGGGCCGCGATGAGCTGGCGCAGGATTTCGGCGGAGTCGTACTGCCCGCGCCTCGCATCGTACGCCCGGGCGAGATCGAGGTCGAACCGGCGGTAGCGGGTCTTCAGCCCGAAGGTCCGCATGACGGCGTGCTCCAGCGGTTCGACCCAGAAGTCGTCCCTTATGCTTCCGACGGGCACGATGTAGACGTAATCCATACGGACGGTCTTCAGGGCTCCTTCTTCTTCAGCTGGTACTTCTCGATCTTGTTGTACAGGGTGAGGCGGCTGATTTTCAGGATCTGCGCCGCCTGGGCGACGTTGCCGTTCGTCCGCTCGAGGATGTTCCGGATGTGCTTCCTCTCCACTTCCTCGAGGGAATCGTCCCCGAAGAAGTCCGACGAGGACGACGAGAAGGGGAACGAGAGATCGTCCGCCTCAATGCGCCGTCCCTTCGCGGTGACCATGGCGCGTTCGACGACATTGCGCAGCTCACGGACATTCCCCGGCCACTCGTACTTCACGAGCATCTCGAGGGCCTCCGGGGAGAACTCGGTGATGTTCTTGTTCATCGACTGCGCGAACTTCTGCATGAAGTGCTGCGCGATCAGGGGAATGTCCGACGAGCGCTCGCGCAGCGGAGGCAGGACGATGCTGAACACGTTCAGGCGGTAGTAGAGGTCCTCCCGGAACGTCCCGTCCCGGACCGCCTTTTCCAGGTCCTTGTTGGTCGCGCAGATGATCCGGAAATCGACGTTGAGCAGCTTGTCGCCGCCGAGGCGCGTGAACTGCCTCGTCTCGATCACGCGCAGCAGGTCCATCTGCATCTTTTCCCCGATGTTGCCGATCTCGTCGAGAAAGACCGTCCCCTTGTCGGCCATCTCCAGCCGTCCCCGCCGCTGGTACAGGGCGCCGGTGAAGGCCCCCTTCTCGTGGCCGAAGAGCTCGCTCTCCAGGAGCCCCTCGGTGTACGCCCCGCAGTTGATCGTGATGATCGGGGAATAGCGCCGGTTGCTCATGCTGTGGATGGCGCGCGCGACGAGTTCCTTCCCCGTGCCGCTCTCGCCCCGGATCATCACCGTCGAGTCGGTCTCGGCGACGGCGGCCACCCGCTCCATGACCTGCCGGAGCGCCTGGCTCTCCCCGATGATCTTGTCGGGCGAGGAGATCTCCTCGATCTGCCGGCGGAGCCGGAGGTTCTCCGTGACCAGTCTCCGGTGGTCGATGGCGTTGCGGATCAGGTGGCTCATGTCGTCGGGGTCGATGGGCTTGACGACGTAGTCGAAGGCGCCTTCCTTCAGGGCCTGGATGCTCGTGTCGACGGACGCAAAGGCCGTGATCATGATGGTCACCACCCCCTTGTCGATCTGCTTGATCCGCCGCTGAAGCTCCAGCCCGTCCATGCCCGGCATCTTGATATCCAGGAAGACGATGTCCCAGGGCTGCTCCTGCATCTTCTTGAGCGCCTCCACGGCATCCGCGGCCGTATCGACCCGGTACCCGTCGAGCTGGAACCACTTGCACAGGGACTCCCGCACCGCGGCTTCGTCGTCCACAATGAGGATGGCCGTGTCTTCCGGTTTCATCGCGCACCTCCTTTACAGGGTCAGGGGGCTCGAGGCGGGGTGTTTCCGCGGCAGCGTGATCGTGAACAGCGCCCCCTCGTTGGGCCGGGAGTCCACGACGATCTCCCCGAAGTGGTTCTTGACGATGCCGTACACGACCGACAGCCCGAGACCGAGGCTCTTGCCCGATTCCCGGGTCGAGAAGAACGGCTCGAAGATGTGCGGCATCACGTCGGGGCGGATGCCCTCCCCGTAGTCCTTCACCATGATCTTGACGTGATCGCCGGCCTGGTAGTCGGTGGCGATGATGATCTTGCCGCCCGCGGAGGAGGACTCGATGGCGTTGGCGACCAGCGCGACGATGATCTGCTGCAGGGCGCCGGCGTCGCACTCGATCTCGTCGTCCCCCTGATCCAGCACGGTGTGCAGCTCCATGCCCTTGAGCTTCGCCGTGTGCCCCATCACCTTGATGCTGACCTCGATGATCTCGTTGAGGCGCTCCGCCCGGATCTTGCCGGTCTTCCGCCTCGCGAACACCAGCAGGTTCTTCGCGATGTCGCCGCAGCGCTTGGCCTCGGAGGCAATGAAGGACAGGTTCTCCCGGACGGCGTCCAGCGTCTGCGGGCTGATCTCCTTGGCCTTCAGGTACTTCGCGGAGAGGCGGGCATAGGAGAGGATCCCCGAGAGGGGGTTGTTGATCTCGTGCGCCACGGTGGCCGACAGCCGACCGAGCGAGGCCATCTTCTCCTGCAGCGAGAGGTTCGACAGGGTCTCCTTCAGCTCCTTCTCCGCCATCAGCTGCTGCTGGTGGGTGAGAAAGCTGTGCCGGATGATGATGAAAAACAGCAGGCCCATGACGAGAAGGATGATCAGGCACACGAGGATGATCTCCCTCGTGATGGCCTCCACCTCCGCCCGGATGCTGTCGACGTAGATGCCGGTGCCGATGATCCACCCCCAGGGGGCGAATCCCCTCACGTAGGAGATCTTCGGGTGGATGACCGTCTCGTCCTCCCGGGTCGGCCACATGTAGTCGACGTAGCCGGAGCCGTGCTTCTTGACCACATCGACGAACTCGACGAAGACGAGCTTCCCGGTGGGGTCCGCGAAGTCCCTCAGGTCTTTCCCGATCAGGTCGTCCCGGTAGGGGTGAATGACCAGCCGGGGCTGCATGTCGTTGATCCAGAAATACTCCTCCATCTGCCGGCCGTAGTGCATGTTCCGGATCTGCTCGATGGCCCGCCTCTGGGCCTCGGCCCGGGTGAGCAGCCCCTCGCGCTCGTCGTTTTCGAACTTGGCCAGGATGTTCCACGCCGAGTTGGTCAGCTCGCGGATCATCTCCCGCTTGTGGTCCATGCTGTTCTTCTCGATGGCGGGGATGAAAAGGAGGAAGATGGCGGAAACGAAAAGGGCGACGCACAGCAGGGTCGGGAGAATGATCCGGATGATGAAGGCTTCCCACTGGACGGATATTCGTTGACTGAGCATCAGCGCCGATTCACCCTTGCAAGGGGATCCCGATGGACGAAAACAGCTGTGATTTTCAAATTATACAGTGCACTGTCCCGTGTCAACACTATTTTTTGACTGAAATGATTGTGGGAAAGCCCCATTTGTGCGATAACAGGCATGCCTGGGGCCCGGAGCGGGAATGCCTGCGGACCCCGGGCGCCTGGACACGTACCCGGTTTCTAGCGCGATGATCCCGATCCGAGATGAGATCCAGTCGAAGACTTACCCCGCCGTCACCCACGGCATCATCGGGCTCAATGTCTTGGTGTTCGTTTTCCAGTTGATGCAGGGGGAAAACATCGAGCGGTTCATCACCACCTACGGCCTCGTTCCCGCCCGCTACACGGTCCCCGAGATCGCATCCCAATTCACCTTCGCCGAGCAGGCCTTCGCCCTGCTGTCCTTCATGTTCCTCCACGGCGGGGTGCTCCACCTGGTCGGCAACATGTGGTCCCTTTACATCTTCGGCGACAACGTGGAGGACCGCATGGGCTCAACCCGGTACCTGGCGTTCTACCTCCTGAGCGGCTGGGCGTCGGGCCTGGCTCACCTCTGGTTCAACTGGGGCTCGACGGTCCCCACGATCGGCGCCAGCGGGGCCATCGCCGGGGTCATGGGGGCCTACTTCATCCTCTTCCCGGGGGCGCGGATCATCACGCTGATCCCCATCCTCTTCATCCCCTACTTCGTCGAGATCCCGGCCGTCGTGTTCCTCGGGATCTGGCTTCTCTTCCAGTTCTTCTACGCCTCCCTGCCCGGGCAGGAGGGCGTGGGCGGCATCGCGTGGTGGGCCCACATCGGGGGGTTCGTGTTCGGCATGATCGCCGTCAAGCTGTTTTCCCGCCTGCCCGAGAGCCGCCTGGACGAGAAACTGCACGAGACGCTGGCACGCCGCACGACCCCGCGCCTGCAGAGGCTTCTGCCCGTGAGCGAAAGCGACGACCTGGATCTGCACGGCACCATCGTGATCACGGCCCGGGAAGCGCGCAACGGGACGCGCAAGATGATCAGCGTCCCCGGCGATGCGGCGCGGAGGGCCTTCATGGTCAGGATCCCGCCGGGCACGGAGGACGGGACCCGAATCCGGCTTGCCGGTCTCGGCCGCACCGAGGGCGGCCGGGCGGGGGACATCTACCTGGAGATCCGCGTCGAGGAATAGGCCATGGACGAGGAGAGCTGGCAGGTCGCAGGCACCGCCCAGGGGGTGATCCAGGCGAGGATCCTCGAGGGAAGGCTCCAGGCGGAGGGGATCCCCGTGCGGCTGCAGTACGAGCCGATCGGGGCGATTTACGCCATCACCGTCGACGGCCTCGGCGAGGTGCAGATCCTCGTGCCGGAACAGTGGGCGGAGCATGCCAGGCGGGTCCTGTCGAGGGAGTACACGGAGGAGGAGCTGGACTGGAGAGACGGCGACCGGTGATCCGTGGATCGGATTCAGTCAAAGAGGAGAAATCCCCGTGAAGGCTGTCATTCAACTCGATCTGAACGTCGAGCAGGCCGAGGATGCGAAGCGGATCGTGGAAGAAACCTGCACGAGGCTTCGAGACGCGGGCGCCATCGGCGGCTATCGCTACGAAATCGAGACGCCGGAAGGGCCCGTGACGGAACGGTGCGTCCTTGCCGAAGGCAGGGTCATCGCCTGAAAGGCCTGAGGACTCCCTCCGGGAGAGGGGAAACACGATTCGACAGTGTCCGGGGATCGGGACAGGAAGACAATTGACGGGCCCCACAAAGCGCTTTCGAGGATCCCCGGCGCCGTCGGCAGACCGGCGGGCCCGCCGTCACGATGTGAAGATTCCTGCCAGAGTGGTCCCGCATCGACGGCATTGCGTCCCCTGCAGGTTGTACGCCCGGATGCTGTACCCCTGCCGGGCGATCAGCAGATTGTGACATGCGGAACAGTACGTGTGGTCGCTCGCGCTCCCCGGCACGTTGCCGCCGTAGACGTGCTTGAGGCCCGCCTCCCTCCCGATTTCCAGGGCCCGCTCGATGGTCTGCACCGGCGTCGGGGAGAGGTTCTGCGCCTTGTAGCGCGGGAAAAAGCGGCTCACATGCCAGGGGACCTCGTCCCCCAGCGATCGGATGAAGGCGGCGATGTCCCTCAGCTCGCCCTCGTCGTCGTTGAGGGTCGGGATGACGAGCGTCGTCACCTCGACCCAGATCCCCCTCTGCCGCATGGCCCGGAGCGTCTCAAGGACCGGTTCCAGCCGGGCGCCGCATTGCCGCCGGTAGAAGTCGTCGCGGAAGGACTTGAGATCGACGTTGGCGGCATCGAGCCAGTCCGAGGCGGCTTCGAGCGCCTCCGGCGTCATGAAGCCGTTGGTGACGAAGATGTTCTTCAGGCCCTCCCGGCGTGCCAGGAGGCCCGTGTCGCGGGCGAACTCGAAGAAGACCGTGGGCTCCGTGTAGGTGTAGGAAATCGATTTCGACTCCGTGTAGATGGCCTTGTTCACGATCTCGCGGGGGCTCATCTCCCGGCCCGCGATCCGCCCCTCCTCCCGCGGCATCTGCGAGATCTCGTGGTTCTGGCAGAACGAGCAGCGGAAGTTGCAGCCCGCCGCGGCGATGGAATAGGAATCCGACCCCGGAAGCACGTGGTAGAGGGGTTTCTTCTCCACGGGGTCGACATTGGCGGCTACAACGCAGCCGTAGACGAGGGTATGGAGCGTCCCGTCCCGGTTTTCCCGCACGCCGCAGACACCCCTCTTCGCCGGGGCGATCCTGCAGCGGTGCCCGCAGAGGGAGCATCGGACATCGCCCCCCTCGAGTTTTTCGTAGAGCATGGCCTCTCTGATCATCGCTCTCACCGCTTCAACAAAAATCCCTCTCAATCCCCCTTTGCAAAAGGGGGACACCGGGGGATTTTCTCTCACCGGTCACTCATCACCAATCACTGCGCGCCTAGCCGCCGATCGTGGGCATTTCACGGGCACACTTTCTCCGGTGGCGATCCTCCGCCGACCCCCCGGTGTTCTGTCCCAGGGGCTTGTTCAAAATGGCCCGTCGGATGAGCTCCTCGAGATCCGCGTCGGTGCACCCGCTGCGCATCGGACTTTTGAGATCCACCTCCCCGTCCACCATCAGGCAGGCCCGCAGGCCCCCGTCGGCGGTGAGGCGAAGCCGGTTGCAGGCATGGCAGAAATTGTGGCTGATGGGGCTGATGAAGCCGATGACGCCCCGGGCCCCCTGGAGGCGGAAACGGCTGGCCGGGCCGCTCAGGTTCCTTTTCGGCCTGCCGCTCTCGACGGGATGGAGGGTGCCGACGCGGGCGATCCGTTCCATCAGTTCGTCGTTGGACACGTACTTCTCGCCGCTGCCCTTCTCGCCGCCGATCGGCATGAGCTCGATGAACCGGATTTCGTAAGGTTTCTCCAGGGTCAGCCGGGCAAAGGCGACCGCCTCGTCGTCATTGAACCCCCGCACGGCCACGACGTTGATCTTGATCGGGGAAAAACCGGCCTCGCCGGCCCGTTCCAGCCCTCGGAGGACGGCCGACAGGTCGCCGCCCCGGGTGATGCGGGCATAGCGCTCCGGATCGAGCGAGTCGAGGCTCACATTGATCCGGCCGACACCCGCCTTCCGGATCGGCTCGGCAAAGCTCTCCAGGAGGATGCCGTTCGTGGTGAGGCTGATGTCCTCGAGCCCCAGCTTGCCGAGCTCGGCCAGGAAGCCGGTGACCCCCCTGCGGACGAGCGGCTCTCCGCCCGTGACCCGGACCTTCGCGATGCCGAGCTTCCGCGCGATCCCGACGATCCGCAGCATCTCCTCGTATTTCAGGATGTCATCGTGGCCGAGAAGCGACAGGCCCTCCTTCGGCATGCAGTAGACGCACCGGAGGTTGCAGCGGTCCGTGATGGAGACCCGGAGGTAGTTGATCTCTCGCTTGTACTTGTCGAGCATGGCGAACCAAACGGGGCCGCCTCAGGCGGCCCCGGCCATGTCGAACCTAGCACAACGGGGGGGACGGCGCAAGACGGGAAAGCCTGTCTCGGCCGACATCCTCAAATCTCTTGACAGCGCCGCCGTTTGCGTGTAGAGGATGTTTCAAATATCCGTTGTTGCCCCGAGGCACTGGCGGATATTTATTTTTTTGCCGAAGGCATCGGCCCGGGGGAGCGTCGATGGAGAAGATGCCCATCACCAAGGCGGGTTTCGAGAGGCTGAAGCGGGAGCTCGAGCAGCTCAAGAGGGTCCTGATCCCCGAGAACATCAGGGCCATCGAAGAGGCGCGGGGCCACGGCGACATCTCGGAGAACGCCGAGTACCAGTACGCCAAGGAGCGCCAGTCCTTCCTGCACGGTCGCCAGCAGGAACTCGAGAACTGCCTGGCCACCTGCCAGATCGTGGAGCTCAACGGCGTCACCGGAGACCGGGTCGTCTTCGGCACGACCGTCGCCTTCGCCGACATCGACACGGGCGACGAGACCCGCTACCAGCTGGTCGGCCCGTACGAGTCCGACGTGGCAAAGAACCGCATTTCCGTCACCTCGCCGATCGGCAAGGCCCTCATCGGCAAGAGCGTGGGCGATATCGTCCGCGTCAAGACGCCCGGGGGCGTCCGGGAAGTGGAGATCGTGGACATCGCCGTAGAGGAGCCGTCGGAGCCGTAGGCAGACCCATCATCGGGAGAGAGAACAGAGGGCATGCCGTCGCACGCCCTCTTTTTTGCGCGGAACCGGACCCTACCAGAGAAGCACCAGAATCGTCAGCACCGTCAGCAGCAGCACCGCACGCAGGACGCCGTCACCGACGGGATGCGCCCCGGTCTCGCAGCGGGCCTCCGAGACAGACATCTTCCGCTTCATCCACTCGTGGTTGCCGTAAAGCAGGGCAAGCGCACGGAAACCGAGGCGCTGCAAATTGCAGACCGGCTTCCGGAAGAACAGGCCGAGCCCGCGCGTCAGGCGCCGTGAGAAAACCTCGTCCGCCCAGTCGTTCAGCGCGTTCAGGGTGCTGTCCGCGAGGCGGTAGAAGGCGCGGCCGCCCTTGCGGGTGAGTACGTCGACGTCGAGATTGATGGCGCGGATTTCCGGCGGGTGCGTGCCCGACAGCAGCATGAGGGCGAACGCGAGGGCCGCGAAGAGCAGCAGCTGGGCCTGCGAGATCACGTGACCGGCCGTGTAGGGCTGAAAGTCCGTCGGATAGGGGAGCAGGCTGTAGAGCGGTTGCGGATAGACGCCGATCCCGATGCAGAGCGCCGCGGCCAGGCCCATCGCCAGCAGCATGGGCAGCGGGGCCTCCTTGCAGCGGATCCCCGAGTCGTGGGAGAAGAACGCGCAGAAGGGGATCTTGATCCCGGCGTGGTGCAGGACCCCGGCCGAGGCGAAGAGCATCATGAACCACACGAGTCGAAGATCGCCGAGAGCCGCCGCCTCCATGACCATCGACTTGCTGACGAAGCCGCTGAACAGCGGGAAGGCGGAGATGGAGGCCGCCCCGACGATGCAGAACGTGCAGGTCCACGGCATGGACCGGTACAGGCCCCCCACATCGGTGGCGTTGATCTTCCCGGTCTGGTGCAGCACCGCGCCCATGGACATGAACAGCAGCGCCTTGTACAGGATGTGGCTGAACGCGTGGGACACGGTGCCGTTCAGGGACAGCTCGGTGCCGATCCCGATGCCGACCATCATGAAGCCGACCTGGTTGATCAGGCTGTAGGACAGTACCCGTCGCAGGTTGTTCTCGATCACGGCGAAGAAGATCGGGAAGACCGTCATGGCCGCACCGATCCAGATGAGGGCCTCCGTGCCCGGGAAGGCCCGGGCCAGGACGTAGACGGCCGTCTTCGTGGTGAAGGCCGAGAGGAACACGGCGCCGGTCACGGTGGACTCGGGGTAGGCATCGGGCAGCCAGAAGTGCAGGAGCGGCCACGCGCTGTTGACGCCGAAGCCGATGAAGATCAGCCAGGACGACAGCCCGCCCCCGAGCCCGATGTAGCCGAAGGCGACCGTTCCCGTGGCCTGGACCTGCAGCAGGATGCCGCCCAGCAGGCACAGGCCCGACACGACGTGCACCATGAAGTAGCGGAACCCCGCGGCCATGGCCTTCTCGGTGCGCCGCGCCATGATGAGGAACGTGGCGCTCAGCGTCATCATCTCCCAGAAGACGAACAGCGTGAAGAAGTCGCCGGCAAAAACGGCCCCGATGGCGGCCCCGGCGTAGACGAGGCCGGCGGCGTTTTGCAGCCGGTCCTCCACCTGCAGGGCGTAGAGGTTGGCGATGAAGGCGATGATGTGGAAGATGATCCCGAAGACCACGCTCAGCCGATCGACGCGGGCGAGCACCAGCTCCTGGCCGAAAAACGGCACCAGGAATTGATTCCCCTCCGGCAAAGAGAGCATGTTGAGCAGGCTGAGCACCGGGACGAGCAGCATCCACGCCCGGCGAGGGCGGCCGCGCAGGAGCGCCGCCGGCAGGGCGGCCAGGATCAGGATCAGTCCGGGGGGCCAGGCGCTAGCGATCATAGTAATCCTCATCGCGCATGACGATCGGCCGCAAGACGTACTGCGCAACAAAGACCAGCATCACGTAGGCGACAAAGCCGAATGCGGCGTAAAACCCGTACCACTCCTCCCAGGGGAAGATCACGTGCCGGTGAGTCCAGCCTTCGGCGAGCAGCAGAGCGCCCAGGACGGCGGCAAAACCCGCCATCAGGGCCTTCAGGGTCTGCGGTCGGATCAGGGGCTCCGGTTTCGGTTCAACGGTGTTTTGCTTCACCACGCACTCCTTTACAGGGTCAGGGCCAGGATCAGCGCCAGGTACACGACGCTCACGGCCACCAGGGCGAAAAACACGGGGCGCCAGCCCTCGACCGGCTCGTGGGTCAGAATCCGCAACTCCTGCCCTGCATTCCTTTCGTTCCGTTCCATCGGTTCCGTCCTCAGGGCGATACGACCCTCCGGATCAGCTCCAGCGCAAGCGTCGGCCAGAGAAACAGCACCAGGCAGAACAGCGCCGTGACGCTCAGCGGGATCAGGCACAGAACCGGCGCCTCCCGGATCTCCTCCTGCCCGCCTCCCTCCGCCGCCCGGGCGAAAAACCCGCGGTAGACGATCGGGAAGAAGTAGGCCGCATTGAGCAGGGAACTCACCAGGATCACCGCGACCAGAAGAAGCCGGCCTCCCTCGACGGCCCCGATCACCATGCTCCACTTGCTCAGGAAGCCGCCCAGGGGCGGCATGCCGATGATCGACAGGCTCGCCAGGAAGAAGGCCGCGTAGGTCACCGGCATCCGGCGGCCCAGCCCGTCCATCTCGCTGATGTTACTCCTGTGGGCGGCCACGTAGATCGCCCCGGCGCAGAGGAACAGGGTGATCTTGCCGAAGGCGTGCATGGACAGGTGCAGAAGCCCTCCCGCCATCCCCGCCGCGTTCAGCATCCCTGCGCCGAGGATCATGTAGGAGAGCTGCCCGATCGTGGAATACGCCAGCCTTCGCTTCAGGTTGTCCTGCGTGAGGGCCACGAGCGACGCCCCGATGATCGTGACGGAGGCCAGGGCCGTGAGGACCGCACCCAGGTTGAGATCGGCCAGCAGGCCGGTGCCGAAGACAAAGAACACCACCCGCAAAATCGAGAACACCCCGACCTTGACGACGGCCACGCCGTGCAGGAAGCTGCTCACCGGCGTGGGGGCCACCATCGCGGCAGGCAGCCAGCCGTGCAGGGGCATGACGGCCGCCTTGGCGAACCCGAAGACGAGCAGCACCAGCAGGATCGACACCGTCGACGCATCGGCCTTTCCCGCCAGGATCCCGCCGGCGGTGAAGTCGAGCGTGCCCGTCAGCGTGTAGATCAAGATCATGGCGGGCAGGGTGAGCGCGACGGACGAGCCCAGCAGGTACGTGAGATACTTCCGGCCCGCGGAGCGCGCCTCGGCGTCCTGCTTGTGCGTCACGAGCGGGTACGTCGACAGCGACAGCATCTCGTAGAAGAGGTACAGGGTGAGCAGGTTCGCGGAGAACGCGACGCCGATGGTCGCCGACATGGCCACGGCGAACGAGGCGTAGTAGCGCGTCTGGTCGTGCTCGTCCATGGCGCGCATGTACCCGATCGAGTAGACCGAGGTCAGGATCCACAGGAACGACGCCACCAGGGCGAAGTACATCCCCATGGCGTCCACGCGCAGGGCGATCGCCGCCCCGGGGAGGACCTCCGCCACGGTGAACCGGTAGCCGCCGCCGGCGAGCACGGCGGGCAGCATGGAGGCGACGAGGACGAACTTGCCGACGGAGATCAGAACGGTCCAGGCCTCGCGCAGGTTCGGGCGGCGATCCGACAGCAGGATCGGCACCGTCCCCAGCAGGGAGATCAGCACGGCCGCCAGCGGCCAATATGAGAATTCAGCATGCATCGCAGAAGGACACCCCAACGGGTACGCGTTTTACACCCCGGCCGTCCGACTCTCAGATGCCCCCCGGCAGGGCGAAGCGGATCACGTTCTGCACGAGAGGCCCCGTCGCCAGGCCGACGGCAATCAGCGCCGCGGCAGACACCACGAGCGGCTGCAGCATCATCGCCGGCGCTTCGCCGGCCGGCGGGGTCCCGTGTCCCTCCCCGTTGCGGCTCTCGTCAGGCGTCCGGAAATAGGCGATCTCGATCACCCGGAAGAACAGGACGGCATTCACGAGGCTGCTGAAGATCAGCGCGCCCGCGTAGAGCCACTGCCCGGTCTGGATGCCGCCGAGGAGCAGGTACCACTTGCTGAAGAACCCGCACGTGGGCGGCACACCGATCATGGACAGGGCCGCGACGACCAGGGCCGCCATGGTCACCGGCATCCGCCGGAAAAGCCCCCGGAGATTCTCGAAGCCGAGATCCCCTCCTACCCGGGAGGCCATCGCCGAGACGGCCAGGAACAGGCACAGCGTCATCAGCGCGTCGTTGACGATGTGGAGGATCGCCCCGGTCATGCCCTGCGCGTTGGCCAGCCACACGCCGCCGACCATGTAGCCGACCTCGGCGACGATGAGGTACGTCAGCATCCGCCGCAGGTCCTTCTGGCCGAGGGCCAAGGCCGAGGCGCAGGCGATGCCCGCGGCCGCCACGTTCACGACGATGTGCTGCACCCCCGCGTGTTGGATGAACTCGTAGGCCGGCGAGAAGATCGAGAACATGAACCGGATCATCAGGTAGACCGTGACCTTGGTCATCAGCGGCGCGACCAGCACCGCGGCGCCGTCGGGCATGTCGGAGTAGGCGTTGGGCAGCCAGACGTGCAGCGGGAAGAAGGCCATCTTGATCCACAGCCCGACGAGGCAGAACGAGAAGGCCGTGGCGAGGGCCGGCCCGCTCTGCAGCGTCGGGATGATCCGCGCCAGGTCGGCCATGTTCAGCGTGCCCGTGAGGATGTAGAGGTAGCCGATGCCCAGCAGGTAGAAGCAGGCGCCCGTGGATCCCATGATGACGTAGTTGAAGCTCGAGACGATCGCGCGGCCCCGTCCCAGTGCGATGAGCCCGTAGGCCGTGATCGAGGCGATCTCCAGGAGCACGTACACGTTGAAGGCGTCGGCCGTCAGCACGAGGCCGTGCAGGCCGGCGATGAGGATCAGGTACAGGGTGAAAAACAGGTGCTGCCGGTCCTCCAGGTCCGCGGCCACGCTCTGCACCGCCGAGACGCTGGCCGTCAGGGCCACGCCCGATACGAGCACCTGCATGAGCGACCCCAGGTGATCGACGGACAGCTCGATCCCGTAGGGGGCCAGCCAGTTGCCGACGACGTAGCGGAACCCGCCGCCGCTGAGCACCCGCAGGAAGACGGAGAGAGCCGCCGCAAAGGAGAAGGACAGCACGCCCAGCACGATGGGGGCCACGGCCCGCCTGGAGTACCTGCCCGCGACCATGAGCACGAAGGCCCCGAGCAGGGGGGCGGCGAGGGCATACATGTGCAGGTTTGTCGGTGTCACCGGTCCGCCTTCTCCAGGATTTCGTTTTCTTCGAGCGTGCCGTAGCGCCGGTGGATCCGCTGTATGAGCGCCAGCGCAACCCCCGTGACGCTCACGGAGACCACGATGGCCGTCAGCATCAGGACGTGGGGCACCGGGTTGTTGATCAGCGCCGCGTTGACGCCGTGCTCCAGGGCCGCCTGCTTGTCGAGGACCGGGATGAGGCCGCCCTTCTTCACGCCCGAGGAGATGAACATGAGGATGATGGCGGTCTGGAAGATGTTCATCCCCAGGAGCTTCTTGACGAGGTTGTTCTTCCCGATCATCGCGTAGAAGCCGATCATCATCAGCACGACGTAGATCCAGTAGTTGTACTTGGCGATGATCTCGTCCAGAATCGCTTCCATCTCAGAGACCCTTTTCCATGTCCCCTCCCGAGGAGAGGTCCCAGTACAGCGACGCCATGATGGCCGTGACCGCCAGCCCCACACCGAGCTCGACGATGAACACCCCCATGGAGCGCCACTCGACGGGCCCGAGCGCAAGCAGGGCGTCCATGGCGCTGTAGTCGAGGAAGAGCCCCCCGAGCAGGGCGCACAGCACGCCCGTGCCGGTGTAGATGAACACGCCGGAGGAGGCCATGACGGCGTTGGCCCGCAGGCTGAAGAACCGCAGGGAGGTCTTCAGATCGAAGGCAATGGCCATCAGGATGAACGACGCCCCCAGCACGACACCGCCCTGGAACCCTCCCCCTGGGCTGTAGTGCCCGTGCGCGATGACGTAGAGGCCGAAGAGTTGGATGAAGGGGATCATGGTCCGCACCGCCACCTCGATGATCAGGCTCGGTCCGATGGGGCGGTCCTGCGGCAGCGAGTAATCCGTTTTCATGCGTCGGGCCTCCTCAAGACGCTGACGACGACGATGCCGGCGCAGAAAATGACGATGGTCTCGAACATCGTGTCGTAGCCCCGGTAGTCGCCCAGGACCGAGGTCACGGCGTTGGGGATGCTCGTGTCCTTCACCGTGCCCTCGATGTACGTCGGCGAGACGTGGAGGGACGCCGGGGCGTTGGGGTCCCCCCAGGGCGGAAAGTCACGCGTGCCCCAGATCAGCAGGGCTCCGGCGAGCAGCGTGGAGACGAGGGCGATCCGTTTCAATCCTTGCTCCTCCTCGCGGTCCGCAGGATCGTGGCGATAAACAGCATCGTGCTGACGCCGGCGCCGACGGTGGCCTCCGTGAACGCCACGTCCACGGCCCCCATCTCGGCCCAGAGCAGACACATCAGGAAACTGTAGACGCCGAAGACGAGCGTGGCGGCCAGCAAATCCTTCAGGACGATGGTGGTGACCCCGCAGATCACCACCAGGGTCAGCAGCAGCAGGTCGGCCTGCCAGATCATGGCTTCTCCTCCTTCCTGCTCCAGGGCTTGACCCCCAGGGCGATGGCGGTCTGCATGATTGCATGCGTGGCGGTGGGGCTCGCGACGAAGATGAACACGGCGATGAACAGGATCTTCACGCTGACCAGGAGGTCCGCCGGGGCGAGGCTCTGCCCGTTGTACAGCGCAAAGCCCAGCACGATGAGCACCGCTCCCAGAGAGTCGGTTTTCCCCGCTGCGTGCATCCGGGTGTAGAAGTCGGGCAGGCGCAGGATGCCGATGACGCCGCAGGCCAGGACGAGAATCCCCGTTGCGATCAGGACCGTGGCGAGGATGTTGATCATGACCGGGCCTCCTCCTTCGCGTCCCCTCCGTCCTGCGGGCCCTCCGCGGGCCGGTGCTGGAAGTACTTCGCCGCCGCCAGGGTCCCGATGAAGTTCAGCAGGGCGTAGGCCAGAGCGATGTCCACGAACATGCTCACGTTTTCGAACAGGACACCGATGAACAGCAGCAGCACCGTCGCCTTGGTGCCGATCATGTTGCCGCCGATGATCCGGTCGAAGACCGACGGCCCGGCGATCATGCGGTACAGCGTCGGGAAGATCAGCAGGATGATGGCCACGGCCCCTGCAAGCATCACCGTCTGCATCACCGAGCCTCCAGGGCCTTGCGGATCCGCTCCTCCATCGCTCCGGGGCAGCCTTCCGCCACGGCCCGGTCCAGCGCATGCACCGTGAACTCGTCACCGCGGATGTCCACGGTGACCGTGCCCGGGGTCAAGGTGATGGATTGGCCGAGGGTCACCTTGGAAATCGGCCTCGTGAGGACCGTGCGGAAACGGATGATCTGCGGGTCGATGATATCCAGCATGCGGGGGTGGAGCACCACGCGGATGACGTGGAGGTTTGCCAGGACGATCTCCCAGAGCAGGCTCGGGACGTAGAGGACCCAGCCCGCAAAACCGCGAATCCAGGATTTCGCATCACCGCCCCAGAACAGCAGGCCGCTGCTGAAGTGCGCGACGAGCCCGCAGCAGAGGACCCCCAGGGTCAGGTGAAAGGGGTCGAACATCCCCGAAAGGACGACCCAGACGACGGCCATGATGAGAAACGTGGCAAGCTTAGCCATGGCAACACTCCTTGGCCCCCCTTCCGGGCGCCCTTCTCCGCCAGGGTCTCACGCGGCATCCGCCGCCGGGGGGAACCCGCCCGCCGTGCTCATCGAAGAGCTTGGATTCAATGGCGATTTCCCTTCGGCGGGGAGCGTCGGCAATGAATAAAAAAAGACCGGAATCATGATCTCCCGGCCCTTCATCACGTGCAGGCATTCGAGCAGGACGGACCCGACTCATCATCCTCTCCCCGCTCGGGCGGCTACGGTACTACAATAAGGTTGCGAAGTCAACAAAATTAGGGGCCGGGATAATTTCCCGGCCCCGATGTTTCACTGCTCCCGGCGCTACGACTGCCCGGCGATCTTGAGCCGCGCCTCCGCCCGCTCGAGGGCGGCCTTGGCCCGCTCGTACTCCGGGTCCTCCTTGGCGAACTTCGCCAGCTTCTGCTCGGCCGCCTCCTTGGCCCGCCGCGCCCGCTCCACGTCGATCTGGTCGGCGCGCTCGGCCGTCTCGACCAGCACCGTCACCTTGCTGCCCGTCACCTCGGCGTAGCCCGTGTTGACGGCGTAGCTGACGCGCTTGCCGTCCTTCAGGTAGCTCAGCTCCCCGAACTTGATGGCCGACAGCAGCGAGGCATGGCCCCTGAGGACGCCGAATTCGCCTTCGCTCCCGGGGCACGTCACCTCATCGACCGTCCCGCTGAATGCAAGCTTCTCCGGGGTCACGATCTCCAGCAAGAGCTCTTCCGCCATGTGCATCCCCTCCGGAACGGTTATTCGGCCAGCCTCCGGGCCTTTTCGACGGCTTCCTCGATGCCGCCCACCATGTAGAAGGCCTGCTCGGGCAGATCATCGTGCTTGCCTTCCAGGATTTCCTTGAACCCGCGCACCGTCTCCTTGACGGGGACGAACTTGCCCTCGGTGCCCGTGAACTGGGCGGCGACGAAGAAGGGCTGCGACAGGAAGCGCTGAATCTTCCGGGCGCGGCTCACCGTGAGCTTGTCCTCCTCGGAGAGCTCGTCCATGCCCAGGATGGCGATGATGTCCTGGAGGTCCTTGTAGCGCTGCAGGATCAGCTGGACGTTGCGGGCCACCTGGTAGTGCTCCTCGCCCAGGACGTTGGGGTCGAGGATGCGCGAGGTCGAGTCCAGCGGGTCCACGGCGGGGTAGATCCCCAGCTCGGCGATGGGCCGGGAGAGAACGACCGTCCCGTCGAGGTGGGCGAACGTCGTGGCCGGGGCCGGGTCCGTCAGGTCGTCGGCAGGCACGTAAACGCACTGCACGGCCGTGATGGAGCCCTTGTCCGTCGAGGTGATCCGCTCCTGCAGGGCGCCCAGGTCCGTGGCCAGCGTGGGCTGGTAACCGACAGCGGACGGCATGCGGCCCAGGAGGGCGGAGACCTCAGAGCCCGCCTGGGTGAACCGGAAGATGTTGTCGACGAAGAGCAGCACGTCCTGCCCTTCGACATCGCGGAAGTACTCGGCGGCGGCCAGGGCCGTGAGGGCCACGCGGGCCCGGGCTCCCGGGGGTTCCGTCATCTGGCCGTAGATCAGGGCGGCCTTGGAGATAACACCCGACTGCTTCATCTCGAGGTAGAGGTCGTTGCCCTCGCGGGTGCGCTCACCCACGCCGGCGAACACGGAGATGCCGCCGTGGTGCATGGCGATGTTGTGGATCATCTCCATCATGACGACGGTCTTGCCGACGCCGGCGCCGCCGAACATGCCCATCTTGCCGCCGCGGGGGAAGGGAACCAGCAGGTCGATGACCTTGACGCCCGTCTCGAGGACGTGGACCGACGTGTCCTGCTCGAGGAACGTGGGGGCCGGACGGTGCACGGGCATCCTCTTGTCGGTCACGATGGGGCCCAGGCCGTCCACGGGCCGCCCGACGACGTTGATGATGCGCCCGAGCCCCGCCTCGCCGACGGGGACCATGATCGGGGCGCCCGTGTCCTTCACCGGCATGCCCCGCACCAGGCCGTCTGTGATGTCCATGGCGATGCAGCGCACCACGTTGTCGCCCAGGTGCTGGGCCACCTCGATGACGAGGTTGTCCTCCGTGTCGTCAATGGCCTTGTTCGTGATGGTGAGGGCCGTGAGGATATTGGGAAGCTTTCCCTCCGGGAACTCCACGTCGACAACAGGCCCGATGACCTGTACCACGGTTCCGATATTCATAACTCTCTCCTGTGCATGGTGTTTTCTTCTCTGGGGTCACGGCCGCTCGGCCCTTCGGGGGGGGCGGCCCGGTTCATCGGCGTGCCTTGAGGGCCTCGGTGCCGCCCACGATGTCCATCAGCTCCATCGTGATGGCCTGCTGCCGGGCCTTGTTGAACTTCAGCGTCAGCGTACGGACCATCTCCTCGCAGTTGCTCGTGGCGTTGTCCATGGCCACCATCCGGGCGCCGTTCTCGCCGGCCGAGGTCTCCAGGAGGGCCCGGTAGATCAGGACGCGCAGGTACATGGGCAGCAGCTGGTCGAGCAGGACCTCGTCGGAGGGCTCGTAGATGTAGTCGATCCGCTTGTCGATCTCCACGTCCTCGCCCCCGATGGACGGCAGGGGCAGCAGCCGGACGATCTTGGGCTTCTGGACGCCCACGTTGAAGAACTCGCTGTAGATCAGGTACAGCTCGTCGTACTCCTCGGCGATGAAGGCCGGGATGGCATCCTCGCCGATGGCGATGGCGAGGCTCATGTCGAACCTCCGGAAGACGTCGGCGTGGGCGTTGACGATCTTCGCCTTCTTGCGGAAGTAGTCGCGGGCCTTGCGGCCGACGGGGATGAGCGACACCTCCTTGCCTTCCTTCTGCTTGGCCGCCATGAACTGCTCGGCGGTCTTGATCAGGTTCGAGTTGAAGCTCCCGCAGAGGCCCCGGTCGGAGGTCATGAGGATGACCCGGATCCTCCGGGGGTCCCTCACGGCCAGCAGGGCGTGGGCCCTCGTGTCCACGCGCAGGGCGAGGCTGCTGAGCACGTCCATGAACTTGATCGCGTAGGGCCGGAAGTTCTCCATCCGGAGCTGGGCGGACTTGAGCTTCGCGGCCGCAACCATGTTCATGGCCCGGGTGATCTGCTTGGTCTTGCCAACCGCGATGATCTGTCGCTTGATGTCTCTCAGTGCGGCCATTCTCTATCTCTCTCTTCCCGTGCGGTGCCTTTATCCGGCCTCGGCCGGGGCGCATGCGTCATGCCAACGGACCCGGTCAGGTCGTCACGAAGATCGCCTCGAACTCCGTCAGGGCATCCTTCATCTTCTTCTCGAGCTCGGGGCTGATGACCTTCTTGTCCTCGATCTCGCTCATGATCTCGGGGTACTTGCTCTTCACGTAGTTGAGGACCTCGGGCTCGTACTCCTTGATCCGCTCCACGGGCAGCTTGTCCAGGAAGCCCTTGGAGCCCGCGAAGAGCACCAGGATCTCCTCGGAGAGGGACATGGGCTTGTACTGGGGCTGCTTGAGCAGCTCCACGAGCCGCACGCCGCGCTCGAGCTGGGCCTGGGTCGCCTTGTCGAGGTCGCTTCCGAACTGGGCGAAGGCGGCCATCTCGCGGTACTGGGCGAGGTCGAGCTTCAGCGTGCCGGCCACCTGCTTCATGGCCTTGACCTGGGCGGCGCCGCCGACGCGGGAGACGGAGAGGCCGACATTGATCGCGGGCCGGATGCCCGAATAGAAGAGGTTGGGCTCCAGGTAGACCTGGCCGTCGGTGATGGAGATGACGTTCGTGGGGATGTAGGCCGACACGTCGCCGGCCTGCGTCTCGATGATCGGCAGGGCCGTGAGCGACCCGCCCTTGCCGTATTCCTCGCTCACGCGGGCGGCGCGCTCGAGGAGCCGGGAGTGGTTGTAGAAGATGTCGCCGGGGTAGGCCTCGCGTCCGGGCGGCCGCCTCAGCAGCAGCGAGATCTGCCGGTAGGCCACGGCCTGCTTGGAGAGGTCGTCGTAGATGATCAGGGCGCTCTGGCCACGGTCGCGCCAGTACTCGCCGATCGAGCAGCCGCTGTAGGCGGCGATGTACTGCAGGGTGGCGGGGTCGCTCGCGCAGGCCGCGACGACGACGGTGTAGTCCATGGCGCCGTTCCGCCGCAGGGCTTCCACGACCTGGGCCACGGTGGATTTCTTCTGGCCGATGGCGACGTAGATGCACTTGACGCCTTCCGTCTTCTGGCGGATGATGGCGTCGACGCCGATGGCGGTCTTGCCGATCTGGCGGTCGCCGATGATCAGCTCGCGCTGGCCCCTGCCGATGGGGGTCATGGCATCAATGGCCTTGAGGCCCGTGTACATGGGCTGATTGACGGGCTGGCGGGCGATGACGCCCGGGGCGACCATCTCGATGCGGCGGAATTCCTTCGTCTCGATGGGCCCCTTGCCGTCGAGCGGGCGGCCCGTGGCGTCGATGACGCGGCCGAGCAGGGCGTCGCCCACGGGCACTTCCGCGATGCGGCCCGTGCGCTTGACCATGTCGCCTTCCTTGATGTGCGTGTCGTCGCCGAGAATGGCCACGCCGACGTTGTCGCGCTCGAGGTTCAGGACCATGCCCAGGATGCCGCCGGGGAACTCGAGAAGCTCCATGGCCATGGCGTTCTGCACGCCGTAGATGCGGGCGATGCCGTCGCCGACGGACAGGACCGTTCCGGTTTCGCTGATATCCAGCTTCTTCTCATACTCCTTGATCTGCTTGGAGATGATCTGACTGATTTCCTCTGCCCTGATCGGTTCCATTCTCCTATCTCTCCTCTCCTAAGAGCTTCCTGATATTGCCCAGTTGTGCCTTGATGCTGCCGTCGTACAGGGTGTCCCCCACCCGGACGACGAGCCCCCCGATGAGCGAGGTGTCGTCCTCGACCGTCATTTCCACTTCCTTGCCCGTCATCTCGGCCACCCGCTGCTTGAGGGCCTGCTCGAGCTCGGCGGTGAGCGGGTAGGCGGTCCGGACGGAGACGCGAACCTTCTTCAGGGTCTTGTCCATGAGTTCCTTGTATGCGTTCTCCACTTCCCCGAGCATCCCGATGCGCTGCTTGTCCACGAGCAGCCGCAGAAAGTTGGCCGTCCGCTCGGATATCTGCACGCGGCCGAGGAGCTCCTCGATGACGGTCTTCTTGGCTTTCAGCTCAAAGATGGGGTTGGCGAGGAAGTCCCGCAGGTCCTTGTTCTGCGAGACCATGGCCGCGAAGGAGGCCAGCTCCTTCCCGTAGACCTCGATCTTCCCCTCCTCGACGGCGATGTCGAAGAAGGCCCGTGCGTAACGCTTTGCCAGATCGCTGCTGATCAATTTTTCTTCACCATCCTGTCGAGATATTCGCGGACCATGGCCTCATGGTCTTCCTTCGTGACCTTCTTCTTGAGAATGTCCTCGGCCATCTGGACGGCCAGCTCGGAGGCCTCGAGCCGCAGCTCGTTCTTCGCCTTCTTGAGCTCCTGATCCATGCGCGCCTTGGCGTCCTCCTTCATCTTGGCGGCGGCCCGCTCGGCCTCGGCGATGATCCGCTTCTTCTCCTCCTCGCCCTGGGCCCGGATCATGTCGGAGATGCCCTGGATCTCCTCCTCGGCCTTCTTGAGCTTCTCGTCGTATTCCCGGAACTTCTTCTCCGCGTCGGCCTTCACCACCTCGGCCTCCTCCAGCGAGGCCTTGATGCCCTCGCGCCGGTTCGCGAAGAAGGTCTTGATCTTCTTCCACATCAGCCAGTAGAGGATCCCCATCAGGATGAGGAAGTTGGCCATTCTCCAGCCGAAGTCGATGAGCTGGGCCCTGGTGTCGCCGTGGTCGTCCCCGCCGCCGGCCGCCCAGGCGACCGTGGCGGCCAGAACGACCCCGAGGACCGTCATCGCGCCGAGCCATCCGGACTTGCCATGAACATGCGTCTTCTCTGCCTGGTTCATTGGATGCTCCTTCCCAGGACCTTTTCGGCGATCTCGGAGGAGATGCGGACGGACTGGTTCCTCAAGATTTCTCTCGCCGATGCCAGCTCTTTCTCCAGTCTCGCCTGAAACTCGCCCATCATCGCGGCGATCTCGGCCTTTGCCTTGTCGGTGATCTCCTTGGCGACCTCGGCGCCCTCCCGGGCGAGATCCCCCTTCTGCCCCATCGCCTGCATCTTGGCGGCCCGGATCTTTTCCTCGTACTCGGCCACGCGCCGGTCGATCGTCTCCTGGACGTTCTTCACCTCTTCCTGGGCCTTGTCCAGGATTTCCTTCCTGCGTTCCATGATGCGCAGGAGCGGTTTGTAGAGCACTTGATTGAGAATCCAGATCAGAAGGAGGAACAGCACCAGCTGGATGAACAAGGTGTAATCGATATCGACCATCTACCTACCCCTCTCTCTCTCCCGGTCGAGCAGGCACAAAAAAACCGAGGGAACTCATCCATTCGCCCGGTTCGTAACGGAAAGCAGCCGTTTTGGTTCCTTGACAGCAACCCGGAGCCAATTTGCTGATAACTCATTGAAATAATTAGCTCTTTTCATGAACTGCCCCTCGGCTCCGTCCTGCTAAAACCGCGGTCTTCTAACCACAAACGCTCAAAATTGTCAAGCTTTTTTTCCCCTGGAATGCAGGGCGCTTCAGCGACCCGGAAAGCCCTCCGAGGGGTTCTCCGCACGGGGGCCGCGGGAAGGGGAAACGCACAAAAAAAACAACCCGTTACTCGGGCTTCGGGGTTGCGCCCCCCTTGGTCATCTGGCAGTTGCCCTCGAAGAGGCCGCCCTCGTGCACGATGAAGATGCCTGTCTTGACGTTGCCGGTGAGCCGGCCCGTCGAGTCGATCTCCATCCGTTCCCGGACCTCCACGGTGCCGCGGACGTCGCCGCCGATCATGAGGCTGTCCACCTGGATGTCGGCCTCGATGCGGCCGCCCTGGCCCACCACGAGGGTCCCCTTGCCGAAAATCTCGCCCTTGAACTTGCCGTCGAGCCTCACGGCACCGGTGAAGATCAGCTTCCCCTCGAACTCGGTCCCTTCCCCCAGAAAGGCTTTGATTTCCACGTCTTTTTTCCCCTTGGTCAGCATCATCAAGCTCCTGCGTTTTAAGTTTTACGTGTTACGTTTTAGGCTGGAAGTCCCCTCTTCTTCCGCGTAAAACCTAAAACTTGAAACTTAAAACGGGTCGATTACGACTGCAGCACATACCTGCGCATGCTCACGTTCATCAGCAGCCCCATGGCGGCCATCGTCTTCACCATCGAGGAGCCCCCGTAGCTGAAAAACGGCAGGGGGATCCCCACGACGGGGAGCATCCCCAGGACCATGGCCACGTTGATGAAGACGCCCCAGAAGATCAGCATCGTCACGCCGAAGGCGATGAGCGTCCCCAGGTAATCCCGGGAGTGCTGGGCGATCTTCAGCCCCCAGAGGATCAGGGCCAGGAACAGGACGAGCACGAGCAGGGCCCCCAGAAACCCCCACTCCTCGGCGAAGACGGAGAAGACGAAGTCCGTCTGCTGCTCGGGCAGGAACTTGAGCTGGCTCTGCGTCCCCTTCATGAACCCCTTGCCGAGAATGCCCCCCGAGCCGACGGCGATGATCGACTGGATGATGTGGTAGCCCGACCCCAGGGGGTCCCGCTGCGGGTCGATGAAGGTCAGGACCCTCTCCTTCTGGTACTCGGCCAGGAAGTTCCACCCGACGGGGATGATGAGGATCCCGAGCGCGGCCAGCCCCAGGAGCGTCCGCCACCGGATGCCGATGAAAAGAACCATGGACCCGAAGAGGATCATGAGCATCAGGGCCGTCCCCAGGTCAGGCTGCCTTAATACCAGAACGAAGGGCACCAGGACAATCAAAAAGGGGGGGAAGAGTTCCCGGATCCCGTAGCTGCCCTCGATCCGGTGGTCGTTGAAATACTTCGCCAGGGCGAGGATCAGGGTGATCTTGACCAGTTCCGAGGGCTGCATCGTGAAGCCCCCCAGGTTGATCCAGCGCTGGGAGCCCTTCGTCACCGCGCCGAAGGCGAACACGGCGACGAGCAGCACGACGGCCAGCGCGTGCAGCACGTAGGCGTACCGCGCGATCCAGCGGTAATCGAAGGCGAAGGCCAGCACCATGACCCCCATCCCGAGAAGCACCCAGCGGAGCTGCCTGACGTGGGGCTCGCTCGAGATGCCGTGGCCCGCGCTGTAGAGGTTCAGCAGGCCCATGCCCACGATGAGCGCGACGAACAGCGCGAGCGTCCAGTCGAAATTGAAGATGAGCCTTCGGTCGATCTTCATTGCCGCGCCTTCCCCGCAAAGTAGGCTTCCAGCACCTTCCGGGCCACCGGCGCCGCCGCGGAGCCCCCGTGACCCGAGTGCTCGGCCACGACGGCCACGACGATCTCCGGGTTGTCCCGCGGGGCGAAGCTGACGAACAGGGCGTGGTCCCGGAACTCGTAGGGGTAGGAGGACCCGTCGTCGCCCTCGGCCATGCCGATCACCTGGGAGGTCCCCGTCTTGCCGCACACGTCCCTGCCGGCGATGCGTGCCTGCCCACCCGTGCCGCCCGGCTCGTTGACGACGCCCCAGAGCGCCCTCTTGAGCAGCTGCAGGTTTTCCCGGCTCACGGGCAGCACGGCCTTCTTCTCCGGGCGGAACTCCTCGATGATCTCCCCGTCGTCGGTCTCGACGCGCTGGACGACCCTCGGGGTGAAGAACTCGCCGCCGTTGGCGATGGCGGCATAGGCGTTGGCCAGCTGCAGCGGCGTTGCCGTGTTGTAGCCCTGGCCGATGGCGATCGAGATCGTCTCGCCGGGCTGCCAAGGCACGCCGAAGCGGGCCAGCTTCCAGTCGCGCGTCGGGATGAGCCCCCGGCGCTCGCCCGCCATGGCGACGCCCGTGCGGGCCCCGAGGCCGAAGGCCTGGGCGTACTGGGCGAGCCGGTCCACGCCCAGCAGCCTGCCGACGTTGTAGAAATAGACGTCGCAGGATTCCACGATGGCACGGTGCAGGCTCACACGGCCGTGGCCGTGCTTGCGCCAGCAGCGGAAGGTGCGGGTGCCCATCTCGAACGTCCCGGGGCAGTTGAAGGACGTCTCGGGGGTGATGATCCCCTCCTCCAGGGCCGCCGCCGCCACGATGAGCTTGTACGTGGAGCCCGGGGGGTACTGGCCCGCGATGGCCCGGTTCTCCATGGGGTGCAGGGGGTTCGAGGAGATCTTTTCCCACACGTCGGCGCTCACGCCGCGATTGAAGAGGTTGGGGTCGAACCCCGGCCGGCTCACCAGCGCGAGGATGGAGCCGTCGCGGGGGTCGAGGGCCACGACGGCCCCCGCCTTGCCCTCCATGGCCGCCCAGGCCGCCTTCTGCACCTGGGCGTCGATCGTCAGGACGACCCGGTACCCCTGGACGGGCTCGACGCGCCCTAGGGTCTTGACCTTGCGGCCCACCACGTTGACCTCGACCTGCTCGCCGCCCGCCCTGCCGCGGATGTAGCGGTCCAGGGCCTTCTCGAGGCCGAACTTCCCGATGAAATCGCCGCTCTTGTACCCGGCGGACCTGTCCTTCTCGAGCTCGTCGCGGCTCACCTCGCCGATGTAGCCGATGACGTGGGCCATGCTCTCCCCGTAGTAGTACTCCCGGACGGGCATGACGTCGATGCCCACGCCGGGCAGCTCCAGGGAGTGGGTCTCGATGAGGGCGAGCTTTTCGCGGCTCACGTTGCGGTCGACCCGCAGCGGCGTGAAGGGCCTGCGGTTCTCGCGGATCGTCTCGTAATCCATGGGGAACGTGAGGCCCACCTTCGCGTACAGGGCCTCGAGCTTCTCCACGAGCCCTTTGAGGTCCTTGACGTCCTCGGGGAAGATGACCACGTCGTAGGAGGGCCGGTTCTCCACGAGCACGACGCCGCGGGCATCGACGATGATCCCCCGCATGGCCTTCACCTCGCGGATGCGGATCCGGTTGTTCTCCGAGCGCTTGAGCAGGTCTTCGCCCTTGATGATCTGGAGGTACCAGAGCCTCAGCACCAGGAGGCAGACGGCCGCCAGGATCACCCAGAAGATCACGGTGAACCGGTCGCGGTATTCGCCCGGGTCGTACCGGACGAGCCTATCGTGCTTCTCCGGCATAGGCGTGGACCCCCAGGCGGCTGAACAGCGTGAAGATCGCTGGGCTCAGGACCCCGGCGACCAGGGCCTGCGGCAAGGTCGTCCGCAGCAGGCTGTGGGAAACATCGGTGCCGTAGATGAACCAGTAGACGGCGACGATGAAGAGCCCCTCGAGCATGGCGCAGAGGAAGACGTAGGCCATGATGAAGAGCATCCGCTCCCCGTAGATCCGCGGCGACAGCAGGCGGGTGAGGACGAACAGGACGGCGTAGACGAAGGTGTAGAGCCCCAGGATCGTGCCCGACAGGCAGTCGAGGACGAAGCCCAGGAGGAAGACGAGCGCGCCGCCCCTTACCATGTCGAGGTGGAACCCGGCCCACACGACGAGGACGAGGGAGACCTCGATCCCGATCCGCCCGCCGAAGACCAGGTCCAGCAGCGTCCGCTGGAGGACGACGAGCAGAACGGCGAAGAAGGGGAGGATGAAATAGTAAGCCATGGGATGGAAGTTCGTTAGTTCGTTAGTTCCTTAGTCCCTTCGTTCGTCGGTTCATGAGCCAACCGAACCAACGAACCGCGTCTAGTCTTTCTCCGTCTGCAGCACCAGGACTTCCTCGATCTTCGAGAAATCCACCGACGGCACCACCTCGATCGTCTGGAAGAGGCCGGGGTCCTTCTTGTCGGCCCGCACCACCGTGCCGAGCATCAGCCCCTTCGGAAACATCCCCCCGAGCCCCGAGGTGACGACGGCTTCGCCCACCTTGACCTCCTCGGTGCGCTGCACGTATTTCAGGCGCGAGAGCCGGTGCCCCCCGCCCTGCAGGATCCCCTGGGCCCGGCTGCCCTGCACGAGGGCGTCGATGTTGCTGTTGTAGTCGGTCACGAGCAGGACCTTGGCGTAGTTCCAGGACGCCTCGATGACCCGGCCCACCACGCCGTCCGGCGCGATCACGGGAAGGCCGTCCTTCACGCCGTCTCGCGTCCCGCGGTTGATCAGGATCGTGCGGAAGGGCGACGAGCCCTCCTTGCCCACGACCCGCGCGGCAACCGTCGGGTAGACGGTGCTGTCCTCCAGGGCGAGCACCTTCCGGAGCCGGCTGCCCTCGAGCGACAGCTCGCGGTAGGTGTTCAGCTCGCTCTGCAGCTCCGCGATCCTGTTGCGCAGCTGCCGGTTCTCCTCCTCGAGCCCGACGAGGAAGAGGTAGCGCCGCCAGGCCCCGCCCACGGCATTCAGGCCCGCGTGGATCCCCTGCTCGACGGGGGCCGTCGCCTCCAGGACGAGTTTCTTCATGATCCCCGGGCTTCCCGGGCGCCTGAGGCTCTGGGACAGGATGACGAGGGAGGCGGCGATCAGGATGAAGGCAACGATGACGGCGAGATACTTCTTGAACAACAACGCTCCTCACCTGCAGTGTCGTTGAGGCGGCTTGCCGTTCCGTCCGGGCGGTCCCGCAGCGCCTGAGGCGATGCCGCAGGCCGGCTCAGAGCTGGATGGCGACCTCGCGGAGCAGTTCGAGCTCGTCCAGGGCGATGCCGGAGCCCCGGGCCACCGTGGACAGGGGGTCGTCGGCCACGCTGACGGGCAGGCCCGTCTCCTCCCGGAGCAGCACATCGAGATTCCGGAGCAGCGCGCCGCCGCCGGTCAGGACGATGCCCCGGTCCACGATGTCGCCTGCCAGCTCCGGCGGCATCTGCTCCAGAGCGTCGCGGATCGTGTCGACGATGATGCTGACGGGCTCCGCGATGGCCTCCCGGGCTTCCTCCGAGTTGATCTCGATGATCTTCGGGATCCCCGAGATGAGGTCCCGTCCCTTGACCTCGACGGTCTTGAGCTCCTCGTCCGGGTAGGCGCAGCCGATCGTCGTCTTGATCATCTCGGCCGTGCGCTCGCCGATGAGAAGGCTGTACTTGCGCTTCAGGTACTGCACGATGGCCTCGTCCATCTTGTCGCCGGCCACGCGCACCGACTTGGCGTAGACGATGCCGGAGAGGCTGATCACGGCCACCTCCGTCGTCCCGCCGCCGATGTCGACCACCATGGAGCTCACGGGCTCCTTGATGGGCATGCCCGCGCCGATGGCGGCCGCCATGGGCTCCTCGATGAGATAGACCTCGCGGGCGCCGGCCGACTCGGCCGTCTCCTTGACGGCCCGGCGCTCCACCTGGGTGACCCCCGAGGGGATGGACACGATGATGCGGGGCCGGATCAGGGTCCGGCGGTTGTGCACGCGCTGGATGAAATGGCGGAGCATGGCCTCCGTGATGTCGAAGTCGGCGATGACGCCGCCCTTCATGGGCCGGATCGCCTCGATGTTGCCGGGCGTCTTGCCGAGCATGTTCTTCGCCTCGGCGCCCACGGCGAGCACCTTCTTGATCCCGCGGGCGTCGCGGTGGACGGCCACGACGGAGGGCTCGCGCAGGACGATGCCCTTCCCCCTGACGTAGACGAGCGTGTTGGCCGTGCCGAGATCGACGGCCAGGTCATTCGAGAATTTTCCAAGAATAAAGTCGAAGAGCAAAACGTTTCCTCCCGATGTAGCCGGGGAAACCGCAGGGTCAGCCGGCTGATTTCCCTCAGGAAAGGTAGCATATACAGCATTTGACCGGGCGAATCAATGCCTTTTTGTCAAAAAACGATTGCATTTTCACCTTAATTATAATAGGGATTTCCCCTTAACGCGACACCCGAGGGACACCCCATGCTTCAGTTCATGCGCAAGCACGCCCAGAGCTGGCTCATCAAGGTGCTGCTGGGCCTCATCATCGTCGTCTTCGTCCTCTACTTCGGCTCCACGCGCTGGCGCGAGCCCGCCGAGACCCTCGTGACGGTGGGCGACAGGGTCATCACCTTCAGCGACTACCGCAAGGAGTACCAGAACCTCCTGGACATGTACCGCCAGCGGCTCGGCGCCAACCTCACGGAAGACCTCATCAAGAGTCTCAACCTCAAGCAGCAGGCTCTGGACAACCTCATCAACCAGACGGTCCTCACGATGAAGGCCGAGGAGATGGGCATCCGGGTGAGCGACGAGGAAGTCCGCGCCGTCATCGCGATGCAGCCCGCCTTCCAGCGCGACGGCGTCTTCGATGCCAAGCGCTACGAGCAGCTGCTGCGCTACCAGCGGATGAGCCCCGAGGACTTCGAGGCGCTGCAGAAGAAGGCCATCCTGACGGCCAAGATCCAGGACGTCTTCCGCCAGGGCGTGAAGGTCTCCGAGCAGGAGATGCAGGACATCCACCGCCTGCAGTCCGAGCGCATCAACGTGGAGCTCTTCAAGCTTCCCGCCCGGGCCTGCCTCGGGAAGGTGAGCGCCTCGCGCGAGGAACTCGAGAAATACTACGCCGACCGCAAGGACGATTTCCGCATCCCGGCCCGGGTGCAGGTGAAGGTGCTCGCCTTCCCCGCCGCGGACTACCTCGGCAAGGTCGAGGTGTCGGCCGAGGAGATCCGCAGCGCCTACGAGTCCAACAAGGGCAAGCTGCCCGCCGTGAAGGGACAGCCCCCGCCGCTGGAGGCCGTCAAGGGGCGGATCGCCGATGAGATCCGGATGATGAAGGCCATGGGCCACGCCGCCGAGCAGGCCAAGAAGGCCCACGACACGATCTACCAGGAGGAGAACTTCGAGGCCTACGCCGCGAAGCACGGGCTGCGCGTCCAGGAGCTGGGCTTCTTCTCGGCGAGGGAGCTGCCGGCGGAGCTCAGGGCGATCCGCGACGCAGAGACCCAGATCTTCAGCACCCGCACGGGAGAGATCACGCCCGTCCTGTCGTCCCCCCGGGCCCACTACGTCATCAAGGTCTCGGCGAGAAAGGATGCCGTGACCCCGCCCTTCGAGGAAGTCCGGAAGGAGGTCGAGGAGCGCTGGGCCGCCGGCGAGGCGCTGCGGATCTGCCGCAAGGAGGCCGAGGCGGCCCTGGAGCGGATGCGCAAGGGCGAGGACTTCCGCGCGGTGGCCCGCGAGAAGGGCGCGGAGGTCGTGGAGACGGGGTTCTTCGCCCCGGGCACCGAGATCCCAAAGGCCGGCGCGTCGCAGGAGCTGATCAACGCCGTCTTCCAGCTCTCCGAGAAGGCGCCGTACCCCTCCGAGGTCTTCGCCACGGGCGACGGGACCCTCGTCATCCCGCGGTTCAAGGAGCGCAAGCGCATCGACGACGGCTCCTGGGAAAAGCAGAAGGACATCCTCAAGGTCATCCTCCTGCGGGCCAAGGAGGCGGAATACTTCCAGGCATGGCTCAAGGAAGTGCGCGAGGGCATGGAGAAGGACGGCAAGATCAAGATGAGCGAGAATGTTCAGAAGCTCTAAAGACAGTTCATCAGTTCATTAGTTCATCAGTTCGTTCGTTCATTAGTTCCCGAACCCGGTGATAAGAAGCTGAAACGCCGTTGGAACGGGTCATTGCGAGCACCCGCAGGGTGCGCGGCAATCTCATGGAAAAGGCGAGATCGCCACGCTGCCCCCGCGCTGCGCTCGGGGCTTCGGCTCACCGCGATGACGTGAGTTATCGCCGGTTTCGGGTAGTTCGTTCGTTCACTGGTTCGCTGGTTCTTGAGTTCTAAAGATGCGTAAAAGGAAGCCCCCGGTGCTGGTTCGCCCGGGGGCCTCTTCTTTTTTGAACAAATAGAACAAACGAACCAATGAACCGACTGAACTATTTCTGCCCGAACTCCCCCGTGTCGATCCATTCCGCTTTCACGAGCGACCACCAGTCCAGGGCCATCTCCCTCAGCACGTATTCGTAGGGAAGCCACCCGTAGCCCTGCTCGCCCCACCTGGCACCCCAGGAGTTGCGGATGAGGATCGCCCCCGTCGTCTCCGGGCCGCCGGGGTTCGCGTTGCGGATTTTCATCCTGTCGTCGTAGCCCACGGCCATCACGGCGTGGCCGCCCAGGAGCTTCTCGCCCTTTGCCGGGTAGGGGATCTTCCCCGTCTTGCCGGCCTGGTCGATGGAGCTGTAGACGCTGAAGCCGAACATCGACGGCAGGCCCGCCGCGAGCTTGGTCTTGATCCCGGCAAGCAGATCCGCGGGCGCGGTGCCGGGCGGGTCGAGGCGGTAGTACTGGATGGCCTGGTAATTCTGGGCAAAGGCGTAGCAGAAGGCCGGGGGCTCCTTGTCGAAATCGTCCGTCCGGTACGGCCAGTACTCCTCGGGCGGCACGCCGAAGAGCACCAGGGCCCCCATGGTCGTTCTCAGAAACGCACCGGTGTCGCCCGTCCAGTGCAGCAGGTTCCGGGTGACCTTGTAGAGGAAGAGCCGCGAGGCCTCGACATGCCTGCCGAAGGCCCTGCGCTCGAAGTACTCGATCATCCCCACGCCGGCGTTGGCCGTGCACGAGCCGATCTTGCCCTGGTCCTCCACGGCCGGGCACCAGGCCCGGAGGTCGCACGCTGCCGGCAATTTCGGCTTCTTCTTCCCGTCTCCGGTCCCCTTGAGCTTCCGCATCAGGGGCAGGATGGTCTTCGTCTGCGCCGTGTAGTCCCTGAAGTCGGGGTAGTCGGGCAGCCACCCCATGGCGGGCCGTTCCATGAATTCGGACATGGGCGTTCCTCCTTTCGGCAGACATGGGCCTCAGGCACGGGCAGCCGGGCGCACCCGCGCGGCCGGGGTCAGTCGACTTTCGACCAGTAGGCATGGCCCCAGTTGATGCGCCGGCCGTCCGGGCTGATGGTCCCGTACTCCTTCCAGTCGATCGCCTCGAGCTGCGTGGCGCTGACGAGCCTGCCGCGCGAGCGTTCCTCGGGCGTCCTGTGAATGATCAGGATGAGGTTCGTTCCCTGCTGCTGGATGCTGCAGTCGGCCACCTTCCGCCCATCCCGGTATACCGCCCACTTGCCGGCAAGGGAGACGGCCGGCGGAGGGGGAGGCGGAGGGGGAGAGTCGACTTTCGCCCAATAGGAATTTCTCCAGGTGATGCGACGGCCGTCCGGGCTGATGGTCCCCTGCTCCTTCCAGTCGGTCGCCTCGAGCTGCGTGGCGCTGACGAGCCTGCCGCTCGAGCGTTCCTCGGGCGTCCTGTGAATGATCAGGGTGAGGTTCGCTCCCTGCTGCTGGATGCTGCAGTCGGCCACCTTCCGACCATCCCGGTATGCGGCCCACTTGCCGGCAAGGGAGACGGCCGGCGGAGGGGGAGAAAGGACCTGCCGCGCGCGGCCGATGCTGGGGCCCCATCCCACATTCGAGTCCTTGTAGGCACCCTTCACGATGCGGCCGCCGTCCTCCAGGATCCAGTCGTAGTCGATCACGTAGCCGTTGGCGTGGGTGACCGAGAACCGCACGCGACTGTCTTTGTTGCAGATGCTGAAGCTCTGCTTCACCAGGGCCTGCGGCGTCCCGACCCCCGCGGGCTCGGAAACGGTGCACGTGGTGAAGTCGATGCGGTAGACGTGACCGAATTTCTGCTGCTGCCAGTAATTCGTCACCTCGTACTCGACCACGTCATTGGCCAGGGCCCGGCTCAACGGGATCATCCCAAGAACGGCGAAAACGAGCACCCACGACAGGCAACGTCTCTTCATCCATCGCTCCTTTCTGACTTCGGGTTGAACAGGGAATCCCCCTTGCGTTCGGCATGGGGCCAAGGGCGCAGGGCCTGCGGCAAAAGAAAGGGATTCGTCACCTCCTCAGGCCTTATGCCTTTTGCCCTTTGCCTTTTGCCCTTTGCCTTTTGCCCTTCGCCCTTTTCGTTCACCACCAGTACGGGTGCCGCCTCCACGGGCCCCAGGGGCACGGGGGCCCCCAGAACCAGGGATCGCAGAAGTGGGGCGGGGATGGGACCCTCTGCTCCCAGAGCTTCAACTCCCTGGCCCGCACCACGGGGTGGACGAAAAGGACCTCCCCGACGGGGTGCGTCTCGCTGCCGGCGATCTCACCGCCCACGGTGAGCTCCCTGCCCTTCTTGAAGATGTCGGGATCGAGGAACCGGTCGACGACGACGATGAAGCGGCCCTCCGAGCGGTCGAGGTCCGTCGGCCGCCCCTGGAAATCGAGGGCCGTCTGCAAGACCCGGATGGCGGTCGAGTCCTGCCGGTTGACCGTCTCGATGATGACGCCGCCCCAGACGACGACGGCGCCCTTGAACTTCTCGGGGTCCTTCCGGATCTCGGCGAAGGGCGCGCTCGCCTGCGCCTCCCGTCGGATCTCCTGCGACATCGGCGCACAGGCCGCGAGGGACGCAACGACGGCAAGGAGGATGACCCCGATGGCTCTTGTCACCGCCATATCCCGAACCCCACGCCGAACCGGACCGCCGGGGGCGACCCGGGCCCGGTGAAATCGTCCCCGGCTCTCCAGAGGTAGGTCTCCCTCTCGATCACAGAGGGGACGGTATAGGGCCTGCCGCCGATCGTGATCACCCGGCCGCCCTCGACGACGCCGCCCACGGTGATTTTCCGTCCCTTCTCGAAGATGAGGGGATCCACGAAGCGCGGGTAGACCACGAGGAAGCGGCCCTGCGAGGGCGCCGTGATGTCGGGGGCGTGCCGCGCCCCCAGGGGAAGCTGGAGGACCTGCACCCAGGACTCCTTCTCCCTCACCGTTGTCTCGATGATCTGGCCGCCCAGGATGACCACGGACCCGCGGAACCGGTCGGGCTTCTGCAGGAGCTCCGGAAAGGGTATCTTCTCGTCTTCCTGCACGATGCGGTTCGACAGGACGGAGGTGCACCCGCAAAGGGCGACAAGAAGGAGAACGGCAAGGACGGCTTTTTTCGTCATGGGCTGACCCCGGCGGGACGTCAATGACCTGCAATGCATTCTAGGACATCCCCCGCCGATGGGCAAACACAAATTTCCGGGCCGCGCGCGGATCGCGCAGAAAAAACCCTTGTGTTGTCTCGTTGAAAAGGTGTAAATTGTTTAGCACGTTGCATCATTTGCCGATTTGCGGCCGGCGCGAAGAGAACAAACCGATCAGCCATGCGGGTCAAGACACTACTCATCGCGGCACTCCTGTTCCTGCTGACCCCTGATCCCTCCCTCGCGCGGACCGAATACCGCTATGCCCCGGCGAAGAAAAGTCCTGCAGGGACCGGCACCGTGATCGGCCGGTTGCTCGTCCACACCGTGAAGCCGGGAGAGACGCTCCTTGACATCGCGAGGCGCTACGGCCTGGGGGTTACGGAACTGCAGGCCGTGCACCCCGACAAGGACCCCTGGCTGCTCGAGGAGGGCAGCGCGTTGCAGATCCCGACCCTCTGGATCGTACCCCCGACCCGGCACAAGGGCATCGTGATCAACGTGCCGGAGATGCGCCTCTACCGATACCACGCCAAGAGGGGGACCGTCAGCACCTACGCCGTCACGGTCGGTGAGGAGGAGACGCAGACGCCGCTGGGGACGTTCCGGGTCGTCGAGAAAGAGGAGGACCCCGAGTGGAACATCCCCCGCAAGCTGCAGCACAAGTACAACACGAAGGTTATGCCCGCCGGGCCCGACAACCCGATCGGCCGTTACTGGCTGGGGCTTTCCGCGCGCGGGTACGGCATCCACGGCACGGACAACCCCTGGAGCGTCGGACGAATCCTCAGCAACGGCTGCATCCGGCTCTACCCGGAGGACATCGAGAGGCTCTACCCGGACGTCCCGAAGGGGACGGTGGTTGAAATTTTGTACGAGCCCGTCAAGTTCGGGTTGCGGGGCAGCACGATCTACGTGGAGGTCCACGGCGACCCCTACGGGTTCATCGGGGACATGGGACAGCACGCCCGGCTGGTCGCGAGGAAGCAGGGGATCGAGGCGTACGCGGACTGGGAAAAGATCGACGAGGCAATCGAAGCGAAAAACGGGGTCCCCGTCCCGGTGGGCACCCTGCCGAAGGGAGGTGATGGCAGGAAACTGTCACGTCGCTGATCAAGAGAGGGGGCCAATCCTTTCAAATCTTATATCAAAGGAGGTATTTGGGATGAAGTCACGTTTTGTCGTTCTCATGGTGCTGGTCTTTGCTGCAGCGCTCTTCACGGGCTGCGCCACGACGGGTGACCTGGACAAGATCAACGCCAGGCTCAACGAGCTCTCCTCGAAAGTGGACCAGGCGCAGATGAAGGCCGACCAGGCCTCCAGGGACGCGGCCGCAGCCAAGGCCGGCGTCGCGGACGCCTCCCGCCAGGCCGCGCAGGCCAACGAGGCGGCCGCCAAGGCCGAAGCGGCGGCAGCCCGCGCGGAAGCGGCGGCCAAGCTGGCCGAGGACAACGCGAAGAAGGCCGAGGCGATCTTCATGAAGTCCATGAAGAAGTAACGAAGCGGCCCACGGGTCCCAACGCCGAAAGGCACAAACGGAAAGGCGGCCCCGGTCTCACCGGCGCCGCCTTTTTCTTTTCTTCGCCCTTTTCTTTTTCCTCGCTTCTTACCTTCGCAGCTTCCTAACTTCGCGTGGAGACCCTTCGTCACACATCGGCAGGCAAGGCGCTCCGCAGAGCATCCGGCCGGCGCCGACTGATTACGGCCTGATCTCCACCGGCGTCCAGACCGAGACGAGGTCCCACAGTTCCTCCATCTCGGGGTTGGTCAGGGCGATGCAGCCGTTGGTCCAGTTGAACAGGTACTGCACGTCGCCCATCCAGAGCTTGTCCTCCTTCATGCCGTGGATCATGATGCTGCCCCCCGGCGGCACGCCCAGCGCCCTGGCCCGCTCCACATCGTCCCGGTTGGGGTAGGAAAGGTGGAGGGCCCGGTGGTATATGCTGTGGCGGATCTTGTAATCCACGAAGTACACGCCTTCGGGCGTCTTGTTGTCGCCCTGCCGGACCTTGGGACCGACGGGGTCGCGGCCCAGGGCGACCTTGTACGTCCTGATCTCCTTGTCCTGCCTGTAGAGCGTGAGCGTCCGCTTCGCCTTCTCGACGACGATGCGGTCCGCAGGGGCTGGTGAGACTTCCGTGAAAGACGCCACGGGCGCCGAGGGCTTGTCCGCGGCGGACGCCGCGGTGAGGGAAAGGAGGGCCGGGACGGCGACGAGGGCCGTGAAAAGTCTCAGCATGAAGGACAGAGGGCGAGCGTTCATCGTCAACGGACCTGGCAGTTCCGTGCCGTGTTTAGCACGATTCCCATCTCCCATCAAGTTGCAAGATGCCTGCCACGCCGCGACCATTTTGGGCGGAACGGGGGAGGAAAAAGGCACTTGATTCTTGCGGGTGCGTCCCCTAGCATGCAGGACATTCACAGGACGATCGCGACGGAAGCACAGACATGGCACGGGAGAAGAAAATCCTCGTCTTCGGCCACCGGAACCCCGACACGGACTCCATCGTCTCGGCCATCGCCTGCGCCGAGCTGAAGCGGGCCCAGGGGCAAGCAAACTGCTTCGCCGCCCGGTGCGGGAGCATGAACCTCCAGACGGAGTATGTTCTCGAGCGCTTCGGCGAGCCCGCCCCCGAGTTCTTCGGCGAGCTGATCCCCAAGGTCCGCAACCACATGAACCGCGGGGCCGTGACGGTGCCCCGCGACATGCCGCTCTGGCAGGCCCTCGAGATCCTCGACAAGGGCGGCTTCAAGATGCTGCCCATCGTCGACGAGGGCGGGCGGCTCGACTCGATCCTGCACTTCAACGCCTTCGCCCGGAACATGCTCCGCAAGATCGACCCGGAGCGCAAGGGCGTCTTCCCCACCTCCGTCTCGCTGCTCGTCAAGACCCTCGGGGCCCAGCCCGTGACCGTCTTCGACGCAGACACGGTCTTTCAGGCCCAGATCGCGGTGGCGGCCTACGAGTACGACGCCTTCCGGGAGCACATCGGGGCCATGCAGCCGGCCAACACGATCGTCCTGGTCGGCAACCGCGAGGACGTGCAGGACTGCGTGATCGAGCGGAAGGTGCGGGTGCTCATCGTCACGGGCGCGAAGCCCATCCGCCGCGAGCTCAAGCAGAGGGCCGAGGCCAACGGGGTCTCCATCCTCATCTCCCCCTACGACACCTCGACCTCGTCGTGGCTCGCCCTCCACTCCTCACCCGTGGGGCACACGGGCGACAGGTCCCTCAAGCCGGTCAGGGAAGAGGATTACATCGGCGCCGTGCGGGAGCGGCTCCTGACGTCCGTCTCCCGCTCCCTGCCCGTCGTCGACGCGGGGGGCTGCGTGGTGGGCGTGCTCTCCCAGAGTGACCTGATGCGGGAGGCTGACATCGAGCTCATCCTGGTGGACCACAACGAGCTCTCCCAGGCCGTGGAAGGCGCGGAGCACTACCGGATCCTCGAGATCATCGATCACCACCGGCTGGGCAACGTGCACACGAACTACCCCATCACGTTCCTCAACAGGCCCGTGGGGGCCACCTCCACGATCATCGCGGGCCTCTACCAGGACTGCCGGGTGCCCATGCGCAAGGAGATCGCCTCGATCCTGCTGGCGGGCATCCTCTCCGACACGGTCATCCTGCGCTCGGCCACGACGACGGAGGCGGACCGGCGCACGGCCGAGTACCTCTCGACCCTCACGGACCTGCCCATCGACGCGTTCGGGCGGGACATCATGGCGGCGGCCTCCATGGTGGCGCGCAGGCCCGTCGACGAGATCCTCGCGCTGGACATGAAGCACTTCGGGGAGGGCAAGGGCGCCTTTACGGTGAGCCAGGTGGAGGTGACGAGCATGGCGGAGATCCTGGACCGCCGGGACGAGATCCTCGAGGGGCTCGCCCGGCAGCAGGCCAGAACGGGCAACCTCTTCAGCGCGCTCATGGTGACGGACATCACGGAGCTCGACAGCACGCTCTTCGTGCAGGGAGACCCGGTCTTCCTGGCCCGGATCCGCTACCCGAAGGTGGACGAGAACGTCTTCCTGCTCAAGGGGGTCCTGTCGCGCAAGAAGCAGCTCGTCCCCTGCCTGATGGAGCTCATCCGCACGGGCTAGGCGGCCGGGGCCGAAACAGAGAAGGCGGGAGCCAAGGCCCCCGCCTTCTCTTTTCGCCGCTCTTCCGGACGGCGCTTTACCGCTTGGTTCCCGTGACGTCCATCGGCCCGCACATGGGGTCCACCCAGTTGCGGCCGTTGAGCAGTTCGCGGGTAATCAGTTCCCGCTTGCGGTCTTTTCGGCTGATCTCTTTTCTCGTCATGGCGCGACTCCTTGGATGTGGCTGTCTTGCATGGACGCCACTCTACGCCGACGGCCCCGCCGCGGCAATCGGCGCTCCTCCGAATCGCGCATAGGACATTTCCCGAAGACGGGATAGGACGAAACCCGCGCCGGGCATCAGAGCGCGTCCGACGGATCGGGGACGTTGGTAACTTATTGGACAAACTTCATTCCCTACCGGATAAATACCCAGCAGCTTGCTGGTAGGACGTTCATTCGTAATTATCGAGTAGTCTGGAGTTTGTCCAATAAGTTACCAACGTCCCCAATTTTTAGCCGAGCAGCTTGTTCTGGATGGCGTACATGGTGATCTCGGCGTTCGTGGTGAACTGCATCTTCTCCAGGATGTGACGGCGGTAGGTGCTGATCGTCTTGACGCTCAGGCACAGCTCCTCGGCGATCTGGGTCACTGTCTTGCCCGAGGCGATGAGCAGCATGACCTGGTACTCCCGGTCGGAGAGCTTCTCGTGGGGCGCCTTGTCCACGTCGCCGTGGAGGAAGTAGGTGAGCTTCTCGGCCAGGGCCTCCGTGACGTAGCGGCCGCCCTGGGAGACCTTGCGGATCGCCGCGATGAGCTCCTTGGGCGTGCTGGCCTTCGTGAGGTAGCCCGAGGCGCCGTCCCGGAAGGCCCGCACGGCGTACTGCTCCTCGGGGTAGATGCTCAGGATCATGACCGGCAGGTGCGGCTTGCGCCCCTTGAGCTCCTTGAGGATCTCGAGGCCGCTGCGCCCGGGCATGGAGATGTCCAGCAGGATGAGATCGAAGTCCCTCTTCTGGATCAGGTCCAGGACCTCCTGCCCGTTGCCGGCCTCGCCGGTGACGTCCATGTCGGGCTGGCTCATCAGGATCTTCTTGTAGCCCTCGCGGACGATGGGGTGATCATCGGCGATCAGGATTCGGATCTTTTTCATTGCCCTCCCCTTTCTCCATGAGTGGGATGCTGACCTTGACCGTCGTCCCCTGGCCCCTGCGCCCGGTGATGAGGGCCTCGCCGCCCCAGTGGTAGGCCCGCTCCCGGATTCCCAGCAGCCCGTAGGAGTTCGGCTTCGCGAGCTGCTCCTGCGTGATCCCCTTGCCGTTGTCCCGGACGACGAGCTCGACGCGCCCGGCGCTCTGCCTGAGGCTGATGGTCACGCGGCTCGCCTCGGCGTGGCGCGAGATGTTCGTCAGCGTCTCCTGGACGATGCGGTAGATGGAGAAGGACAGGTCCGCATCGAGACGCAGGGTCTCGGGATGGATGGACACCGCGCACCGGATGCCCGTCCGCTTCTGGAAGTCCTTGGCCAGCCAGTCGATCGCCACGGCCAGCCCGAGGTGGTCGAGCATCCCGGGCCGCAGGTCCATGTAGATCCGCTTGACGGTCTGCATGGTCATCTCGACGAGGTGCAGCGAGTCCTCGGCCCGCTTCATCAGGTCCGTCTGCCCGGGCGGCACGCTGTTCATCAGCAGCACGAGGTCCGTGTTGAGGGCCGTCAGCAGCTGCCCCAGCTCGTCGTGCAGCTCCCGGGCGATGCGGGTGCGCTCCTTCTCGCGGGCCGACTCGAGGTGGGCCGAGAGGTTGCGCAGGCGCTCCCGCGACTGCTCCACCTCCGTCTTGGCCCGCTTGAGGTCCGTGATGTCCTGGTAGGTGATGACGATGTTGCCCTCCCGGAGGCTCTCGCCGATGCGGGAGGCCGTGATCATGCAGTCCACGTCGGTGCCGTCCTTCCGGCGGCACAGGAACTCCATCTTGAAGGTCCGGTGCTTCTCCAGGGCGCCGTAGAGGACCCGCGCGATCTCCTCGTAATCCTCGTCGGAACGGTAGAAGACGCGGACGCTCTTGCCGATGAGCTCCAGGGCGTCCCAGCCGAAGACGGCCTGGACCCCGTCGTTGGCGAAGATGATCCGCCTGTCCTGCAGGCCGATGACGGCGTGCGGGATGGCCTCCAGGATCGAGGCCTCCAGGGCCTCGAGGGCCTCGAGGCGGTTGCGCGCCTCGATGGTCTCGGTGATGTCCATGGAGTTGCCCAGGACGGCCCGCGATCCCCGGTAGGGGATGAACGTCACCGTCTCCATGATCCACCGGATGCGCCCGTCCTTGGTGACGATGCGGAACTCGTGCGGCGAGGTGCGCCTGCCGCGGAGCATCTCCCGGGACTGCTTGCGGACCTTCACCCGGTCCTCGGGGTGCACGAGGCCCATGGAGCTCATGCCCACCAGCTCCGACGCGTCGTAGCCGGCGTAAGCCGCCGCGTGGTGGTTGACGTACTGGAACTTGCCGTTCTGGACGACGTAGACGCCCGCCTGGGCGCTCGACGCGAAGAGCTTGTAGGACTCCTCGGCGCGCCGCCGGTCGGTGATGTCCTCGTAGACGATGACGATGCGCTTCTCATGCAGGGTCTCCCCGATGCGCGAGGCGCTGATCAGGGCCTCGAAGGGGCTGCCGTCGCGGCGCCGGCAGGTGAACTCGAGGCTGAAGGTGCGGTGGCGCTCCAGGTTCGAGTAGAGCACCTTGGCGATCTCCTTGAACCCCTCCTCGGTGGGGTAGAGCAGGCGGGTGGATCGGCCGATGAGCTCCGAGGCCTTCCTGCCGAAGACGCTCTCGACGCCGTTGTTGGCGAAGATGATCCGCCGGTTGCGCAGGCCGATGACGGCGTGCGGGATCGCATCCAGGATGGAGGCCTCCAGGGCCTCCAGCTCGGCCAGCTTGGTGCGCGCCGCGACCTGGCGGGTGACGTCCATGGAGTTGCCCAGGACGGCCCGCTTGCCCCGGTAGTGGATGGGGGTGACCGTCTCGGCGATCCAGCGGATGTCGCCGTTCTTGCCGATCGTCATGAACTCGTAGGGGTGCGAGCGCCTGCCCTTGAGCATGGCGATGGCGTTCTTCCGGACGCGCTCGCGGTGGTCGGGGTGCACGAGGCTCATGGACTCCTTCCCGATGAGCTCGTCGCGGTTGTAGCCCCAGTAGCGGGCGGCGTGCTCGTTGACGAACCGGAACTTCCCGTCCTGCAGGACGTAGATGCCGGCGCGGGAGGACCGCTCCAGGCTCCGGTAGAGGCCCTCCTCGAAGAGGCAGTCCGTCTCGGAGCGCTTCAGTTCGTCGATCTGCTTGCGCAGGTCCGCCAGCTCGAGGATGAGCTGTTCCCTGGACTTGACACGGGCCATGGTCGACTGTCCGAAAATCCTTCTTCCGTGCCGAACCGTGTAATACGATCGGGCCCCGTTGTCAAATGCTTCGCGAGCCGGGGTCCCGTCCCCGGGCCGCTCCCCGCCGGGTCTCGCGGAGTGTTGGCCGCCGTCTCGAAGGCCGGGAATCCCGCCGGGGAGGCCGTCTCGGGGCCCATCAGACAACCGCCGATGCACCGCTGAGCCGCCGTCTGAACGAATCGGCCACAGTTTTCTGATCCCGATTTCAGACCCCCTCCGATTTTTTTCGAGACCCGAGTCCGCTAGGTTAAGGTCGAACCGAGGGAGAAACGCCGGGTCCCGAAGGAGACGCGAAGACCATGAGAGGCAGGTTGTCGGCAAGAGCCAAGACGGACATGACCCCCCAGGCGCCCCTGACGGGAGGACGCACCGCGCGAATCCCCGGCGATCCGGCAAGCCGCTCCTATTACCCGGACAGGGGGCCGGTCATTTTCCGTTGAGACGGCAGCCGCAAGGAGGTTGTCCGATGAAGGCGAAAGAGGCCAGCAAGGACGTGAAGAAGCAGCCCGGGGCCGGGAAACCGGCCGCGCGCAGGGACTGGTACGACCCGATGAACTTCCCGCTCATCGTGAACCGCTACCTGTAGCGGTCACGGAGAGCCCCGAAAAGGAGCACGCCATGAAGACGAACGATGTCCGCGCGGACAGGCAGCAGAAAGGCAGGGAAAAGGGGAAACTGGACGTCAAGTACTGGATCGACCCCATGAACTACCCCAGCACGATCGGCCGGTATGCCTGACGCCGCCCGGCCGATGCTGCGTGGCCCGAAGAACCCGAAAGGCTGAACAACCGAAGAGAGCCGACGATTCCTCATAGTCAGTCATGTCGTCTTCTGCAACACGTCACTGACTATCTCCTTGACATCCGCTTGCGGGCGGGGCTTGCCCCGCCCGCGGACGGGTGGAGACGCAAGGCGGAAACGGCGGCAGGAAAAATCACCGGGGCTTCGGCCCGCAAGGGAGGAACCGGTGGCTAAGGAAAGGGGAAAACCCGCACAGACCAGGATCCGCGAAGAGGACTGGAATCGGTACGTGGAGGCGCGGCGCCGTGACGCAGAGCGCAAGCGCCGTGAAGATGAACCGAGGAAGCAAAACGAAGAAAAAGGAGCAAGACTATGACGAGAACCCAGGAAGCGACCGGCAAGGCCGGCAAGAAAGCGGAGAAGCGCGATTCCCTGAAACTCATGCAGGAGATCGAAAAGGACATTCTCGAGGGCATCCTCGAAAACCAGGTTCCCTGATCTTCTCTCCCGCTCGGCAACGAGTCCGCAGCAGTCCGAAGAAACCCCCGCCGGCCCCCTCCGCGGGGGTTTCCGGTTTCATGGGGAGATCCCATAGAAAAAGGGCCCTGTCCGAGACACGGCCCTTTCTTTTGCTGGTGGAGCTGAGGGGAGTCGAACCCCTGGCCTCTTGAATGCCATTCAAGCGCTCTCCCAACTGAGCTACAGCCCCGATAAAAAGAGCTATCCGTTTAGCACACGCATCTCGGCGTTGTCAAATACAATTTTCTTGACTTTGAAGGCCCCGAACCTATAATCGAAACCCACACGCCGGAGTGGTGAAACTGGTAGACGCAGGGGACTCAAAATCCCCCGCCCCCTGGGGGCGTGTCGGTTCGATTCCGACCTCCGGCACCAGAAAAAATTCAGGGGTTTACGAGCCTGAGATCGGGAGCGTGACCCCTTCTTTTTCGCTGTTCTGAAGGGGATTGTGCTGGATTTGTGCTATCCGGCACCTTGCCCATGTCCATGACTTCCATTGTCTGCCGCAGGCTCTCCGGACAACGGTTTGCGTAACTCATGAATAGATATGTTTTTTCCTCCCGCCGAGCTTCCGGACCGCGTAGAGATCGACTGAATCGTCAAGTTTGCGGTTGTCTCCTGCGGGGCGATCATCCTGTTCCTGCACTGGCATTTTCGGTTGGTGCAGGTGTCAATCATGGCCCTTGCCGTGTTCTTCAGCGGCTTTGTAATGTATCAACCCTTCCTGCCGGGATCTATCAACATATAAGGATCCCAGGTTGACCGGGCAGGCCATCCCAACAATCCCTATTTTCCTCGGACAATCTCCCTCCAGAATGTTATTATTTTTTGAGAACGGTCTCCGAATCAACCGGGGTCCCTTCTTTTTCCTCAGCGCCGAAACATGCAAACCATCATCACATTTTGGAACCGTTCAACGGAGACCTTTCCGCATACGTCTTCCATTTTCCTGTGTCCATGCTCCGGCATTGCCATGGGTCGTGACTATCTGAAAAGAAAGTAACCCCTACTTCTTCTTTTCCCGATCTTCCTTCTCCCGGCATTCCCGACATGGCCTCATTCCCGAGAACCAAGGCCAGTGTTCCACACAGTTCCTTCGCGGATCGTAAGAGTTGGATACGGGTCTGTGTATCTTGTTCTTCTTACATCTCGGGCATGGGATCCCGTCACAGAGGCAGTTGGCGGTGACAATCCTGTAGGGTTCGTTGGGCGGGGACGCAGACCCGCCCCAGTCGAGGTCACGGGCATAAACAGAACCCCGGTATTCACCACACACCGGACATTGCTTCATGCCCGTCGGTGTTCCCTTGACCAAACTGATTTTGTCCTCACTCCTTTTCATATTCTCGCCTCCTTGATGTATCTCCCCAATAAAAAACCCACGGCTAAACAGATAGACGTGGGTTCATTGGCTGTTTAGCACCTTGTTTAATGGCGGCTGCAAGTTGCCCTAAATCGACCCGCCAGGTACGAATGTAAAGAACATAAAAGCCCGTGCCAAAGGGCCACGGGCTCCAAACAGAGTGAATTCCTATCCGGCCTTTAGCACATTTGTAAAGCGGAGCAAGTAACCTGTAAATCGCCGCTGATTTTCAATAGCACGACTTTAAAATTAGTCAAGGGCTATGATTTCGAAGATCGCACTCCTTGCCGCCGCGCTGGCCATCGGGTATCATGCACGGCACCGGCTGCATGCGGATTGGCAGCAGCAGGCTGTAATGCGCATCTTTTCCCTCAAGGGCGACACCCGGAGGGGACACGCCGGCCCTGCTGCGGGCTTGCCGTTCGTTCCTGCGCACGTGGATGCACCCCGGGTCATCCGGGCGACCCGTTGCGTTTCGACGTTCACCGCCCTTAGAAAGGAGCGCGACATGGCCAAGATCATCCGGTTCCCCCGAAAGCCGCGGAAGAAGAGAGAAATCGGGATCGTGCCGACCGCCGATATTCTGAAGGAAGTCCTCTTCGGAAAGGAAAAGAAAAACACCGGGAAGAGCGCCGAGGAGGATCATGAAAGACAGGACAAATAGCAGCCAGCCGGCGCTGCCCGGCCTGGAATGGGAGGAGCGCAGCGGCCCTGTTGCCCTGCAGGAAGCCGTGAAGGACGCCTTCCGGGACATCGAGCGGATTTACGAAGGCAGGCCCGAACGGCCGGCCCGGTGCCTCCCGCTGGGTTTCGCCGAGCTCGACCGCTGGATCGTGGGGCTGAAGGAATCCGAGCTGACCGTCATCGGTTCACTGCCCGGCACCGGGAAAACCCAGTTTGCGCTTCACGTCGCGCATCATGCAGCAGGGGGGTTTTCCGCGCCCGTCCTCTTTTTCAGCCCCGGCTCGAAGGGGCCGAAGCTGCTCCTGCGCCTGCTGTCCGTGGTCGGCCGCACCCCCGCAAACCGGATCATCACGGGGGACATCGGGGCGGAAGACTGGCCGGACATGACCACAACGGCAGGCAGGCTGTGCGATCTGCCCCTTTTCTTCGACGATTCGCCGGACCCGACGGTGCCGGAGATCAATCGCAAGGCCATGCGCGTCCGGGAGAAGGCGGGCCTGGGGCTCATCATCGTGGACGGCCTTGAATCCGTCAGGCTGTCCCGACTCATCGGGGGCGGCGAAACCGATTCTCTCGAGAGGGCAAGATCGCTGAAGTGCATCGCGCGCTCCCTCGACGTCCCCATGATCGTGACGGCCAGCCTCGACCGGCGGTCGATGGGCGGTGCGGACCGGCGGCCGGCGCTATCCGACCTGCTGGACCGGCACATCGAGATCTTCGCGGACCTGGTTCTCCTGCTCCACAGGGAGACGCTCGCGGTGCATGCCGGCAAAGAGAAGACAGGCCGGTCCCTGATCGACGTGCATGTGGCCAAGAACAGGAGCGGGCCCACCGGGCGGGTGCGTCTGGTCCTGGATCATCAGTATCTCCGCCTGGAAGCGGAGGCCCGCACGGGCAGCCCGGCCTGAAGCCATGCCGTCCCCATGATGGGATAGCCGTACTCGCATCAGGCATACCCCTGACCTTTTAACGTTCGCCCCCTTTTCCCATTTACTATCGACGTGGAAGAAGACGGCGTGCCCCGACGCCGAACCCTGCAGTCCTGTCGAAACCGTTTTCGGAAAGGAGGTGCGACATGGTTCGAAAGCGGCCGATCTACGTCGATTTCGTGAAGAAAGAAAAGGCCTGTGCAGCATTCGATGTCGACCCGGAAAATGACCCGAATGCAGGCACGGGGCGGCAGCCGCCCGTCACGCGATGGGAATCGCAGCGCAGCATCGTCTTCCTCGATTTCAAAAGGAAGCAAAGGATTCCGGGGGGCTTCAAGGTCGAGAAGAAAAATGACGAGAACGTGACGTACAGGAAGAACCGGCGCCTGCTGGATGAAGTGTACCGGGAGGGGACGTACGCACTGCCGCGCGGCACCAGGTGCCCGAGAGAAGGGAAAATCGTTTTTGCCGCCCGCGCGGAATTGCCCTGCGACTCCATCGACGACGCCTTCTACATCCTCTCGGCCAAGAGGCACATGTCGGAGTGCGCAAGATGCCAGGCCATCTACGACAAGGCCCGCCTGGAAAAGCTCTGCCGGATCGAAAGCCATGAGGAGGGCGAGGCCCGATAGTGACCGAACAGGGGGGCGCAAAGGCCGACGGCTCATGGACGGCTACGACGGGGTGGAGACGAATAAACAAACCTGATTCGCCGACCGGGAGACTGAGCATGACAAATTACAGGGGCTTCGATATCTCCTCTTTCGTGGCGCGGCATGTTTACGAATCCTATTTCAACTGCGATTACGACGGCCCAACGTGGACGAACAACCTATCGCTGGACTTGAAGATCATAGCGGCAATGCCGGTCCTGTATCCCGAGCAGCTGAAAGGCGGCGATCGGCAGGAAGACGGCAAAAGGGCAGCCGCGGCTGCGGACGCAAGAGGGCAGGAGGAGATCGCCGATCCAACCCCAGTGATTCGGGCAAGAGCTGCGTGAGGGGGGAAAGCGCGCTGCGGCACCCTCACCCGGCGGCAGCGGAGCCGCCGCCGGGAAAAGCACAGGGCCGGCTCCCACGATCGGCCCATTTCTTTTTGTCCACGGCCCCATGCCCGGACCCGGCGGGCCGAAAAAGAAACCCCCGTTCCGCCGCCCTTGCGGAATGGGGGTTTTTCTCGGAGGACATCGCCGTCTTGCGCGCTTTTTTTCGCGGGTCTTCGAACGCTGTGCCGATCAGCCGATCAGGTTCCTCACGACCTCGGCCACGGGGCTCGTGAACAGGGCCACCAGCATCGTGTACATCGCGAAGCTGCCGACGGCCTCGCTCATGTAGATCTTCTCGTAGCGCTGCTTGAGCGAGAGGATGCAGAGCCCGCCGATCACCACGACGCCCACGTGGAAGTAGGGGAAGTTGTCGGCGCCGGCCGCCATGTACTCGGCGAAGCTGAAGGTTGCCGTGATCAGTACGATGACCGCGCTGAAAATCAGGGTGGAAAGCGTCTTTTTCATTTTCATGTCCTCCTTCATTTTCTTGTTCTCTTGCCCTATCCTATAGAAAGGAGCGTGCCAGGATCGGCAGCGCCGGGCAGTTAAATTGTAACTGCTTGATTTGATTAGGAAATATTGAAAAACGGAATGGGCGGGCGGGGCTCTCCGGCAGGCCGGGAAGGGCCCTTTCTTGAAAGAAATGTTCAACGGGGTTGAACGAAACGATTCGCGGAAGGGGCCCTTTCGTCTTGCACCCCCCTCACCCTTACCCTCTCCCGCCAGAGGCTGTGTCGCAATAGGGAGTAGGGGCTGAGTTCTTTGACAAAAAAATATCCGTAACGCACCTCGAAGGATCGCCAACCCCGGCCCGGTGTGCTAGAGTGCTCCGCGAAAGGAGATGCGCTCATGGCCTATCGAACCGGCGACCGTCTGCAACTGGGGCTGCTGCCCGCCAGCATCGAGGACTACGTGTCCCCCGAGGACCCGGTACGGGCCTACGATGCCTTCGTGGAGGCCTTGGATCTGCCGCAACTGGGCATCGAGGTGGACCCCAACCAGGTCGGCAACGCCGCCTACGATCCGCGCGCGATGCTCAAGCTGCTGGTCTACGGCTACTCCTACGGGGTACGCAGTTCCCGCAAGCTCGAACGGGAGTGCCACCACAACCTGGCCTTTGTGTGGCTGATGGCCGGGCTGAGGCCCGACCACAAGACCATCGCGGAGTTTAGGCGCAACCACAAGGCGGCCCTCAAGCAGGTGCTCCGGCACTGCGCCCGGCTCTGCATCAAGCTCGACCTAATCGCGGGCAACGTGCTGTTTGTCGACGGCACAAAGATCCGGGCCAATGCCTCACGCTACCGCAGCCATGACCGGGCCTGGTACGAGAAGAAGCTGGCCGATCTGGATCGGCGCATCGAGCAGCTGTTGCAGGACTGCGAGGCCATCGACCGCCGGGAGCGGCACATGGACTCGTACGTGGCGATGCGAAAGGACCTTGCCCAGACGAACACGCTCAAGGACCGGGTCCAGGAGGCCCTGCGGGGCTTCGAGGGAGGCAGCCACCGGCACGTCAACCTCACCGACCCGGACTGCGCCCTGATGAAGAGCGTCCAGGGCAGCCACGCGGCCTACAACGTCCAGTTGGTGGTGGATGACAAGCAGGGGCTTCTGCTGCAGGCCGATGCCGTCGAAGAGACCAGTGATGTCAACCAGTTCGCCCGGCAGATCGAGGCCGCCAACGCGCTGCTGGAGAGTCCCTGCGAGACGGCCTGCGCCGATGCCGGCTATGCCGACACGGCGGAGCTCGAGAAGATCGACCGCCAGGGGATCCGAGTGATCGTGCCTTCACAGCGGCAGGCGAGGAAAGAGCCGGAAAAGCCGTTCAGCAAAAGCCATTTTGCGTATGACCCAGAGCAAGATGACTACAGCTGCCCTGAAGGTCACAGGCTCCGGTATGAATCGACGGAAAAACGCACGGGCAAGCGGCACTACGTGATCACCGACGCGGCCATCTGCCACGCGTGCCGGCACTACGGGAGCTGCACCCAGGCGCGCAGGGGGCGCAAGATCATCCGGCTGCCCAACGAAGAGGTTAAGCTCAGGCTGGAGGCCCAGTACGAGGAGGCCGCCTCGCAGGCCGTCTACGAGAGGCGCAAAACCCGGGCCGAGCATCCCTTCGGGCACATCAAGCGCAACCTCAAGGTCGATGCCTTCCTGCTACGGGGGCTCGAGGGGGCGCGAGCCGAGGTCTCGATGCTGGCCAGTTGCTTCAATGTGGCTCGCCTGATCTCGCTCCTCGGGGTCAACGGGCTCATCGAGAGGCTCCGGGCCCTCGGAAGGCCCTGCTTCGCACCGGCATGAGGCTCGACGGCGCTCTTCAAGGGCCCTGAACCATCAAAACCTGCCCGACAGACCGTTCGCGGATAGACGTTACGGATATTTTGTTGTCAAAGAACGGGTAAACAACTCGTCCCTCGTCCCTTCTTGACTGTTGCGACACAGCCTCCCAGGGGAGAGGGACATCCGGGGAGTGCGTTTTACGTAGAGTGAAACGGCGTTTCTTCCGTAAATCACTCGTCCCCGAGACAGGGGCCGTGGATCGCAAAAAAGCGAAGCGTCAGGCGGACTTCTCGAGCAGCTCGATGCCCTTGCGGACGCGCCGCAGGGTCTCCTCGCGGCCGAAGATGTCGGCCAGCTCCACGCCGCCGCCGGGCGTGAACTGCTTGCCCGACAGGGCGGTGCGCAGCGGCCACAGGACGACGCCGCTCTTGACGCCCCTCTTCTCGATGTGGGCGAAGATGGCCCGGTGCAGCGTCTCGTAGTCCCAGGGCGAGACGGTCTCCAGCACCGGCAGCAGGGCCCGCAGGCTCTCGAGCGCGATCCTCTCGTCGGTCTTCATCTTCTTGCTGACGTAGAGCGCAGGCACGTACTCGGGCAGGGCGTCGATGAAATCGAGCTGCGGCGGGATGTCGGAGAGCTTCTCCGTGCGCTCGTGCAGCACCCGGCTCACCTTCAGGAGATCGAGGTCCTCCCGCCGGACGGCCCTGCGGATCCAGGGCAGCGCGACCTCGTGGAACTTCTCCAGGGGCATCTCGCGGATGAACTGGCCGTTGAGCCACGTGAGCTTGTGGACGTCGAAGATGGCGGGAGACTTGCTGATCCCCGAGATGTCGAAGGCCTCGATGAGCTCCGCGAGGGTGAACTTCTCGCGCTCCGTGCCCGGGTTCCACCCCAGCAGGGCGATGTAGTTGATGATGGCCTCCTTAAGGTAGCCCTTCTCGATGAAGTCGGCGTAGGAGGCATCCCCGTCGCGCTTGGAGAGCTTGTGCTGGGCGTCGCGCATCACCTGCGAGCAGTGGACGTAGTGGGGGATCTCCCACCCGAAGGCCTGGTAGAGCAGGTTGTACTTCGGCGTGGAGCTCAGGTACTCGCTGCCCCGGATCACGTGGGTGATCTTCATGAGGTGGTCGTCCACGACGTTGGCGAAGTTGTACGTGGGCATCCCGTCGGACTTGAGGAGCACCTGGTCGTCGAGGGTCGCGTTCTCGACGGTGATCGTGCCGAAGACCTCGTCCTCGAAGGTGGTGGAGCCCATGGAGGGGATGCTCTGCCGCACCACGTACGGCACCCCCGCGTCGAGCTTCCGCCTGATCTCGTCCTTCGAGAGCTTCTTGCAGTGGCCGTCGTAGCGGAAGGGCAGCTTGCGCAGCTGCAGGCTCGTGCGCAGCTGCTCGAGGCGCTCCTTGTCGCAGAAGCAGTAGTAGGCCACGCCCTTCTCGATCAGCTCCTCGGCGTACTTTTTATAGATGGGCTTGCGCTCGTGCTGGATGTAAGGGCCGTAGGGCCCGCCCTTGTCGGGGCCCTCGTCCCAGATGAGCCCCGTCTCCTCCAGGGTCCGGTAGATCAGCTCCACGGCGCCCTCGACGATGCGCTCCTGGTCCGTGTCCTCGATGCGGAGGATGAAGTCCCCGTGGTTCTTCTTCGCCCAGAGGTAGGCGTAAAGCGCCGTCCGGAGGTTGCCCACGTGCATGTAGCCCGTGGGGCTGGGTGCAAACCGTGTCCTGACTCTCATGGTGTTCCTCGTCCCGGGCCCTCGGCGGTCCCGTGCGGTCGTCCTAAAAAAACCGGATGCCGGAGCGTATCCGGCATCCCGTGCGTTCACTCTTCGGCCGGCAAGGCTTCCGCGGGCGGCCGGAAGTGCCCTACCCCATGAAATTGTATAGAATATCCGGCGGGCCGTGTCAATCGGAACCTTCCCTAGAACTCCTCGAGGATCTTGGCCTTCTCGAGCTTGCGGATCTTCTCGAGGGCGCGGTTCTCGATCTGGCGGACCCGCTCGCGGGTGAGGCCGAACCTCTTGCCGATCTCCTCGAGGGTGCGGGGCTCGTCGTCGGTGAGGCCGAAGCGCAGGCTCAGGATCTCCTGCTCCCGGGGGGAGAGCTCGTGGAGGATCTCCGCGAGATGCCCGCTGAGGGCCTTGCGGTCCATGGGCAGCAGCGGCATGAGCCCCCCGTCCTCGTAGGGCTCCTCCTGCACGGGGCTCTCCTCGCTGGCCTCGAGCAGCTCGGCCATCAGCTGGACGTCGTCGATGTCGATGTCGAGCGACTCGGCCACCTCCTCCGGCTCGGGGTCGCGCCCCAGTTCCCGCCGGAGCCGCTCCCGGGCCTGGGTGTACTTCGAGATCACGGGACGGACCTCGGGGGCCTGGTGCCGGATGGCCTGGGTGATGGCCTGCCGGATCCACCAGCGGGCATAGGTGGGGAACCGGACCCCGCGGCGCCAGTTGTAGCGCTCCACGGCCTTGAAGAGCCCCATGTTGCCCTCCTGGATGAGATCCAGCAGCGACAGCCCGTAGCTGCGGCTCGCGTAGTGCTTCGCGATGTAGACGACGAGCCTCAGGTTGGCCTGGATCATCCTCTCCCGGGCCGCGGCGTCGCCCTTCTCGATGCGCCGCGCCAGCTCGATCTCCTCCTTCGGGGTCAGAAGACTCACCTTGCCGATCTCGCGCAGGTAGTGCTGCACCGGGTCGAGGGTGACGTCCTCGTGCCTCGGGACCGGGAGGCTTTCGGCCTCCGGGGGCTCGTCCCCCGCGGGGACACGCACGTGCTCGGCCTCGAGCGTGTCGAAGATCTCCGCGAGCTTGCGGCGGCCTTCCTTCTTCTTCATCGGCTCCCCCTTTCCGTGCCGTGGGGCACGGGGCCATCTTACCCCATTCGTGCTGCCGATGGAATGCCTCATTTTCGCAGACGTTTTCACGCTTTACCGTGCCCCCGCTTTGTAGTAAAAGGTCTCTCGGAGCGTACAAGGAGAGAGCCCGTGCCGCGGTTGAAGCCCCCCCGGATCAGCTTTCGAGCCGCCGCCATGATCGCCGAAGGCCGGCGAGGGCGGAGCCGGGTCGCCGATTCGCTCAAGGAGAGCGAACACCTCTTCCGGACCCTCACGGAGAAGTCCGTTGCCGGCATCTACGTCGTGCAGGACGGCCTGTTCCGCTTCGTCAACGCCAACGCAGCCTCCTATGCGGGCTACTCAACCGAGGAGCTCATCGGCAAGAAATCGGACTTCATGGTGCACCCGGAGGACCGCGAGGCCGTGAAGCGGAACGCCCGGGCCATGCTCCGCGGGGAGCGGGCCTCGCCGCACGAGTTCCGCATCCTGACGAAACAGGGCCGGACCCGCTGGGTCCTCGAAACGGTGGCCTCCATCACGCTCGACGGCAGGCCGGCCATCCTCGGCAACTCCATGGACATCTCCGAGGAGAAGCGCACGCAGGAACAGCTGCGGGAATCGGAGACCTGGTACCGGACCCTCTTCGAGACGACGGGCGCGGCAACGATGATCCTCGAGGAGGACACGACGATTTCGCTCGTCAACCGCGAGTTCGTCAAGCGGTTCGGCTGGACGCGGGAGGAGACGGAGAACCGGAAGAGCTGGACGGAATTCGTCGTGCCCGAGGACGTGGAGCGGATGAAGCAGTACCACCGCCTGCGCCGGATCGACCCCGCGGGGCCGCCCAAGAACTACGAGTTCCGCTTTCTGCACAAGTCCGGCGAGGCCCGGAACGTCTTCCTGACGGTGGACCTCATCCCGGGGACGCGCAAGAGCATCGCCTCGATGGTGGACATCACCGACCTGCGGAAGGCCGACGAGGCGCTCCGGGTCCGGGGCAGCGAGCTCGAGAACAAGACGCGCGAGCTCGAGGAGCTCAACGCGGCGCTGCGGGTGCTGCTGAAACGCCGCGAGGAGGACCGCAACGAGCTGGAGGAGAAGGTCTTGACCAACGTCAAGAAGCTCGTCCTGCCCTACGTCGAGAAGCTCAAGAAGGGCCGCCTCGACCCCGTGGACCGGACGAGCGTCCTCATCCTCGAATCCAACCTCCGGGACATCATCGCCCCCTTTTCGAGCAAGCTGACCGCCCTGCACATGAACCTGACGCCGAGGGAGCTCCAGGTGGCCGGCCTGATCAGGGAAGGCCGAAGCACGAAGGAGATCGCCGAGTTCCTCAACGTCACGCCCAGCGCCGTCAACATCTGCCGCCACCGCATCCGGCACAAGCTCGGCCTCAACAACCGAAAGATCAACCTCCAGACCTATCTCTCCCAGCTCCCGTAGCATCTTACATTTTTTGTAACATTATCGTTGTATTCTTCTAATATTGATTTTTTCGCCGGTTTCACCATAAAGGCCTTAAAGCATCTGTAACTTGCGCCGAATCCAACGCCGGGTTGCCGCGGGGGATCCCATGGCGGAGATGGCAACCCGGCGCCTCACTTTCAGTCTCGCTGCCGGGCACTCGGGGCATGGCAAGGAGGGACGCCCGCGACCCGTCTGCCCGCAGGGTCCGGGCCCGCGCCGCCCGGCCCCGCCTCAGCGGCCGAACCGTCAGCAACGCGCCCGCCGCGTCGATTCGCAGTCCGCACGACAGGGACCGGGGACACACAGGGGTTCCCGGGCACCCGGCTGCGCGGGAATGAAGCGCCCGGCGGTGCCCTTCGGGCTGAAACCAAGAACGATCGAATCGAATCAGCGAGTTGAACGAAAAACCAAAGACAGGAGGGACTGGACGATGGCAATCAAGAAGGTTTGCGTGCTGGGAGCGGGACTGATGGGCAACGGGATCGCGCAGGTGTGCGCCCAGGCGGGCTACGAGGTGACCATGCGCGACATCGAGCAGAGATTCATCGACGGCGGCATGAACACCATCCGCAAGAACCTCGCCCGCGAGGTCGAGAAGGGCAAGCGCACCCAGGCCGACATGGACGCGATCCTCGGCCGGATCAAGCCCACGCTGGACCTCAAGGAGGCCGCGGCCGACGCCGACGTTGTCGTCGAGGTCATCATCGAGCTGCTCGAGGTCAAGAAGAAGGTCTTCCAGGAGCTCGAGGGGATCGTGAAGCCCGAGTGCCTGTTCTTCAGCAACACCTCGGGGGTGAGCATCACGGCCATGGCGGCCGTGACGAAGCGGCCCGACAAGTTCATCGGCACCCACTTCTTCAACCCCGTTCCGGTGATGAAGCTCCTCGAGGTCATCAAGGGCTACGAGACCTCCGACGAGACGCTCAGGATCGCTCTGGAGTGGGGCAAGAGCCTCGGCAAGGAGACGATCATCGTCAACGAGGCGCCGGCCTTCGCCGTGAACCGGATCCTGTGCCCCATGCTCAACGAGGCCTTCTTCGTGCTGGGCGAGGGGGTGGCGAGCGCCGAGGACATCGACAAGGGGATGGTGCTGGGCTGCAACCACCCGATCGGCCCGCTGGCCCTGTCGGACCTCGTCGGCCTGGACACGCTGCTGCACGTGGTCAACAACCTCCATGCGGAGCTGGGGGACAAGTACCGGCCGGCCCCGCTGCTGGTGAAGCTGGTGCGCGCGGGTCGCCTCGGCCGCAAGAGCGGCAAGGGGGTTTTCGATTACACAAAGAAATAGGCACATGGCGAAAGGCAAAAGGCGAGGGGCGGGACAATGCTTCCCCCTCTTCGCCTTTCGCCCTTAGCCGCACGCCCTTAGCCTCTTCAAGGAGTGCATCATGAAAGACATCGTCATCGTATCGGCCTGCCGGACGGCCATCGGGTCCTTCGGCGGCACGCTCAGGGACGTTCACGCCTACAAGATCGCCGCCGCTGCGATGAGGGAGGCGGTCCGGCGGGCGGGCATCGACCCCGCTCTCATCAACGACGTGCGGTTCGGCAACTGCATCGAACCCTACAACGCGCTCAACGTGGCCCGCGTGGCGGCCCTCGAAGCGGGCATCCCCGAGACCTCGACGGCGGTCACCATCAACCGTGTCTGCATCTCCGGCATGGAGGCCGTCATCTCCGGCATGGCCATGATCCAGGCGGGCCTCGTCGATGTGGTCCTCGGCGGCGGCGTCGAGCACATGTCGGGGGTGGCCTACGCGGTGCAGGCCGCGCGCTGGGGCTGCCGCCTCCAGAACACGAGCTTCGACGACATGCTGATCGAGGCCCTCTACTGCGGCTCGCGCCTGCAGCCGGGGCCTGAGAAAGGCCCCGTGAAGGAAGGCCCTGTGATCGAGGCGCTGAAAGGCAAGCCCTACATCATGGGGCAGACGGCGGAACTGCTCGCCCAGAAGTACAACATCTCCCGCGAGGAGATGGACGCCGTGGCCCTGCGCAGCCACAACAACGTGGAGCGGGCCACGAAGGAGGGCGACTTCAAGGAGGAGATCGTCCCCATCGAGATCCCGCAGAAGAAGGGCAAGCCGCCCGTCGTCTTCGACAAGGACGAGCACTTCATGCCCGGTCTGACCATGGAGAGGCTCGCGGCCCTGCCCCCGGCCTTCCTGCCCAAGATCGGCAAGGTCACGGCCGGAAACTCCTCGGGCATCAACGACGGCGCAGCGGCCATGGTCATCATGACGGCCGAGAAGGCCAAGGAGCTCGGCTGCAAGCCCATCGCGAGGATCAAGGCCGTGGGGTACGGCGGCTGCCACCCCTCCATCATGGGAATCGGGCCGGCCCCCGCCGTGCGCGATCTCATGAAGCGCTCGGGCCTGAAGCTCGCCGACTTCGAGCTCATCGAGCTCAACGAGGCCTTCGCCGCGCAGTACGTCGCCGTCGAGAAGGAGCTCGGCCTCAACCGGGAGATCACCAACGTCAACGGCTCGGGCTGCGGGCTCGGGCACCCGGTGGGGGCGACGGGCTGCCGCATCATGGTGACGCTCATCCACGCCATGAAGAAGCGGGGCAAGACGCTCGGCCTCGCGTCCCTGTGCGGCGGGGGAGGCGTGTCCATGGCCACGGCCCTGGAGATGATCTGATCGAAGCCCGGCCCGTCGATGCGGGCGGGACGGCAACGGTGAACCCGGACGGCCCGGCCCCAGGGGGACGGGACCGTGCGGAAGCAGAAAACGGAAAAAAGGGGGAGGAAGTCTATGAGTTTGATGGACCAGTACAAGAAGAAACTCGTCACCGCTGAGCAGGCCGCCCGCGTCGTCAAGTCCGGCGACTGGGTGGAGTACGGGTCCTTCCTGGGGATGGTCCGGGCCTGCGACAAGGCCCTGGCCGCCCGCAAGGGAGAGCTGAAGGACGTCAAGGTCCGCAGCTGCGTCACGGCCTACGCGCCGGAGGTGGTCCTCGCCGACCCCAAGGGCGAGACCTTCACCTGGGTCAGCTGGCACTTCTCGGGTGCCGACCGCAAGTTCGCCGACAAGGGCGTCCCCGTCTACTACACGCCCGTCAAGTACTGCGAGGTCCCGCGGTACTGCCGCGAGGAGATCGACGACCTGGACGTCTTCATGCTCCAGGTCACCCCCATGGACAAGAACGGCTTCTTCAACTTCGGGCCCCAGTGCTCGCACTCCAAGGCCCTGTGCGACCGGGCCAAGACGGTCATCGTGGAGGTCAACAAGAACCAGCCCCGCTGCCTCGGCGGCTACGAGGAGGGCATCCACATCAGCGAGGTGGACTACATCGTCGAGGGCGAGAACCCGCCGCTGACGCAAATCCCCTCACCGCCCCCCTCGGAGGTGGACAAGAAGGTGGCCTGGTACATCCTCGAGGAAATGAGGGACGGCTCCTGCATCCAGCTCGGCATCGGCGGCATGCCCAACGCCGTGGGCATGATGATCGCCGAGTCGGACCTCAAGGACCTGGGCTGCCACACGGAGATGCTCGTCGACGCCTACGTCCACATGTTCAACGCGGGAAAGCTCACGGGCAGAAAGAAGCAGATCGACCCCGGCAAGATGGTCTACACCTTCGCCCTGGGGACGCAGATCCTCTACGATTTCATCAACGACAACCCCTGGTGCGCCACCTACCCGGTGAACTACACCAACAAGCCCTCCATCGTCGCCCTCAACGACAACGTCGTGACGATCAACAACGCCATCGAGGTGGACCTCTACGGGCAGGTCTGCTCCGAGTCCTCGGGCTTCCGGCAGATCACGGGCACGGGCGGCCAGCTGGACTTCGTGCTGGCGGGATACGAGTCCAAGGGCGGCAAGTCCATCGTCTGCCTGCCCTCGAGCTACAAGGACAAGGAGGGCAAGATCCGATCGCGGATCGTCCCCTACCTGCCCCCGGGCGGCATCGTCACCGTCTCGAGGACGATCAACCACATCGTCGTCACCGAGTTCGGCAAGGTCAACATGAAGGGCAAGAACACCTGGCAGCGCGCCGAGGGGCTCATCAACATCGCCCACCCCGACACGCGCGACGAGCTGATCAAGGCCGCCGAGGCCCAGGGCATCTGGCGCAACAGCAACAAGCGCGGCTAACGCCGCCGACCAAACACGGGGCCGGCGGGGAGCAACAAGACGCCCTTCCCGCCCGGTCCCCCACGAAAGGAGAGAAGAGATGGATTTCGAGCTGTCCGATGAACTCAAGATGTTGAGGGAGATGGCCTACAAGTTCGCCGTGGCGGAGTTCACGCCCCTGATCCGGGAGTGCGACGAGCACGAGAAGTACACCCCCGAGATCCGCAAGAAGGCCGCCGAGAACGGCCTCGTCGGGGCCTGGGTCCCCGAGGAGTACGGCGGCCCCGGCGCGGGCTTCCTGGGCAACGCGATCATCACCGAGGAGCTCTCCCGCGTGGACATGGGGATCGGGCTCAACGTGATCGCCGCCGCCTTCGGGTGCGAGGCGATCCTCCAGAACGGCACGGAGGAGCAGAAGCACAAGTACCTGCCGCCGGTCTGCCGGGGCGAGTGGGTCTCCGCGGGCGCCTACACGGAGCCCAACGCGGGCACCGACGTGGCGGGCTACAAGACGCGCGCCGTGCGCGACGGCAGCGACTTCGTCATCAACGGCAACAAGATGTTCATCACCAACGGCACGGTCTGCGACTTCATGGTCGTCCAGGCCATCACGAAGCCCGAGGAGAAGAAGCACAACAGCTTCAGCATGATCATCGTGGATGCCAACACCAAGGGCATCACCCGCAACAAGATCAAGGGCAAGATGGGCATTCGCGCCAGCGACACGGCCGAGATCGCCTTCGAGGACGTGCGGGTGCCGCAGTCGAACCTCCTGGGCAAGGACGGGCGGGGCTTCTACCAGCTCATGCACTTCTTCGACACGACGCGCTCCATGATCGCCGGGCAGGCCCTGGGCCTCTCGATGGCCTGCCTCGAGGCCAGCGTGAAGTACTGCAAGGAGCGCACGGCCTTCGGGGCGCCGCTGGGCTCCTACCAGCTCACCCAGAAGAAGCTCGCCGAGATGGCGATCCAGATCGAGGCCCTGCGGACCCTGACCTACCGGGCGGCCTGGACCTTCGACATCGGCAAGCCCGACTACACCTTGTCGGCGATGGCGAAGTTCCTCGGCGGGCAGGTGGCCGTCTTCTGCGCCAACAACGCCGTCGAGCTCCACGGGGGCTACGGCTACATCGACGAGTACGCCGTCCAGAAGTACTACCGCGATGCCAAGATCCTCGAGCTCTACGAGGGCACGAAGGAAGCGGAGATCATGACGATCGGCCGCGTGCTGCAGTCGAAGTAGGTTTGTTCTGAAAAATCCCCCTTGCTCCCCCTTTGCCAAAGGGGGAAAGAGGGGGATTTTTTTACCCGGTGCGAAGCTACTTCGTGAAGACCTTCCTGAGCAGCTCCGTCGTCCTCGCGGCGGGGTTGGTGCGGATCTTCGTCTCCTCCTGCCCCACCATGGTAAACAGGCCTTCGAGGGACTTGTCCGTCACGTACTTGTCGAGATCGAGGGCGTCCATCTTCACGAAGGGCATCATCGACGCGTACCGGTCGGTCATGGCCTTGTAGGCCTTCGTCACGCCCACCTCGTTCATGCTCTGCGAGATCTCGGGCTTGAAGGCCTCGAAGAGCCGCGGCGAGGTCTTCGACCGGAAGTACTCCGTGGCCGCCGTGTTGCCGCCGCCCAGGATCTTCTGCGCATCGCCGATGGACATCTCGCGGATGGCCCCGGCGAAGATGTCGGCCGCCTTCGGCGCCGCCCTCTCCGCCGCCCGGTTCATGCTGAGGATGAAGGCGTCCACCTCCTTCCGGTAGCCCGCCATGCGCAGGGCGTCGCCCACGCGGCGCAGATTCTCGGGCAGGAGGATCCTCACGGCCTCGTTGCCGAAGTAGCCGTCCTTTTTCGACAGCAGGCCCACGGCATTCTTCGTGCCCACGGAGAGGGCCTCCTTCAGGCCCGAGGCGACGGTGCCGGAGTCCTGCGCCGTGCCCGTCACGGCGGGCACCGGGACGGCCTTGAGCAGATCCGTCATGTCGGCCGCCCGGGCGGCGGACACGGCGGCGAAAAGACACATCGCGACCGCAGCAGCCTGTTTTCTCATCGTTCTCCCTCCTTCCGGATGGTGCGGACCGGGGCCGCCCGCGAAGACGCCCGTCGATCCGCCGTTGCCGGAATCCCCGCTTTAGGGTATCCTGTCAGCGATTCTCCGAATCCACCCGAGGGTCAGACTACCATGGGCAGCGTTGCCGCGAAAAGAAAAAATCTCCAGCAGCTTCTCTTCCCGCGCGGGATCCCGCCGCTGTGGTGCCCGCCGCTGACGCACTTCGACGCCGCGCGCCGGATCGACTTGAAGCGGATGGAGGCCCACCTGGCGTGGATGATGCCCCACGTCAAGGGATACCTCGTCCCCGGCTCGACGGGCGACGGCTGGGACCTCGACGACGCCGAGACGGACACCGTCGTCCGGTTCGCCGTCGAAAGGGCGCGGCAGAAGGGGGTAGCCCTGCTGCTGGGCGCCCTCCGGAAGAAGACGGTGGACGTGGCGGCCCTGATCGACAGCTACCTCGACATCTTGAAGCGGATGACGGGCAAGGCCGATCCCCTGGCGGCCCTGATTGCCGCCGGGGTCAGCGGGTTCACCGTCTGCCCCCCCGCCGGGAAGGACCTCGACCAGGCAACGATCGGCGCGGCCCTCGAAATCATCCTGGACAGGGGACTGCCGGTGGCCCTCTACCAGCTTCCCCAGGTCACGGGCAACGAGACGGCGCCGGAGACCTTCGCCCGGCTTGCCGCCCGCTACCCCAATCTCATCCTCTTCAAGGATTCGAGCGGCGCCGACCGCATCGCCCTCTCCGGCGTCGACGCGGGGGGCGTGTTCCTCGTGCGCGGCGCCGAGGGCGACTATGCCCGCTGGCTGCGCCCGGGCGGCGGGGCGTATGACGGCTTTCTGCTGAGCACCGCCAACAGCTTCCCGGCGGGGTTGCTGGGCGTCGTCAACGGCATCCGGGAGGGGCGCCTCGACGAGGCGGCGCGGATCTCCGCGGCGATCTCCGGCGCCGTGGCCGAGGTCTTCGCCCTCGTCGCGGAGATCCCCTGCGGCAATGCCTTCACCAACGCCAACAAGGCCATCGAGCACTTCATGGCCTTCGGCCCGAAGGCGGCGGGCCGGGAGGGCCCCATGCTGCACGGGGGCATCCGGATCCCGGCCGGCATCATCGCGGCGACGGGCGAGTCGCTGCGGCGCCACGGCCTGATGCCGGAAAGAGGGTACCTGGAGTGACGTGCGGAAAAGAGGGGGGAGCGGACGGGAGTCACCGCGCGGAGGGCCGCTCGATTCATCGAAAGGGGAGGATCATGGGAAAAACGAAGTTCGTACGTCTCGGGGTGCTGCTGTCTGCAGCCCTGCTGGTACTGTCCTGCGCATCGGTGCGCATGAAAGACGAATGGAGGGACAAGGCCTTCCAGGGCCCGGCCTTCAAGAAGATCATGGTCGTCGCCCTGACGAAGCGGCCCGACCTGAGGCAGCCCCTGGAGGATGAGTTCCGCCGCCAGCTCAACGCCAGGGGCGTGGAAGCCGCAGCCTGCTACGAGTGCATCCCCGACGTGGACAGGATCAGCCGGGAAGAGCTCGCGAAGACGGGCCAGGGGATGGGGATCGAGGCCTTCCTCATCGTACGGGTGCTCCGCACGGATGTCCGCATCGAATCCTTCAGTTCGTCGGGCGCGCCCTCGTCGTCGTCGGTCGGCAGGGATTCGATGATGGACATGCACTGGGGGGTCCCCGACCCGCCGCTGACGAGGCGCAGCGAGACCGCCACCCTGGAATCGAGGCTCTTCGACGCCAGGACCGCCGCCCTCGTCTGGCGCGCCACGGCCGAGGCCGTCAACCCGTCGGGGGACGGCGGCGGGATCGCGATCTTCGTCAGGACCGTCCTGGCCGCCCTCGATGACGAGAAGCTGATCGCATCGACCTCCCGGTAGCAAAAGGGCCGTGCCGATGGAGCGAAGGGTTCCGTTACCGGGCGTTCTCCTGCTGGCCGCGCTGCTGCTGACCGCATCGGCCCCGGCGCCCCTCGCGGGGCAGAAGGCCGTGGAGTTCACCGTCCCGGACTGCCAGTGACCGGACACGGCGGACAGGATCCGGGGGATCCTGACGAAGGTGGACGGGGTTCTCGAGGTGGTGACGGACATGGAAAAACACACCGTCGCCGTTGCCTTCGACGGCAGCCGGACAAGCGCGGGCGCGCTGGCCGAGGCACTCGCGAAGGGCGGCTACCCGCCCGAGGGTCCCCCCCGGCCGCTTGCCTCCATGCCGGCTGCACCCGAACGCCCGCTCGTGGGAAAAGTCGCGCAGGGCAGCCTGTTCCGCGACTACCCGTCCTTCTTAAGCCCTTACCGCGACTACACGCCCCGGAAGGACGCCGTAGACAAGATTGCCGCCGTGCGGGGCTCTTACGATCTCCTCGTCTTCTTCGGGACCTGGTCCCCGGATTCGCTGCGCGAGGTCCCCCGGCTGCTGCGCGCTCTCGATGCGGCGGGCAACAAGGACCTCCGGCTCGCCCTCTACGGCGTGGACCGGGACAAGAGGGAAGGCCTGGGGATGTCGGAGAAGTTCGGGGTCCGGAGCGTGCCGACGGTGGTCGTCCTTCGCGACGGCATCGAGCGGGGCCGGATCGTGGAGAGGCCGCGCCGTTCGATGGAAGAGGACCTCCTGGAGATCCTCATGAAAGACTGACCCATCGGCGCCAGGGAGAAAGGATGCGAAGACCATGCAGAGTGGACGACGGGCAGACATCGCGGGACTTCCTGTCCGAAACGGGGCAGCGGTTCTCGCCGCGGCGGTTCTTTGCGCGGCCCTGTGCGCCTGCGCGGGCCCGGCGGCGTTCGACCCGGCGAAGGCCCCCCCGACGGTCGCCCGCGTCGATCCCGCCCGCTACCAGGGGACCTGGTACGAGATCGCCAGGCTCCCGATGTGGTTCCAGCGCAGCTGCCTTCGCTCCCAGGCCACCTACGGGCTCCTCGAGACGGGCGGGCTCTCCGTGCTGAACGAGTGCGAGACCGCCGCCGGGGGCAGGGAATCCATCACCGGCACGGCCCGCGCGGTGGACGGGGGGAAAAACGCCAGGCTGGAGGTCCGTTTCGACAGCTGGTTCGCGCCCCTCATCCCGTCACAGCCCCAGGGGAATTACTGGGTCCTCTATCTCGACGAGGCCTATCAGACGGTGATCGTCGGGACGCCGGACCGCCGCAACCTCTGGATCATGGCCCGGACGCCGTCCCTCGACGAGGCGCGCTATGCCGAGCTTGTCGCGATCGCCCGCGGGCTGGGCTACGACACGGAAAAGCTGATCAGGAGAAAGTGAAGCGGGGATATGACCGTTCCGCCCTACAGGGACACCTACGACCCGGGGCTTCTGCAGCCGGTGCCGCGGACGCCGCACCGCATGGAGCTCGGCATCGGGGACTCCCTGCCCTTTAGCGGCGCGGACATCTGGACGGCCTACGAGCTGTCGTGGCTCGACCCCAAGGGCAAGCCGCAGGTGGCCATGGCGACGTTCGTCGTGCCCGCCGACACGCCGAACCTCGTCGAATCGAAGTCCCTCAAGCTCTACCTCAACTCGTTCAACCAGACGCCCGTCGCGTCCCCGGAGGACCTGCGGGAGACCCTGCGCCGGGACCTGGGGGGCGCCTGCGGCGCGCCCGTCGGCGTGGAGATCCGGCTGCCCGAGGATTTCGGCGACGAGCGGATCGAGGAGCTGGACGGGGAGAGCATCGACGCGATCGACGTGGAGACCCGGGATTACAGCCCGAACCCCGGCCATCTCCGGACGGGGCCGGCGCCCGCCGAGGAGACGCTCGTCTCGAATCTCCTGAAGACCAACTGCCCCCTGACGGGCCAGCCGGACTGGGCCGGCATCCAGATCCGCTACAGCGGGCCCCGGATCGACCGGGCGGGCCTTCTGCGGTACCTCGTCTCCTTCCGGCGGCACGGCGGGTTTCACGAGCATTGCACCGAGCGCATCTTCATGGACATCCTGCGCCGCTGCCGCCCGGCGCGTCTCACGGTCTACGCCCGCTACACGCGGCGCGGCGGCCTCGACATCAACCCCTTCCGGACGAACTGCGGCGAAAAGGTGCCGCGCAACGTGCGGACGGCCAGGCAGTGAAAACAAGGAAGTTGAGAAGTCAGGAGCTCTCAGAGGTATCATGCCCTTTCCCGACCACAAGACGAAGATCATCTGCACGATCGGCCCCGCCTCGGAGTCCCCGGAAACGCTGGAGAGGATGATCCGGGCCGGGATGAACATCGCGAGGCTCAATTTCTCCCACGGGGACTACGAGCGTCACCGCCGGGTCATCGGGAACGTCCGCGCCGCCGCGCGGGCGGCCGGGCGCCGCGTGGCCATCCTCGGGGACCTGCCGGGCCCGAAGATCCGCATCGGTCAGCTGGCCCGCGAGCCCGTCGAGCTCCATGCGGGCGAGCCCTTCACCCTGACGACACGGGAGACGACGGGGGACGGCGCAGGGGCTTCCACCTCCTTCTCCCGCCTGCCCGACGTGGTGAGGCGGGGCGACACCCTCTTTCTCAACGACGGGATCGTCCAGCTGGAGGTGCAGGAGGTGAGCGGGACGGACGTCCGGTGCCGGGTCGCCGTGGGCGGCGAGCTCCGGTCCCGGGTGGGCCTCAACCTGCCGGGCATCGACCTGGGGATCAGCGCCTTCACCGACGAGGACCGCCGGTGGCTGCGCTTCGCGGCCGGCGAGGGGATTGACGCGGTGAGCCAGTCCTTCGTCGAGCGGGCCTCGGACATCGCGGCGGTGCGCGAGGCGGCCCATGCCATGGCCTATCACCCGCTCGTCATCGCCAAGATCGAGCGCGCCCGGGCGCTCGACGGCATCGACGACCTGCTCGAGGCGGCCGACGGCCTCATGATCGCCCGGGGGGACCTGGGCGTCGAGATCCCCATCGAGCAGATCGCCCTGGTCCAGAAGCGGCTCATGGCGAAGGCGAACCTCGCCGGCAAGCCCGTGATCACGGCCACCCAGATGCTCGAGTCCATGACGGCCAGCCGAAGGCCCACGCGGGCCGAGGCCACCGACGTGGCCAACGCCATCCTCGACGGGACGGACTGCGTGATGCTCTCGGGCGAGTCGGCCATCGGGCGCTACCCCGTCGAGGCGACGGCCATGCTGGCGCGGATCGCCGCCGTCACGGAGCCGGCCCTGCCCGGCGTGGCCGCCGAGCTCATCCGGACCCAGCGCCGCGGGGACCGGGTGAGCCTCACCGACCTCATCTCGACGAGCGTCCGGACCACGGTGGACCGCGTGACGCCGGCCGCCGTCTTCGTCCCGACGCGCAGCGGGGCCACGGCGCGGATCATCGCCCGCTACCGGCTGCCCGTGTGGATCGTCGCCGTGAGCGCCGTCGAGGCCACCTGCCAGCGCCTGCAGTTCACCTGGGGCGTTCACGCCGTCTTCGAGCCGGAACACCCCGAGGACTGGAAGGGCTACATCGGGCGGTGGCTTGCCGACAACGGGGTTGCGGGAGAGCTGGCGGTGCTCACCGAAGGCCCCTCCTCGAAGCACCCCGAGGCGAATCACCGGATGGAAATCGTTGACCTGCGGAGCACAAAAGGGGTATAGATGCCGTTCAGAGAGCCGCGGGCGGCAGGGCATCCGCCGAACCCGCCGGTGCGCTCACCCTCCCGTCGAAAGGACCGATCCATGAAGAAGCTCGTTCTGATCCGCCACGGCGAAAGCACCTGGAACCAGGAGAACCGGTTCACGGGGTGGACGGACGTGGGACTCACCGCGAAGGGCATCGAGGAGGCCCACCAGGGCGGGAGAATTCTCGCGAAAGAGGGGTACGTCTTCGACGTCGCCTTCACGTCCGTGCTCAAGCGCGCCATCAAGACCCTCTGGATCGTCCTGGAGGAGATGGACCTCATGTGGATCCCCGTCCACAACAGCTGGCGGCTCAACGAGCGCCACTACGGGGCGCTGCAGGGGCTCAACAAGAAGGAGACGGCCGACAAACACGGCGAGAAGCAGGTCCAGATCTGGCGCCGGAGCTACGACATCCGCCCCCCGGCACTCACCCCCGACGACCCGCGCTGGAACGGAAAGGACCCCCGCTACGCGGGCCTCAGGCCCGAGGAGATCCCTCTCACGGAGTGCCTCAAGGACACGGTGGAACGGTTCCTGCCCTACTGGCACGAGACGATCGCACCCGCCGTCCGCTCGGGCCGGCGCGTCGTCATCGTCGCCCACGGCAACAGCCTGCGGGCCCTCGTCAAGTACCTCGACAACATCCCCGACAACGAGATCGTGGAGCTCAACATCCCCACAGGGATCCCCCTCGTCTATGAGCTCAACGACGATCTGACCCCCATCCGCAGCTATTACCTGGGAGACCCTGAGGCCGTCGCAAAGGCCACCCAGGCCGTGGCCGACCAGCTGAAGAAGGGCTGAAGGCAGGCTCACGATCCCTGACCGCCTGCCCTCTTGACTTCCGTCTTTTCACGGGGCCCGAAGCCCGACACCGCCTGCTTCGGGCTGCGTTCCATCGCCGTCTCGTAGACAGCCACGAGCGCCCGCGCCTCGTCCGAGGGCCCAGGCATGCGCCGCGCGTAGGCGGCGCCGGCCTCGCCGAGGGATCGCCTCAGCGCCGCATCGTCGATGAGGCGAAGCGCCTTGTCGACGAAATCCGCGGGGTCCGACGGGTCGAAGAGCAGCCCCATGGGGGCATCGCCCAAGTCCCCCAGGACGGGCCAGCGGTTTCCGGGGATGTCCGAGGCGAGCAGGGGCTTGCCTGCCGCCCTGCCCTCGATGAGGACGTTGGAGAGCCCTTCCGACAGGGAGCCGTTGACCACCACATCGGCCGATCCGTAGGCCGACCGCATGGCCGCGGGCTCGATGGGCGGGACCCACCGCGCAAAGGCACACAGCCGCTCCGCTTCACGGCGAAAGCGCTCCGCGTAGGCCCGGTCGATGGGGGGCCCGGCAAACACGGCGCGCAGCTGCGGCCGAAGGCCGTGGGCCTTCTCGAGTGCGAGCAGGCATTCCAGGTTCCCCTTCACGGGCCGGATGCCCGCCGGCATAAAGAAAAGGACGCAGCCGGGGGCATCGCCGAAGGGCGCCCGAAGATCGTGGGCCTCCTCGCCGAGCCAGACGAAGGACTTCGGGACGAGGGAAACCCGCTCCATGCCCTCCGGCGCGATGTCCCGGAGGCGTGCCCTGCCCTCTTCGCTCTGGACGACGATCGCGTCCGCCCTGTGCAGGACCCGTCTGACGACCTCCCGCCTCTCCTCCACGAGCGACTCGATGTTCAAGTCAGTACCCGAGGGCGATACCACGAGGGGCAGTGTCCCCCAGGCCCTCTCCAGCGGCGGCTCGAGAAGGAGCCCGCCGGTGCGGTAGGCGTTGTGCACATGGAGCACGTCAGGCCGGAAGCGGCCGACGTCCCCGGCGAGATCCTCTGCCGTGCCCCCCTCGGTCGCAATGACCCGCACGTCGAGCCCCATGCCGACGAGCGAGCGCCGCCAGCGCTCAGCCGTCATGGCGTTGCCCGTCACGGCCGGCAGGGCCGTCGGCGTGAGGATGAGAAGCTTGAAGGGTTTCACGATCCGATCTCCCGGAAGGACACCAATATCACCCCGGCCGCCTGCAGGGCAAGCCGGAAACGGGGGTGCAGGAGGGCCTCGAGCTCCCGCTCGCGGTCCGCGGAGGAAAACGCCGAGAAGGGGTCCGTCTCCGGCACGCGGCCCGGGTGGACCATCAGCTCCGTCGTGCCCTCGGGAAGCGTCTCGATGAGCAGCAGCAGCCCCCGCAGATCGAGCCGGCCCTTCAGCAGCAGGCCCCGGAAATGATCGCTCGACGCGAGCCCCAACCCGCCGAGGGACTCCCGGGCCCCGCGGCCGAGAATCGAGAAGCGCCGGGCCTCCTCCGGGAGATCCGCGGCGGCGCCGTCGCCGCCGGGCGGGATCGTCTCGTCGGGGATGCGCATCCTCCGGATGCCGAGGCCCCTGGCGGTTTCCGCGACAATGTGCAGGGCCGCGGGGAAGACGTGGACGTGCTGGTGGCCGTCGATGTGGGTGACGGCGACCCCGGCATCGAGGAGCCGGGCGATCTGCAGGGCGGTCTCCGCCGCGATGTCCTCTTCGAGGGCCTGATGCCCCGCCTGCATGAGCAGCCGGTGCGCCGCGGCCTTGCCGAGGAAGCCGCCGTCCGGACCCGTGAGAGTTGCAAGCTGTCGCGACAGCGGCCGGCCCTCGCTGAGATTCAGGTGGACCCCGAACGAGACCCGATCGAAGCCGCCCGACCGGATCCCTTCCAGGGCGTGCTCCAGGGCGGGCCCGTTGGGCAGGATGCTCGCGCTCGTCACGACCCCCGCCCGCATCGCCTCGAAGATGCCCTCGTTGCGCCCCTCGTCGGCCCCGAGATCGTCGGCATTGACGATGAGACGTCTCATGGGGCCTTCACCCCCGATGCGCGGATGAAGAGGTTGCGAAAGACGTACTCGCCGCCGAAGACCTCGTGGAACTGCGCAACGCCGCGGCGGCGCAGGGACTCGAGGTAGTCGAAGAGCCCCTCGTCCATCGCGTCGTACTCGCGGGCCGTGAAGGGCCGCTCCGTTTCCCCGGCGACCTCCACCCCCGTGAAGCGCTCCCGGAGCCTTGCCATCACCGCGGGGACGTTCGCGATCGAGATCGCCGCCAGCCAGAGCCGGCCGCACTGCGGGTCGAGCCGGCCGGGGGCGCCGTCGATGACGGCCAGGAGGTGCCGCGCCCCGTCGGCCCCCCCGTAGCGGGGCCCGAAGGGCCTGCGGCCGGGCGTCTGGGGGGGCGTGGCGATGACCGCGTCGAAGCGCTCGCCCCCCGCAAGGGCCTCGTACCAGGAGCCGGCGCGCGTCTCGATGCGATCGGAAAAGCCGTTGAGGCCTGCGTTTTCGGCCGTTGCGCCGAGCGCCCGGGGATCGATGTCGACGGCCACGACCCGCCCCGCGCCCCCTTTCGCCGCCGCGAGGGAAAGGAGACCGCTGCCGCAGCCCAGATCGAGAACCCTCTCCCCGGGCCGGATGTCGAGCAGGCGGGCAAGTTCCACCGTGGAAGGCGGGGGCAGGTGCACGCCCGCCGGGACCCGGAGCCTGACGGGCCCGGCCGGCAGCTCGACCGTCATCTCCCGGATACCCCGGTTTGCTGCGGGGCGGCGCCCGAGCGCCGCGGCCAGGATCCGCCGGAGCAGGGCCGGGAAATCCATGCCCGCCCATCGCGCCGACAGGGCAAGCGCCTCCTCGGGCTCCATGCTCGGCGTGACGTTGGCCTCCATGAAGAAGAGGCTCCCCCCCGGCGAGCGGCGCACGTCGAAGCGGCCGTAGTCCCTGAGCCCCAGCGCCCGGAAGGCGGCCAGGCTGAGTTCGGCCAGCGCACGGGATTCGTCCGGCGCTAGCTCGGCCCTCACCGCATCACGTCGTCCCGGCCGGACGTCCCGGAGCTTGAAGGCCTCCGTCAGGACGCCGGTGTCCCCGCCTTCCGTGATCCATTCCAGGGGGGGCAGCACCTCCCCGTCCACGACGGAGACGGCGAGTTCCCGGCCGGGGACGAACATCTCCACGAGGACGGGCTGGCCGTAACGGGCGAGCAGCTCACCGAGGCTGCCGCGGGCCTCGGCCTCGCTGCGGGCGACGACAAGCCCGCGGCTCATGTGCTCTGCGGACGGCTTCAGGATGTACGGCGGACGGAGCCAGGACGGGATCGGGTCGTCCGCCGAGGCGCAGAGCACGCCCGGCGCAACGGGGATGCCGGCAGCCCCGAGACGGGCCTTCGCCGCGGCCTTGTCGTCGGCAAGGGCACAGGCCCTCGCATCGGAGCCGGCGATCACGATTCCGTGGGACTCGAGAAGGGAGCGCACGAGGGACCGCAGGCGTCCGTGGCCGCGGTAGGTGTCCGTGTGGTCGATGACGATGTCGCAGTGTGCGGCCAGTTCGGCGATGCGGAACTCGACCTGCTCCGAGTCGACGATGAGCGCGTCGTGTCCGAGGGACGCCAGTCCCCGGGAGACGGCCGCTGCGCACCCGCAGGGGGATGAAGCCGTGTGGATGATGCCCACTCGCATGAAGACACCCGGGAAACGGCCCTCACGTTTCCCTTCCCTCGACGGGAGGGGATCACTGTGAGGGTGCCTGATTGCAAGGCCCTCCTCACCCCCTGCCGCGGGCGGGGAGGGGGGAATGAATCTATGGATATCAAAGGTTTTTCCAACGTAGACGATGCGCACGGGGAAGTCAATGAAACAAACAGGTGATGCGGGGTTCGGGTCTTCCTGCCCTTCCGCCGGACCCTGCCCCGGCGTTTGGCACGAATCTTTCATAATGATCATCATGGCAAGGATGAAATCTGTCAGCACGACAGCCCTTGCGTCCACGAGAACTGACGATACGGGAAGACCATGCAGGTCCTCGAGGGAAACGGCGAGATCATCCAGGCGCTCCGGAAGATCCCGAAGCTCCAGGCCTTCGACAAGAAGGACCTTCGCAAGATTCTCAGCTGCAGCCAGATCCTCAAATACGCCCCCGGCGAGACGATCTGCCGGGAGGAGGAGCCGGACCATCGGATCTACTTCATCGTCTCGGGCAAGGTCCGGGTCACCCGCAACGGGGTGGAGATCAAGGTCCTCGCGCGCACGGGCGACGTCTTCGGCGAGATGCGCCTCCTGTCCGTTTCCGCCCGGACCTCGTCGGTGGCGGCCGTCGACGAGACGGTATGCCTCGTCACGGACGTGGCGGCCATGGAAAACCTCAGGAAAGAGGACCGGGTGGCCTTCGCGGCCATCTACTACATGGTCATGGCCGAGGTCCTCGCACGGCGGCTCAAGGAGACGAGCGACGAGCTGACGCGGGTCCGGGGCGAGCTGCAGCGGCTCAAGTCCTCGACGGGCCTCGCCGACACGGTCGGGTCGGCGTGACGCCGTGCGGGCGGGACATCGGACCCGGGACACCCACCCTGCGATTGCCTCTTACTCACCCCCGAATTCCATCACCCCCTGCGCCGGCACTGTGCATCCCCCAGCGGAACGGGACGGCCGGGGGCGATTGCCGTTTGTGTTCTCCGCCGTTCTCTGGTAAGAAGAATCGCTCGCGGGACGGACCACGGCCCCGTCTGCGCGATGCCCTGAAAACCATGAAGCGACACTACCTGCTGAGCGCCCTGGCCCTCGTCGCCTTTTTCGCCGTCGGGGCCTACGTCTTCATCCGCAACGACCTCCACGTGTATTTTTACGACCGCGAGCGCGCCGTGGCCATGATCACGTCGTACGACCCTTACGACGTGTTTGTCTTCATCGCGCTGCAGATCCTCCAGGTGGTCTTCGCGCCGTTTCCCGGCGAGGTGAGCGGGTTCATCGGGGGGTACCTGTACGGCCCCGTCCTGGGAACCGTCTACTCGACGATCGGGCTGACGATCGGCTCCTGGCTCGCCTTCCTGCTCGCCCGCATCTTCGGCCTGCCCCTGGTGGAAAGGGTCGTCAAGCCGGAGACCCTTCGCAAGTACGACTACGTCATCGAACACAAGGGGGTCTTCATCGCCTTCTTTCTCTTCCTGATCCCGGGCTTCCCGAAGGACTACCTGTGCTACATCCTCGGCCTGTCCCACATGCGGACCGCGACCTTTCTCGTCATCTCCACCGTGGGCCGGCTCTTCGGCACCATCATGCTCTCCGTGTTCGGGAGCTTCGCCCGCAACAACCAGTTCTGGCCCATGGCCGGCCTGCTTGCCGTCACGGGCTGCTGCCTGTTCGTCGCCTACCTCTACCGCGAGAAATGGCTGGAGAAGATCCGGGAGCGGGCGGCGAAATACGAAGGGGGGCCCCCGACGGCGGGCGCGTGAGGAACGGGCGTGCACCGCAGAGCGCGCAGGGCAGGGCACGGACGGCGCAAGGAGTGAGGGCAGCGGGGCGTAGTAAACGGATCTGACAGCAAAGAGGGACCGGGGATCTTTTCCCCGGTCCCTCTTTCTTCCTTCTTGCCTCTACCCTCGGTCCTCGACCCTCAACGCTGTATCACCGGTACTGCGTGAAGCTGAAGGGATCGGCGACCCGGCGCAGGCCGTCGTCGATCTCGCCGTAGCTCGCAAGGTAATACTCGACCGACTTCCCGGGGGGAATCGCCTTCTGCAGCTCCTCCTGAATCTGCGTCGAGGGCTCGGCCAGGACGAGCTTAATCGTCTTGGCGCTGTTCTCCAGCACGATGATCTTGCGCTCCATGGCGTAGCGCTCGCCGATGACCTTCTGGAGCTGGGGGTTGGGCTGGTAGTCCTTCAGGGACAGGATGGGCATGTTGAAGTGCTTGGACAGGGCCGTCAGGTAGCCGCGGCTGTTGATGTACCCCAGCTCGATGAGCAGCAGCCCCAGGGGCCTCGTGTGGCCCCACTTTTCCTTGATCTTTTTCTGCTTCGAGAGGGCCTCCTCGAGCTGCTCGGGGGTGATGAGCTTCTGATCCACGAGGATTTCGCCGATCGTCTTGCGCTTGTTGGAGTAGTAGAGGGCCCGGTTGATCTTCTCCTGCGAAACCCCCATCTCGAAGAGGATCTCGCCCAGGTACTTCCCCGGCTGCTCGGCCTTGACCCGCAGGGCGCGCTCCAGCTGCTCCCGGCTGATGATGCCTTTGTCGACAAGGATCTGACCCAGGGTCTTTTCGCTGCCGGGCCTGGTCTTGCTGTCCATTTCATCCTCACGAGGCTGTGTCTTTTATCCCGTCTCGGCACTCCGACGGATCGGCCCCCCACTGCTGTTGAGCAAATTCCATGCCACGTCCTGGATTCCCGCGGCTTGACTTGCGGCGGCCGGTGTGAGAGCATCCCGGCCAGGCATCCCGTTCACCGGGATAAGGGGAACTCATCCGTTTGTCATCGAACAAGTTCAACCTCAAAGTCCTGCTTCTTCTCTCCTCGGGTCACCTCGTGACGGACCTCTACCAGGGGGCGCTGCCCGTCATCCTGCCGTTCCTCAAGGCAAAGCTCCTGCTCTCCTACACGGCCACGGGAACGATCCTACTGGTAGGCACGCTCACGTCCTCGATCATCCAGCCCCTGTTCGGCTACATCTCGGACCGCAAGGAAAAGCCCCTGTTTCTGCCGCTGGGCTGCCTCTGCGCGGGAGCGGGATTCTCGATGCTCGCGCTGCCGTCGAGCTTCGCCCTCGTGCTGCCGCTTGTCGTCCTGAGCGGCATGGGGATCGCCGCATACCACCCCGAGGGGTTCCGGACGGCGCACTTCTTCACGGGCGAAAGGAGAGTCACCGGGATGTCCATCTTCTCCGTCGGGGGCAACCTGGGCTTCGCCATCGGCCCCCTGCTGGCGCTCTTCGTGGTCCGGAGCTGGGGCTTCGAGAGCCTTCCCGTGCTGGCGGCGCCCGCGGTGCTCTTCGCCGTGACGATCCTGCTGTCCTGGCACATGATCGTCATCCCCCGCCCCGGGGCCCCCGCCGCCTCGGCAGCCCGGCAGGCCGGGCCCGGGGCGGCGCAGTGGCTGTCGCTCTGCGTGCTCATCGGTGTCGTCGTGATGCGCTCGTGGATCCAGGTCGGCCTGCTGACCTACATCCCCTTCTACTTCATCGATCACCTCAAAGGCGACATCCTGCAGGCCGGGACCCTCGTCACGACGTTTCTCGCGGGCGGGGCGGTCGGAACGCTGGCCGGGGCGCCGCTTGCCGACCGCTGGGGGCACAAGCGCTACCTCGTGCTCTCCATGCTGCTGTCTTCCCTGCTCATGCCCCTGTTCTTCGTCACGCAGGGGGTTCTGCTCTTCGCGGTCCTCGGCCTTCTGGGCATGGTCCTCATCTCCACGTTTTCGGTGACCATCGTCATGGCCCAGCACCTGATCCCGCAGGGCCTGGGGGTTGCATCGGGTCTCATGGCGGGGTTCGCCATCGGCACGGGGGGCATCTGCGTGACACTGCTGGGCGTCGTCGCGGACCACTTCGGTGTCCCCGCGGCCCTTCAGGCCGTGATGGCCTTGCCCGTGATCGGCCTTCTGCTTGCGCTGAGCCTGCGTTACAGGCAGGAGGGTGAAAGGGCAAGCGGACGGTGACCCCCAATCACTGCACGGGAATCACCACGAAGATCAGCACGTCCCAGACCGCATGCGAGATGAGGCCCGGCCACACCGACCGGTACGTCAGGTACATCGCCCCCCAGAACAGCCCGCAGATCAGCGACGCCATGAAGAGCATGAAGTTGAACCCGAAGACGTGGATGCCCGCGTAGACCAGGGAAGCGACGATGTAGCCGCCCGCACGACCGTACTTCGCGTAGAGCCGCTCCTGCACGAACCCGCGCCAGAAGACCTCCTCGGCGGGCCCCACCCAGAAAAGCAGCAGCAGCCCGATGACGAGCGGGGATGCCTGCGCCCGGGTGCTGTAGATATCCGCGATCTCGGGCCTGGCGAAATGGAAGATTTGCGTCGAGACGAGATTGCCGACCCAGAAGACGGCGTACAGGAGCAGGGCCGACACGATCCCGATGAGGACGTGGGCGGGCCTGAATGCGTAGATCTCGCGGAGGCGCTCTCTCTGCAGCCACAGCCCCGCCGCGGACAGGACGGCCGTCGCCGCGGCCATGACGAGCCAGAAATTGAGCCGCGGCGCCGTCCACGGCGAGAACATGAGGAACCAGAAGAACGCGGCCAGGGCGCAGAGCCGGACAACGGGTGTCATCGCAGGAAGGTTCCGGCGAAAATGGCCAGCCCGAAGAGCGTGCAGAAAGCCAGGTGAAGCTGGGCCGACATGACGTCCCCCGTGGCGATGGAATCGGGCCTGCCCGGGACGCTTGCCGCGACGGCCCTTACGTTCCTCACCGCCAGGGGAAGCGTCAGCGAGACCACCAGCGCCAGCGGGGTGACGAGCCCTGCCAGCACCATCACGGCCACCACGAGGTAGGCCCCCGCAACGAGCCCCGCGTAGACGGCCTTTGCAGCCGGCACACCGAGCACCATGGCCATGGTCCGGATGTTCGCCTCGGCATCGTAGGGGATGTCCCGGAGGTTGTTGGCGTGCAGGATGGCGGCAACGAGGCAGCCCACGGGGAGGGACGCGTAGAACACCGTCAGGCTGAAGCCGCCCGTCAGGGCAAAATAGGAACCGATGACCATCAGGGGGCCCATGAGGATGAACACCAGAATGTCGCCCAGGGCCACGTACTTGTAGCCGACGGGGCCGCCCGTGTAGAACCAGCCCCCGAGAAGCCCGATGACGCCCAGGACGAAGATGGGCCAGCCCCGCACCGCGACGAGCAGCAGGCCGAGGGAAAAGCCGACGGCAAACAGGAGGATGCCCGCCGTGAGAAGCTGCTTCGGGGTGATCTGACCCTCGAAGAGGACCCGGCTGCCGCCGAGCGTCTCATCCCGGTCGACCCCGCGGCGGTAATCGAAATAGTCGCTCACCATGTTCGTCCCGACGTGGAAAAGCAGCGAGCAGGCGACGATCAGGGGAAAGAGGGGCCAGTCGACCGGTCCCTCGGCGGAGGCGGCCAGCACGGCGCCGATGACCACGGGCAGGACGGACGCCGTCAGGGAAAAGGGCCGTGCCGCCTGGAACCACACGGCCAGCAGGGTTCGCTTCTGATCGATGGTGGAGGTGTCTCTGGTGCCCATCCCGTTCTCCTCGAGAGCGGCTGCATAGTTTCGAAGGGCTTTTTTCACAACAGGCCTGCCAAGTCAAGCCCAAAATCAGGCAGCCGATTGGCGATAACATAAGCACGATACGGGGAAAAAGGAAGGGTACGGCAGTGCGCGGCGGAAACGGAAAGGGCGGCCGGGCGGCCGCCCTTTTGCCTGTTTTCAGTCGACCCTCTTGAACATCTGCTTGTTGGCCCCGCACACGGGACACTTGTCAGGCGCTTCACCCTCCACGGTCATCCCGCATACCTGACAGACCCAGTAGTCCGTGTCGGGCGTCTTGCCCAGGTTTTCGAGCATCTTCCTGTAGAGCCCCGCATGGATCTTCTCGACGGCGTTGGCGAACTCGAAGCTCCGCAGGGCACCCGATGCACCCTCGGTCTTCGCATCGGCGATCATTTGGGGGTACATCTTCTGGAACTCGTAGGACTCGCCGTTGATGGCCTCCTCGAGGTTCTCCCTCGTGGAGCGGATCCCGCCCAGTTCGCGCAGATGGGCATGGGCGTGCACCGTTTCCGCCTCGGCGGCGGCTCTGAACAGCTTTGCGGCCTGCTTGAACCCTTCCGCCTCGGCCTTCTTCGCGAAGGCGAGATACTTGCGGTTGGCCTGCGACTCACCCGCGAAGGCGTCTTCCAGGTTTTTCTTCGTCTTCGACATATATTCCTCCTTTTCGAAATTTTTTTTCGGCCTCATTCACGAACGTCGAAGGGGACACGCAGCCGCGCCCCCTCATGTCATTGATATATGTTTAGGATATATCAAGCTTTTTCGGTTTTCACAATTTTTTCATCCCCGGGCCCACCGCCCGTGAGAACGGGAATGCACCCGTCGCAACGCCCGGCATGGCAAATGCACACCGAAAACCCATTGATAATCGCCTCCAATGTCATTATAGTGCATCCATTATAACGATTGTTGCATTGTTTATCTTTCTTGTGGACGGTCTCTGATGGTTTTCTGGAGCCCCTATGTATCGCATTCTCCTTCTTCTGACCTGCGCACTGCTGGTGCCGGGATGTGTTTCTTACAAGAAATTCGAGGACTTGCAGATTGAAAACGACAGGCTCAACAAGGAGCTGCTGCTTACGCGCCAGCAGAACCAAACCCTCGCCGAGGAGCTGAAACAGCTCAAGGACCTCTCGGACTTCTACTACAAGACGGGCATGAGCCTTTACGAGGAGAAGCGATACGGCGATGCCCTGGAGAAATTCCAGACCCTCGTCGACCGCTTCCCGACGAGCCGGCACGCCGCCGCGGCGGGGGAGAAGATCTCCGAGATCCGAAACCTCGCCCTGAACAACTTCCAGAGGATCGTGAAATCCGTCGAATCGACGAGGGACCTTCGGGCCAGGATCGAGCTGATCGACCGGGAAACGAAGGCGGCCTTCCTGACGAAGGATCTCGGCGAAAGGCTCCAGGGGCTGCGCGAGGAGCTGCGGCAGGAACTCGAGGCCGAACTCGAGGCCCAGCGGGAGATCAACCGGCACATCCTCATCGAGGACGACCCGATCAAGTCGTGGAAGGTGTACCGCTCGACCCGGCCGCTCACGCAGAGCGTCGGGGAGGACCGGAAGTTCACCGTGGAGCTCTACTTTGTCCAGCGCTACACGGGCAAGAAGTTCTTCAAGGTGAGGACAAGATACCAGGCCCCGGAGTACCTCTCCTACGAGTCCGTCACCCTGCAGGGCCACAACGGCACGAAGCTGACGATCGACACGATCTACCCGCAGAAGCAGTCCATGATCGATTCGGGCGGGGTCATCGAGTGGTCCGACAACGAGATCGCCGAGGACGACAAGATCGCAAAGCTGGCAAAATCGGGTTCGATCACGGTGACCTTCAAGGGCGGCAACCGTTACACCTTCGAGATGGACGAGCAGCAGCTCGCCGCCTTCCGGGAGATCGTGCGGAAGTACCAGGTCACGCGATAAAGAAGGAAGACAGGAAGAGCAGAAGTCAGGAAAAGACGAAGGGCTTGCCGGACGGCAAGCCCTTTTCCATTTCGGTTTCCGAGCTTCCTGACTTCTCAACTTCTGAACTTCGCACTCAGCAATCGGATGCTGAAGCTACGTTGCCGGCCGCCGCAAGGCTCCGGAGAGACCGACCGGCGTTTACTTCCCCTCGACGCCGTTGATGCAGATGTCGACCACGAAGGGCCCATGCGGGGTCTCGAAGGGGATGATGATGCTCGGCCCCCCGAGCACGTGGCTGATCGAGTGGTCCTTGCCGGCCACGACGGTCGGGATGGCCGCCGTGATGTTGAACCCGAGGGTCTCGAGCTCCTTGCGGGCCGCGCCGGAGACCATGTTGGTGATCTCGCCCACGGCGTCCTTGATGTCGCCGTTGAGGGTCTTGATCTCCTCGCCGAGCATGTTGGAAACGACCTTCAGGATGCAGCCCTCGCTGAAGCTCAGCGCCAGCGAACCCCGGGCCGCGCCGGTCAGGCCGATGATGCCCGAGACGTCGCCGCGGGCGAGGCTGTCCTTCTTGAGGAAGGGCTTGCCCGCCTTGGGCTCCACGAAGGCCATCGTCTTCAGGACCTGCACGGTCCCGTTGAGGAACGGGTTGATGAATCGTACGTCCATGGGGATTGGTCCTTTGCCGGTTTACGCCGCGAGGCTCTTGACGATCTTCTCGATCTTCTCGTTGAGCACCTCGGCGGTGAAGGGCTTCACGATGTAGTTGCTCACCCCCGCCTTGACGGCCGCCACCACGTTGTCCTTCAGGGCCTCTGCCGTCACCATCAGGAACGGCAGCGCCTTGAGCTCGTCGTCCGCCCGCACGGCCTTGAGCAGATCGAGCCCGCTCATGTTCGGCATGTTCCAGTCGGAGATGATGAAGTCGACCGGCTGGGACTTCAGGACCCTGAGGGCCGCCGCCCCGTCCTCGGCTTCCACGATGTTCTCGAAGCCGCCCTGCTTGAGCAGGTTCCGGATGACCTTCCGCATGGTGGCGAAGTCATCGACGATGAGGATCTTGAGATTCTTGTCCACGCTCATAGTTTCCCCCGCAATCAGGTTTGTTTTCTCCGAATCCGCGCATCCCTGCCGCGCTGCGTACCGGGCCCGCGGGCGTCAGTTCGCTTCGGCCATCTCGAAAAGGCCCTCGGGGTCGAGGATCAGGCCCACGTTGCCGTCGCCGAGGATGGCGCCGCCGGAGACCCCCTTGATGCGCTTGAGGCTCTCGCCCAGGTTCTTGATCACGACCTCCTCCTTGCCGAGGATCTCGTCGACGAGCAGGCACTTCGCGCGCTTCTCGCCCTCCATCACGACCAGAGTGGCCTCCCAGGGGTTCCGGTGCACGGGCTCGATGTCGAAGAGCCGGTGCAGGCGAACCAGCGGCAGCAGGCGCCCCATGACGTTGATCGTCTCCGCCTCGCCGACGATGCAGTTGTAGGCCGCCCGGTCGGGGCGGATGAGCTGCCGGATGGCCACCGTGGGCAGGATGTAGCGCTCGCTGCCGACCTTGACGATCATGCCGTCGATGATGGCCATGGTGAGCGGGAAGGCCGTGACGAAGGTCGTCCCCTTCCCCTCGGCGCTCTGGATGTCCATCTTGCCGCGGAGCTTCTCCACGGCCTGCTTGACGACGTCCATCCCGACGCCCCGGCCCGAGATGTCGGTGATCTTCTCGGCCGTCGAGAAGCCGGGCAGCAAAATGAGCCGGTGGATCTCCTGGTCCGTCAGGGCATCCGAGGGGCCGATGAGCCCGTTCTTGAGGGCCTTCTCGCGGATCTTCTCCCGGTTGAGGCCCCGGCCGTCGTCGGAGATCTCGATGACGATGTTGCCGCCGCGGTGGAAGGCCTTGAGCTTGATCGTGCCGCGCTCGGGCTTGCCCGCCCGGATGCGGTCCTCGGGCATCTCCATCCCGTGGTCCACGGCATTGCGGATCATGTGGACGAGCGGGTTGTAGATCTCGTCGACCATGTTGCGGTCGATCTCCGTGTCCTCGCCCACCGTGACGACGTTGATGAGCTTGCCCGAGTTCTTCGAGAGGTCCCGCACGAGCCTCGCCATGCGCTGGAAGGTCTGCTTGATGGGCACCATGCGCAGGACCGTGGAGGAGCGCTGCAGCTCGGAGGTGATGCTCGCGAGCTGCGAGATGTCCCGCACGAGCTTCCGGTCGCCGAGGGTCAGGAGGGTTTCGCTCTGCCGGATCATGGACTGCGTGATGACGAGCTCGCCCACCATGTCGATGAGGTCGTCGAGCTTCTTGATGTCCACGCGGATCGTGTTGGAGTCCGTCACCTGCTGGGCCTGCTTGCGCAGCGCGCGGGAGACGTCCTTCGGCGAGGCGATCCCCTCGGCGATGAGCGTCTGGCCGAGCTTGCGGGGCGGAGGGATCTGGGAGCGCTCCAGGGCCGCCTGCAGCTCTTCCTCGTTGATGACCCCCTCCTCGACGAGGATGGCCCCGAGCTTCTTGGGCTGCTTCGGCTGGTCGGCGCCCTGCTCGGCGAGCTTGATGCGCCGGACGAGGTCGGAAGTGTCGATCACCTCCGTGGCCTCCCGGCCCTCGAGCGCGTCGCGCAGCTGGCCGATCATGGCCTTCAGGGTGTCCGAGCCGTCGAGGATGAGGTCGATGAGTTCCGGCGTGACGGGCAGGGCCTCGTTTCTCGCCTTGTCCAGGAGCGTCTCGAGGTCATGGGCCAGCGTGCGGATGTCGACGAGGTTCAGGAAGCTGGCCACGCCCTTGATGGAGTGGAACGGCCGGAAGATGGCGTTGATGTAGTCCTTGTTTTCGGGTTCCTGCTCGAGGTTGAGGATGTTCACCTCGATCTCGCCGATGTACTCGAGCCCCTCGGTGATGAAATCGCGCAGCAGTGCCTCGTCCTGGACCCGGTCCTTTCCGGCCGCCGGTGGGCTCTCGGGGGCCGTCTCCGCGGAGGCCGGCGCCGCCGTCTCGGCGGCTGCGGCCTCCGGGGGCATGCCCAGGCCAGCGGCGAGCTCCGCCATGAACCCCTCGATGCTCCCGTCGTAGCGCCCCGCGTTGCAGTAGCCGTCGGCCACGGACTGCAGCAGCACGATGCCGCGCTCGAACAGCCCGAACCCCGCGGCGGCGTCGACGGACTCGAGGACCACCTTCTCGAGGAGCTGACTCAGGCCGCCCGCCAGCCGCCGGGCCTCGGGCACCCCGAGGCTCTCCGCATGCCCCATGACCGCTTCGAGCTGGTTCAGGAACTGTCCCGCCGTCGGGATGTCGATCTCCCTCTTCTCCAGGAAGAGGAAGTTCGACGCCATGTCGTCGATCTCGCGTCTCAGTTCAGCATGATCCATGTCACATCATCCTCACCAGTTCCCCGGCGATCTGCTCCAGGGGCAGGACCCGGTCCACACCGCCGAGCTTGATGGCTTCCTTCGGCATGCCGAAGACCACGCAGGTGTTCTCGTCCTGGGCGATGGTTCTCGCCCCGGCCTTCTTCATCTCCAGCATCCCCGCCGCCCCGTCGGCTCCCATCCCCGTGAGGATCACCCCGATCGCGTTGGCGCCGGCGACCTGGGCCGCGGACTTGAACAGGACGTCCACGGCGGGCCGCTGGTGGTGCACCATGGGCCCGTCCTTGACCTCCACGTAGTAGCGGGCCCCGCTGCGCCGCAGGAGCATGTGATAGTTCCCCGGGGCGATGAGCACCGTCCCCTGGGTCACGGAATCGTTGTTCTTCGCCTCCTTCACCGTCATCTGGCACAGGCCGTTGAGACGCTCGGCAAAGGCCGTCGTGAAATTGGCCGGCATGTGCTGCACGACGACGATGCCGGGGGCGTTCACGGGCATTTTCGTGAGCACGGCCTTGAGGGCCTCCGTGCCCCCCGTGGAGGCGCCGATGGCGATGACCTGGTTCGTCGTCTGGGCCAGGGCCCGGACCGGCTCCGCCGGGCCCCCGTTTCCGGGGCCGTCCCCCTGCTGTTTCACGATCCGTGCCCGCGAGGCCGCCCGGATCTTCTCGGCCAGCTGGGCGCTCATATCCCCCACGGTGTAGGCCGCCCCGGGCTTCGCGACGACCTCGACGGCGCCGATGTCGAGGGCCTCGAGCGTCAGTTTTCCACCCTTCGGCGTCAATGAACTTACGATGATGACGGGCAGGGGGTAGTACTTCATGAGCTTCCGCAGGAACGTGATCCCGTCCATGCGGGGCATCTCGATGTCGAGGGTGACCACGTCGGGCTTGAGGGCGACGATCTTGTCCCGGGCCACGTAGGGGTCCGGCGCCGTGCCCACGATCTCGATGTCGGGGAACTTCGAGAGCTCCTCCGAGAAGATCTTGCGGACGATGGCCGAATCGTCGACGATGAGTACTTTGATCTTGTTCACGGCTCGATGAGTCTCCGCTCCCGCTGCGTTTCCTTCTTTTGTGTTTTGCGCTGCTGCCGATCTCACGGCACAAGGCTTAGGGCCGAGGGCAAGCGGCAACAAAAGAGGCCTTTCGCCTTTCGCCTTTTGCCCGCCCTACGCCTCCATCTCGAGCACCACCCTCATCTTCCCCGCCTCGCAGTCAAAATCGAAGGACACGGCGTCATCGGGGATCGGCGCCTGACCCGGCCGCGCCGAGAACTCCGGCAGCGACATCGTGAATTTCTTCGAGGCGTCCCAGTGGACGAGGAAATTCCCGCAGACCATGTTTGCGGCCTCCCTGACGCAATCCGCCACGTGCGGCTCCGTCACGTCCCCGTTGTCGAGGCCGAGCATGTTGCGGACCATGAGCCGGGCCACAGGGCGGGTCATCAGGATGCGCATCGCCCCCCGCCGCGGCCCGTCGAAGCGGATCGCGGCCTCGCAGTCATGGACCGGGGCGGCGCCCCCGGGCTCGAGAAAGATGAAGAACATCCTCTCGAAGACCTCAAAAATCGACTCCGCCAAGATCTCTTTCACGCTCTCCATAGTCCCCCTTTTCGTCAAACCCGAGCACCCCGAGGAGCATCCTCCTGACGTCCTCGGGCAGGAAGGGTTTCCGGATGAATCCCCTGGCCCCCAGCTCGAGGGCGGTTTTCACGTGGGCGTCGCTGGCCTCCGTGCTCATCATGACCACGGGGATGTTCTTCAGGAGGTCGTCCTCGCTCATCTTCCGGAGAAGCTCGAGGCCGTTCATCTCCGGCATGTTGATGTCGAGCATGACGGCATCCACCCAGTTGTCCCCGAGGATCTCGAGGGCCCTGCGCCCGTTTTCCGCCTCGAGAAGCCGGTTGACCCCGATGCCCGACAGGCCGACGATCTTCTTCACGACGGACCGCATCGAGCTCGAATCATCGACGATGAGCAGATTGAACGACATCGCTCCCTCCGTTCAGGCATCCCCGTTTCGGCCGGGCCCCGGCACGATGCTGACCAGTTCGCGGGCTTCCCGCATGCTGTGGTGCAGCCGGGCCATCATGTCCTCGAGATCCCGCTGCTTGATGCCAAACCGCCCGGCCACGTCCCCCACGGCACGGTAGGCCAGCGCATCGGTGCCCACGCCGATCCCCATGACGTGGCAGGCCTGGTTCGACAGGTAGACGACCCAGGGCACGGTGTCCCCGCTGGCCAGCTGGTCCGGCCTGTGGTGGAAGGCGATGGCCTTGAGGATCTCGTCGGGGAACTTCCACATCAGAGCGATCTCGCCTCCCAGCGCCGCGTGGTTGACGCCGAGGACTTCCTCCTCGGCCTCCAGGAAGGAGTACCCCTGCCCCTCCCTCAGAGCCCGGATCCTCTGCCACGCCTCGTGCACGAACTCGCCCATCACCATCTTCCCGATGTCGTGCAGCACACCCGCCGTGAAGAGCCGCGGGTCGTCGGGGATCGAGATTCTCGCGGCGCAGATCTGGGACATGAGCGCCACCGCGACGGCGTGCTCCCAGAGGTCGCGCCCCCCGACGTCGTAGCCCCGGGCGGTCCGGAAATAGCGCGACAGCCCCGCGGCCATGACGGCGCGCAGGACGTTCTTCTTGCCCATGTGCAGGATGGCGTCGCCCACGTTGTCCACGGGGCGGCGCAGGCCGAAGAAGGCGGAGTTGCAGATCCGCAGGACGTTCGCCGTTATGGCCTGGTCGAGGCGGATCACGGCGGCCAGCTCCGTGTGCGACGAATCGGGGTCGCCCGCCAGGGCCATGACCTTCCGGACCGTCGCCGGGAAGGGCGGCAGCGCCCGGATGGACTGCAGGATGCGCTTGTCGAGCTTCATAGCTCCTCCGGCGGGCCGCCCGCCCGCTTGACCCAGACCTTGCCCGTGCCCACGTCGAGCCGCACCGTGCGGTTGACGTTCTTGCCCGTGTCCTCCGCGTCGATCAGGACGTTGTTGTTCCAGAAGAGCTTCCGCATGGCCATGATGTTCTTCTGCCCGATCCGGAAGAAGTTCGAGTCGTCGAGGATGCTGGCCCCCCCCGCCACCTTGACGATCATCCGTTTCTTGTCCGCCCCGAGCTTGTAGCAGGACTTGAACAGCAGCGGGATGCCCGTGTCGGCGAACATGCCGGGCGTCTCCCGGGCCTTTTCGGCATCCAGGCTCGAGTCGGGGAGCATGAAGTGCAGCAGCCCCCCCACCTTTACCGCCGGGTCGTAGACGGCCACGGCGATGCAGGACCCCAGGGCATAGGTGACCATGGAGTCCGCGGGGTTGTTGGTGACCTTGAGGTCCGATATGCCGACGACGAGTTCCGCCATGCCCGCCTATTTCCGGTACACGCTGGGTTCCAGGTACTGGAACGCATGGTTGAGCCCCGTGAGGCTCTCGGAGTGGCCGATGAAGAGGTAGCCGCCCTTGGCCAGACGGCCGTGGAAGCGGTTCACCAGGCCCTCCTGGGTTTTCTTGTCGAAGTAGATCATCACGTTGCGGCAGAAGATCACGTCGAAGGGGTCTCCCGCGGGCAACGGCTCCATGAGGTTGAAGCGCTCGAAGCGCACGAGGTCCCGCACGTCCCTCTTCACGCGGTAATGGCCCGCCCAGTTGCCCTGGCCCACCTGGAAATACTTCCGCAGCAGGTCGGGCGGGACGGTCTTGACCCGGTCCGCCGGGTAGATGCCCTGCTCGGCCTTCCTGAGGACCCGCGTGGAGATGTCGGTGGCCAGGATGCGGATGTCGGCCCCTGCGCCCTGGGAGGCCTCGAGGGCCGTGATGGCCATCGTGTAGGGCTCCTCCCCGGAGGAGCAGCCGGCGCTCCAGAGGCGGATGCAAGGCCGGCCCCGACGGGCCCGCTCGCGAACAAGTTCCGGGATGATCCGCGCCAGGGCCCGGAAATGGCCGTCCTCCCGGAAGAAGCTCGTCAGGTTCGTCGAGAGGGAGTCGATCATGGCGATGAACTCGTCGGTCCCCTCGCCGGTCCTGACGTACTCGTAGTAGTCCGCGAAGGACTTGAAGTTCCCCTCCCGGATCCTCTTGCTGAGCCTTGCCTTGACGAGTTCCTTCTTTCCGTCGTGCAGGTGGATCCCGCAGTGGCTGTATACGAGGCGGCTGATCTTTTCGAATTCCGTGTCGCGCAGTTCGAGCGTCATGCGGTTCTGTTCTCTATCGTCCGTCCGCCGGCTCGAGGCCGGGCGCGTTCGACTCGTTCGGGGCGGGCCCCGGCGAACCGGACAGGCGATCTGCATTCCTCACTCAGAAATCCTTGAAGTCGCCCTTGCCGAAGGGGATCACCTCTTCGGGCTTCGGGGTCTTGCGGCAAGCGGCCGCGGCGGGTGCCTTCTCCCGGGGTGCCTTCAGGCGCGCCAGGAGCGGGGCCTTCCAGCCGGATGCCGGTTTGTTTGCCGCCTCGCCCGGACGGCTGCCTGATTCCTTCGAGCTTCCGCTGCCGATGACGCGTACGAGCTCCGCGGCGATTTCCTTCACCTGCTCGGCCTGGGCGTTCATCTCCTCCGAGGCCGAGGCCGACTCTTCGGCGTTGGCCGCCGTGCGCTGCGTCACCTTGTCCATCTCCGCCACGGCCTTGTTGATCTGGTCGATCCCCTGGGCCTGCTCGTGGGAAGCCGCCGCGATCTCCGCCACCAGGCCCGCCACTTTCTCCGCGCTCTTCGAGACCTCCGCGAAGGCCGCGTTGGTCCGCTCCACCAGCTCCGAGCCCTCCCTGACCTTCTTGACCGTCCCCTCGATGAGCACCGAGGTGCTCTTGGCCGCCTCGGCCGCCCGCATCGCCAGGTTGCGGACCTCGTTGGCCACCACGGCAAACCCCGCGCCCGCCTCGCCCGCCCGGGCCGCCTCCACCGCCGCGTTGAGCGCCAGCAGGTTGGTCTGGAACGCAATCTCGTCGATCGTCTTGATGATCTTCGAGGTCTCGTCGCTGGCCCTCGAGATGTCCTCCATCGACTGGGTGAGCTCCGTCATCGAGCCGTTGGCCCGCTCGACCATCCCCTTGGCCTCCTTCATGAGCTTGTCGGCCGTCGAGGCGTTGTCGGCGTTCTGCTTGGTCATCGACGACATCTCCTCGAGCGACGAGGAGGTCTCCTCGATCGAGGCGGCCTGCTCCGAGGCGCCCTCCGCCAGCGACTGGCTCGCCGAGGCCACCTGCCCCGAGGCCGAGACGACCTGCTCGGCCGCCTCGGTCAGCCCGGCCATCGCGCGGTTGACGGGCCGGGTGATCGACCGCGCAACGAGGATGCCGGCGAACACCATCAGGCCCCCGACGACTGCGAGGATCGCCAGGACCGAAAGTTCCGTGTTCCGCACCGTGGAGGCCACGATGGAGCGGTCCTTGCCGATGAAGAGCATGCCGATGACCTTCCCCGAGGCGTCCCTCAGGGGCCAGTATGCCGTGTTGTACTCCTTCCCGAGGATCCGGTTGACGTCCAGGTAGCGCTGGCCCCTGGCGAGGACCGCGTCAAGGACCTTCGGGTTGTCCATCTTCGTGCCGATGACCCGCTGGCCGTCCTTCATGATCGTCGTCGTCACGCGCGTGTCGCCCTGAAAGAGGGTGCACTCGACGTCGAACATTTTCTTGATATCTTCGACGAAGGCATGGTTAGCCGGGGTGAGGTCGATGCCCGCGGTGACGGAACCCACGACCTTGCCGCCGAGCTTCACCGGGGCGCCCGCCCGGAGGGAGAACTTCACCACCGTGCCTTCCTCGATCCCGGTGGTGGCCTCGCCGGCGAGGGCCTTCTTCACGTTGGGCTGGTTCAGGACGCTGTCGCCCGCCTTGTCGGAGTGGCCGCGGCCCACCACGTTGCCGTCCTTGTCGGCGATCGTGATGACCCCGGCCTTCGAGTCGCGCATGACGTCCCTGCCCAGGCTCTGTACGAAGGCCGTGTCGCCCCTCACGATCGCCTCGGCCAGGTCCTTTCGGGCCGCCGTCAGCTGCGCCACGGCGGCCATCTTCGCCGCCATGTCGTCGACGCGGATCTGCACGGCGTCGGCCAGCTTGCCGATGTCCTGCTGCGTCTGGTCGTTGAAACCCTGGTTGACGAAATAATAGGAACTCGCGAACACGCAGAGGCCGACGGTGAACACGGCGGCGACAACGAGACCGATGATTTTGGTGGAAAGAGACAGGTTTCTCACAGGTTTACTCCTTGACGTCGAATGAACCCCTCAGGCCGCGCGGCGGACCGCCACGAGATCCTCGCTGCTGAGGACCTTGTCGATGTCGAGCAGGATCTTGATGCCGCCTGCCGCCTTGGCCATCCCGAGGATGAAATCCGTGTTGAGCCGCACCCCGAAGGCGGGCGTGTTCTCGATGTCGGCCCCCCGGATGTTGAGCACCTCCGAGACGGCGTCGACGACGATTCCCATCATGACCGAGCCGCCGGCCCCCGCCACCTCCACGACGATGATGCAGGTGCGCTCCGTGTAGGCCGCGGCCTCCAGGCCGAACCGGAGGCGCAGGTCCACGACGGGGATGACTTTCCCACGGAGGTTGATGACCCCCTTGACGAACTCCGGGGTCTGGGGAACCGGGGTGATGTTCATCATCCCGATGATCTCCTTGACCTTCAAAATCCCGATCCCGTACTCCTCGCCCGCCAGCGAGAAGGTGAGGTATTTCCCTTCCTTTGCCGGTATGCCGGCCTCGGTGTGTTCCTGCCGTTCGGTCATCTCCGTCTGCATGTCCTCAGTGCCTCCCTGTGCTTCCTGAATCATAAGCCCGATGCCAAACCCGTTCCGGCCGGGCCGCCGTTTGCCCGTTCCATTCACCCCCGCAGGGCGTCAGGAGCGCGCCTGGGCGCCGTTGGCCCTGTCCGCGGGGATGTCGAGGGCCTTGACGATCGTCTCGTAGAGCTTTCTCAGATCGACGGGCTTCGTCATGTAGTCGAGGAACTTGCCCCGCTCGTCCTCCGTGAGATACTCGGGATAGCCCGTCAGGATGATGATCTTGATGTCCCGGTGCATCTTGCGGATCTTCTCGGCGAGCTCGAGACCGTTGAGGTTGGGCATGACGATGTCCAGCAGGATGAGGTCCGGCTTCTCCTCCCCGATGTGCAGAACCGCCTCGAGCCCGTTGGCGTAGGTCTTGAGGTTGCAGTGCCGGTTGAGGCCGAGTCCCTCGAAGGCGTTCTGGATGAAGGTGAGGATGTTCTCGTCGTCGTCGATGACCATGACGAGCTTCTTGAGGGAAGGGCCCCGGGCCGCGGTTTTTCCGGCCCCTGCCGCCTCGGTCTCGCCCCCCTGGAGCGTCTCCAGCGACACGTCGCCGAAGCCGAACTCCCGCTTGAGCCGCTCGACCTCCGCCAGCGGGATCTTGAGGTGCTTGCCCACCTTGTATCCCTTCACCATCCCCTCTTTGACCCAGCGGTAGATGGTCACCCGGTTGACGTTGAAGAGATCCGCCACCTCGGACGTGGAAAAAAACATCTTCGCCATGAAGCACCTCTCGGTTCGGCCTTGTCTCGCTATCCTACAGCAACATATAAATCACGTGCAACTTCTGCACCTGTTTTATCGTCAGAAGGCCGGGAAACTTTAGGGCGAAGTCAGGGGACTGGAAGGGGGAAAGGGGGTTCCTTGGTTCGTTAATTCGTTAGTTCTTGAGTTCCTTGGTTCGTCAGTTCGTTGGTTCATCGTTCAGGAAAAAGAGAGAAAAGTGTTCTGGCCCGATTGTCCGATTCATTTTATTTTCCAAACATTTTCAACACGTAAGATCCTCTCCTCACGATACCGCGCGTTCGCCGCATTCGGCCTTTTCCCGCTTGCCGCGGCAGTTTAACCAGTGGATCCGGCCCGGGCCTTTCTGTCTCGCCAGGTGCATGGCCCCGTCAGCCGTCCAGACGAGTTCCCAGGGGTCCCCGGACGAGGCGACGTGCTGCTTCTCGAGGGTGCTCACCCCGATCGACGCCGAAAGAGCGAGCGGCGTGCCCTCGCCGACAAACGCGTGCGCCCGGATGCGCCCCCGGATGCGCTCGGCGGCCGCCCTGGCCGCCCTCTGCCCCGACGAGCTGAGAAGCAGGACGAACTCGTCGCCCCCGAAGCGGATCAGCACGTCCTCCTTGCGGCAGTGCCCCCGGAGCAGCAGGGCCATGTCCCGGAGGATCCTGTCGCCGATGAAGTGACCGTAGCGGTCGTTGACAGTCTTGAAGTCGTCGATATCGATGAAAAGGCAGGACAGGGGGAATTCCCTGCGCCTTGCCCTGGAGAATTCCTCCACGAGGCGGGGCTGCAGGTACCACCGGTTGTAGAGGCCCGTCGTCGGGTCGATGAAGCTGATCTTCTCGAGTTCCTCCAGCCGGGATCGGAGCTTCAGGTTTTCGACGAGCAGTTCCTTGTTCTTCCGCGTCAGGGTCTTGTTGTTTTCCACGAGCCACTCGAAGAGAAAGTTCTTCTCGTCGAAGTCCAGCGCTCTTCGGCCGCCTTCGCCCTCGTCCATGATCGGTTCGCACCTCCCCCCGCGGTTCAAGACCGGATTCGGTTTTGCCGATATAGGAGTAGCACGTTCCGTGCCATGGAGAGGCGCCCGGGCCGGTCACACGCCCGGCCGGGCCATGGATGACGAGTCAACAGGGAATGAACGACCCCAAACACCCGTCCGGGGCGGACATGGACGAGGCCATCGTCAGAGAGCGCGCCGCGGAAATCTCCAGGACCCTGGGGAACTGCAAGAAGTTCATCCACCAGGGCAACGTCTACGCCTGCCTCAGCGGCTTCAGGGACGTCCTGGAGAAGATGCTCGTCACCCGGATGCTGCCCCAGGACCAGAAGGACCTGCAGGAGGGCATCAACGAGTTCCAGCGGCAGCTCATGACGAGCGCCGCGTTCCGCAACGCCTTCGGCCCCGTCACGTTCCAGGACGACGACAACGAGACGTCGCTTGCCTTCATCCGGCAGCTGGTCAGCGTCTCCGAGGAGGAGATAACCCGGAGCCTCTCCGGCGGGGACGAGAGCCCGGAAAACCGGGCCGTCATGATCACGCGGCTCATCGACAAGGGGGAGCACGAAAAGGCCCGTGCCCTGATCGGCACAAACGAGGACCTCCTCACCTTCATCCTCCAGACCTACAACGCCCGGGGCATCCAGGCCCGCAAGGAAGGCAACTACGACAAGGCCGTCGCGGAGTTCCGCAAGGCCCTCTCCCTCGCCCCCGACGACGAGGGCCTGCTCTACAACCTCGCCCGCGCCTATGCGGCGAAGAAAGACACGAAACCCGCCGTCGACTCCATCCGCAAGGCCCTCCAGATCAACCCCGCCTTCGCCGAGGCGCAGGCCCTGCTGAACTATCTGCAGGCAGGGTGAGTGCCGGCGTCCTGATTCACCCTTGCTTTTTCGGACTTTCTCCCTCTTGACGCCTGAGCCATTCCCTTTCTTGCCATCAGTATTTTCGCCCTGACGTTTGCGCATTCGTGATGCCTCTGGCACCATACGCACAGAGTTGCAGGTCATATTTGACCGGTTGGGAATTCATCATTCGGGTCTCTTTCCGCTATTCCCCTTGCCAGGAAACCTAACAAAATTCTCACCATATTGGCATGTAATGTGCAATTTTGCCTTCTGCTGCAGCGCCGTGCTGCATTGCGGCTTGATTTCGATTCTGCCGCAGGCCGCTTGAACGCTGAGTTTTAAACCCACCTTGAGGGCAGAAATGACCGCTCCCTTTGCACATGATTACAACTTGAGAAGCCTGCGGAAGATCCGAGTGAAGGGCCATGATTTCAACCTGTACGTCACGCCCCGATTCGTCTCCCCCTACGCCGACCAGGAGTATGAAGCCGTCACGGCCCTCATCATTCGCCGGCGGGCGAAAACAGCCCGCACGTTCATCGATGTGGGCGCCCATTACGGGTTCTTCTCCGTCCTGGTCGGTCACGCGAATCCCGATTGCGCAATTTTTGCCTTCGAGCCGATTCCAGTGAATTACGAAATTCTGGAAAAGAACATTGCGCTGAACGGCATCAGGAATGTCCGCTTGTTTCAATCGGCGGTCTCGAACCGTGACGGCAACGCGGCATTCCAAGTTTCAGCGGCCTCCGACAATTCAGGATTCCTCGCCAACCCGGCGGCAGACATATTACAGGACATGACCGTGAGCGTAATCTCCCTCGATCACCTGATTGAGGAAATCCCGAACAAACCCACGCTGATCAAAATCGACACGGAAGGAAGCGAGCGTCAGGTCCTCCAGGGCATGAAAAAACTCGTCAAAAAAGTTGACGAGCTGGAGATGATCCTTGAATTCAATCAAAGGTGCCTGCGGCATAACGGCCTGATGCCTGAAGCTTTGCTCCGGCACATCCACGAATTGGGGTTCTCGATCTTATTCGTCCATGACGAGAGGGGCTTCTGTGAACGATACGAGGACGGGGCTGACTGGCATGCCCTCATGGGCGGGAAAAACTACAAGAACCTCTACTGCGTAAAGAAGGGCGTTCTGAAGCAGAAGGGACTTGACCCCGGGATTCCCATGCTCCGGTGCAAAGACGATATCGGTCGTACCGGCAAAGCAAGCCTGGAAGGGAATAGCTCACACGGAAAATACCGGAACGAGAACGAGCGGAAGGTACGGCGCGTACTTTTCGTGAATCACAGTCTTGCCCCCTATGAACTCACCGGGACCCCTCTCACGACACTCAACCATGCGCGGGGCATGAAGGCGAAGGGGCTCGAGGTCGGAGTTTTGATTCCGGACCCATCGGTCCGGCAAGACTCAGGAAAATGTGAAATCGACGGCATCACTCTCTACAGAATACCGAAAACGGATCAGGAGGATTCGTTTTTTCCGAACGCTTCGGCAGAAGATTCTCTTCGGCATCAACAGATTGTCCGCCACGTTCTGCAGGATTTCCGCCCCGACATCGTTCACATCAACGACTACCTGTTCATGCCCCTGGAGACGATTCGATGCTTCGCACGCAGCGGCGTCCCCGTCGTACGGAATATCTGCAATACGGAGGAAATCTGCTATCGAATGGAACCCATACTCTCCTCCGGCCGACGTGTGAAGACCTGCACCGGTCCCGGCGACATGGGCCGATGCGCCGAATGCTACTGCCGATTCCGGAGAATCGATCTTGCCGATGCCCTGGGAAGCATAAAGAAGAGATTCGCCGAGAGGTCCGAATACCTGAAGGGCATCTACGATCGCGAGGTCTCTGCCGTCGTTTTCACAACCCCCGAATTCAAGCGCTACTTTACATCTTTCGTCCCCATTCCCGAGGAACGGATCCGCGTCATCCCGCGCGGGTTCTCATTCCCTCATGCAAGACCGTCCCATCCGATCCGGGTCGAAGGAGGAGTTGTCAAGTTCGGTTTCATCGGTACGGGCATCCCCCGAAAAGGGATCGACGTCATCCTGAGGGCTCTCGAACTGCTGCCCGGATCGAAAGATTTCGAATTTCATTTTTTCGGCGAGATCGGACATGAGCCTTTCGTCAACTGGATCGCCGAGTTGAGCAAAGCGCACGGCAACAGAATTTTCTGCCACGGCGGCTTCAAACCGGAGAACCTCCCCCGAATCGTTTCGCAAATCCATTGCGCCGTCATCCCTTCGTATTTCGAAACGTACAACCGTGTCGTTCGTGAGGTGCTCTGGTCCGGCGTACCCGTCATCGCGACCGATTTTTTCGGTTCCTCCATCATCGAAAACGGCCGCAACGGTTACCGCATCGCCTGCGGGGACAGCGATGCGCTTGCAGAGCGAATGACCGAGATCATCGCGTTCCCTGACGCGATCGAAGCCCTGTCACGCGGGGCGCTTCAGACCCCTGTCCCGTCACTGGACGGCGAAATCGAGGGTCTCCTGCACGTCTATCAGGAGCTTCTTTCGAACCGGCGGGAGACATCGCTTTCCGACCGGCCGCAGCAAGACGAAATCTCCGGCGGCATGATCAACGAATGTCCGGATATTGACGATGTCCGTCCGTTCCAGTTCGCTACGCTCTATATCGATACGGGGCAAGGATTCAATGAAGAAGAATCTCTGAAACGCCTCCTTCCGGGCCGCTTCGACAAGGGTCCCGTGACCGTTGAATTCAATCTGAACGGCTTCGGAAGGATCCGCGCACTCCGGCTGGACCCGATCGACAATGCTCCGGCGGGCGTCGAGGTGATCCGCATTGCGCTGACGAGAAAAGACGGAGAACGTGTCGAGATTCCGCTCAAGGGCTCCAACGCCGCAGACGTGCGCGACAATCGACACCTCTTCACGACTCGCGACCCCGCCTTTTACCTCTCGCTGCCCGATCATTGGGACACCGTCAGAAGCATTCAGGCAGTTCTAAAATATTCCGTCGGACCGGAATACGTCGGCATGCTGGAACAATCGGTTGAAGCCTTGAAGCAGCACGCGTCCTCTCCGCCCCCTCATGCGAAACTGTACATCGATCGGGGTGACGGGTTCTCGGAGAGCAGCGCATTGATCATGCCGTTGCCTCCCGGTTCCGATTCCGGCTCCGTTGCGCTGACCTTCCCTCTGCGGGGCGTCGCTCCCATCAGAGCCCTCCGGTTCGATCCGGTCGAAAACGCGGCCGCAATCATCGAGATCGGCCGCATCGAGTTGCAAGCCGGCAGCCTCGTGAAGCCCGTGCGGATCAAGAAATCCAATGCGGAATACGTCAACGGCAACCGCTACATTTTCCTGACAGACGACCCCTCTTTTCATCTGGATGTGCCCTCGGGAATGGCGCATGCCGATTCGCTTGTCCTTGAACTGGCGTACCGCATCCGTGACGCCTACGCAAAGGCAATCGGCGATGTCGTAGCCAAGAATGGCGCAGCCGGCTTCATGAAGGACCCATCGGGCCGGCGGTATGTGGGAAAGATCTACGTGGATAACGGCGCCGGGTTCATCGAGGGTGACGCTCTGGTGTATGAACTGCCGACGGATCCGCAGACGGGCCGCATCGGGATCGACATTGATTTGAGGCCGTTCGGGAAAATACGGGCACTGCGATGGGATCCGATCGAACATGCCGCACCCATCGTGGAGCTGAATCAGCTTCAGGTTTATCGGGAGGGCGAGCCCGTCCGCGCGACCCTGTCCGGGACGAATGCCAAATCCGTGTGCGACAATATCCTGATTTTCGCATCCGACGACCCGCACCTGGAAATTGCTCTGCCGACAGACCTGCCGTCGGCTGACAGGCTCCAGATCGAATACAGGGTCCTGGTGAGAAACAACTAGGGAGATCCGCCGGATGCCCCGTCGATCCACCCCATGACAGGAAGAGATACCGAGTGAAAACATACCGGAAAGCAAGACTGATTGCATTTTATCTGCCGCAGTTCCACGCCATCCCGGAGAACGACGCGTGGTGGGGGAAAGGATTCACCGAATGGACGAATGTCGCGAAGGCCCGCCCCCTGTACCCCGGCCACGATCAGCCCCGCGTCCCGGAAGAGCTCGGTTTTTACGATCTGCGGCTGCCCGAGACGAGAGCTGCGCAGGCCCGGCTCGCGCAGGAGCACGGCATCGAGGGGTTTTGTTACTGGCACTACTGGTTTTCCGGAAAGCGCCTGCTCGAAAAGCCCTTCACCGAGGTCCTGAAATCCGGGGAGCCCTCGCTGCCCTTCTGCCTGGGGTGGGCAAACGACACGTGGTCCGGGATCTGGCACGGATGCCCCGATCGAATCCTGATCGAGCAGACATACCCGGGAAGAAAGGACGAGGAGGCGCATTTCCGCGCGATTGCGGAGGCCTTTTTCGACAAGCGCTACATCACCGTCTACAACAAGCCGGTCTTCCTGGTCTACAAGCCCTATCAGCTGCCGGAGCCGAAGAGGTTCATCGAGCACTGGCAGGAGCTGGCCATCAAGGCGGGCTTGCCGGGTATCTACTTCATCGGGAACGCGAACACGATGGACTGGAAACCGGAGGAAAACGGGTTTGACGCAATGGTTCCCCACCAGCCCGGACTGAGCACGTGGCACATCTTCAATCCGCCGCCGAACGCAGACACCCGAAACCTTGTGACGCACAGGAAACCGGACGTCATGCCCTATGAAGTCTACATCAAGCGTGCCCTGCCGCCGCTGCGGGGGGACGTCGACGCGTTCCCCTGCGTCGTCCCAAACTGGGACAATACGGCGCGATGCGGCGCCCAGGGATATGTCCTGCACGATTCCACTCCTGCTCTGTTCAGAATCCACCTGCGGGAGGCGATCGGGCAGGTGATCCACAGGCATCCTGACAAGCGGATCATCTTCCTGAAATCATGGAATGAATGGGCGGAAGGGAACTACGTCGAGCCGGACCGGAAACACGGCAGACGATACCTGGAAGCCTGCAGGGACGAGATCACCGTAACGCACTAACCGAATCGAACCCGAGAGAGAACCCATGACGCCGAATGCTCACGACCAGAGACCCGCGGTGATCCTGATCACCCATGTCGTGCCCTACCCGCCCGCCGCGGGCAACGAGATCAAGATTCTGAAGCTTCTCCGGTGGCTCTGTGACCATGGGTACAAAACCATCCTGCTGCTCAATCAGCCCGCCCTGCCGGATCCGGTCCGGAAAGAACTGGAAAGGATCGTCGATGCCGTTCACTTGACGGACATCCCCGATGATCAGGTCGACATGCGCATCGTCCGTCCCATCATGCAGTCGTTGGCGCATTCGAATCCCGTGAAGAGGAATCTCTGCCCCCCAAAGCTGATTTCGGAGACGCGACGGTTGTGCAGAATGTACAAACCCGCAGCCGTGATCGCGGAGTACGTCTTCACGGCCCCCTGCCTGGCCGCTGTCCCGGCCGGCTGCCTCAAACTCATTGACACCCATGACATGTTCTCGCGGAGGGACAGGGGCGAGGACCTCTATTGCACCCCGGAGGAGGAACGGGCATACCTGCTCAACGGCGACGTCATCATGGCGATACAACACGAAGAAGCGAGGATGTTCAGCGCGCTGGTGCCCGAGCGCAGGGTCATCACCGTGGGAATCGATTACGACGTGATCGAGCCCTGCGATCCCGGGAACATGATCCCCGGGACCGTGTTCGTCGTCGGCTCGGACAACGGGCCGAACGTTCAGGGCTTGAACGATTTCTACACCCATGCCTGGCCGCTCATCAAGAACGGCCATCCCGCGGCGACGCTGCGCATCGTGGGAAAACTCGGCAGGGCATTCCGGGGGCTTGCCGATGTCGAATGGGTTGGCTGGACAGAGCGGATAGAGGATGAATATGCGAAGGCAGCCGTCGTCATCAACCCGACGCGCATCGGGACCGGCCTGAAGATCAAGACCGTTGAGGCGCTGTGCAACGGCAAGGCGTTCGTCGGCACCCCCAACAGCGTAGAGGGTCTCCCGGAAACGGAGCACCCCCCGTTCATCGTCGCCGGGGACTGGCCGGCCTTCGCATACGCCGTCCTGTCGCTGCTTCAATCCGAGGAAAAGAGGCGGGCTCTCGAACAGAAAGCCGTTTCCTACGCCCGTCTTCACTTCAGCCGCGAAGCGACGTACGCACCGCTGGCGGCCGCACTCGCTGAGCATCCGGGCGAAGCGAGCCGTCGTGTCCGCTTTTGCCCCCTCTGTCACGCAGCGGATTTGAAGCCCTACGGGACGATGCGGTGGACGGTCTGGGACGTTGAGTATCGGCTCGTCCAGTGCGGCGGTTGCAGGTCTGCGTTCACCGACCCCATGCCGGACGACGCGACCCTCAAGCGGCTCTATGAAACAGCGTTCGATTACCGCTGGTACCAGGATCACTACGGCGCCAAGCTCCTGGATTGTCAGCAGCGGATCGAGGAATACCGTCCCCTGATGGGCCGTCGTGTCCTCGATTTCGGCGGCGGCCTCGGGTATTTTTCCCAGATTGCGCGGAAAGAGGGATACGACAGCGTCACCTACGACCCGTACACGTCCCACGCTGCCCCGCCGGGGAACGACTGGGACACCGTGGTTGCGCTTCACGCCCTTGAGCACTCCAATGATCCGGACAAAACGATCCGCCTGATCAAGCGTCATTTGCTGCCGGGGGGGAAGCTGATTCTCGCCGTCCCCAACTTCGACAGCGAGGGGTACCGGAAGCTCGGGACGAATTGGGTCTGGGCACAGCCCCCTCTGCTCCATGTGTTCCATTTCACCGCGGAGGGCCTGCAATGCCTGCTTGAGCGCCACGGCTTCACCGACGTGACGGTTTCCTACCACGAGCGCTGGGATGCCAACCTGCACGCCGACCTCGAGGAAAGAGATCGATTCGCCGCACTCGATGCGGAGTGGGGTGCACCGGACGTGAACTCCAGCCCCGTGAAGAGAGCGCTGGTCGCCTGGAGAAACTCGCTTCTCCGGGTCGAGGCGCTGGAACGGGCTGTCGAACAGTGCGACCCCGGCAACCGGGACTATGCCGAACTGCAGGTCACGGCCACGTACGGCACTCCCGTGATTGTCAAGATCGGGGTCATCAACCAGGACCCGTCCACGCGCTACCGTCCCGACATCGCGCAATTCGAAATATCCAAGAAAGAGCTGTCATTCTCAAAATTGTTCCACTCCGCTTTCGCAACGCCCGGCCGCTATATCATGGAGCTGTTTTGCAGACTCTCTTCAATCGGAAACACCGAACCCATTCTGATTTTCAATCCCTTCTTCAAGCTCCCACCCGCAATCATCGAACGGGTGCTCGAGGAAACGAAACGGGTTGCTCTGGATCCGTACGTGACCGTCTTTGCCGACAGGCACGAGGCGCCCCTGGCATACTTCCTTCCCAAGGGAGTATCGATCGCCGAAGCCCGTTTCCTCAGCCTCCTTTCCGCCATGCACGCCGAGGTGGATTCGGCATACCTGCGCAATGCCCTGCTGGAGCCGTCCCGATGCGTCTACCTGAACAGTGTCGTGCTGAACAAGTCGGCCGCACACAATGAATTTCATTACAACGAGAATTACGATCGTATCTACACGTGGGTCACCGACTCGGCTCTTCTGGCATTGAGCAAGCACTACGGCAATCCGGTGACGAACGACACCCTGCAGCGCATGCAGCCGCGGGAAAAGGCCGAGTTGCGGCGCAGGCGCAACGCCATCCCGTTCGTGGCGATCATGCCGCATCACGCCGGCGATGTGTTGTTCCTGTCCATCGCGCTTCGCAACAGCATGTCGAACTTCCGGAAAGTGGTCGTCAGCGAGTGGTACCGTGACATCCTCGCGGAATGTGCTCCCGCGACCGAGGTCCTTTCCTACCCCTTTACCCCGACGTTGCGCAACGGCGTCACCACTCCCGACGAGGAATATTTCTTTACCATCCTTCACCATTTCAAACTGGAGGACATCCAGAACCACTTTTACTACTATTGCCGGCCCTCCCGGGAATACCGAATCTCCGATTTTCACCTGATCGACCACTACTATTTCGCTCTCGGCGCGAGCCTTCAATCGAAAGGCGATCTGCTGTGCAGCCGACCCATCGCAAGCCGGTATCTCCCGGACAGGACGGGAAGCGCCTTTCGCATCCTGCTGCACACGGAGGGTGGCTGGCCGCTGAAGACCTACCCGGAGACCCACCTGAAGGTGCTGATCGAGAAATTCCGCCGTAAAGGGTATCAGATCACGCTTCTGAGCTCCCGACCGCACGGCGGCAAGAACGTAAAGACCGTGCCGTACAGCAACCTGAAGCACTTCCGGGAACTGCTTTCCTCGCATCACCTGCTGATCGGGATGGACTCGTTCCCCGTCCACTATGCGGCGCACATCATGGGATCGCCTGCGATCTGCCTCTTTGGAAACACCAAGCCGGTTAACTCGGACGCGCCCGTGTCGGACCATTACCGCTATCTCATCGAGGACATGGACTGTCCCGGCTGTTTCGGATTCAATCGTTGCCCGAAGAACGGAAAGCCTTCCTGCGACAATTTCCCGAAGCCGGAGACGATTTTCGATTCCGCCGTGGCGATGCTGGACGAGCTTTACAATCGACGCGGACGGGTGGGTGGTTTCGAGCAGGCGTACGCGCAAGCGCGAAACATGATCGGGCATGAACCCCCCGAAAAGGCGATCGCCCGATACGAGAAACTGCTCGAAGCACATCCTGAGAAAGCGGTTCTCTATGGGGATCTGGGGGTCCTGCACCACAGCCTCCAGGACAAGGAAAAAGCCGGTCTGTGTTACGAGCGCGCAGTAAGCCTTCAACCGGAAAACGACGCATTCCGGAAAAATCTGGCGGGATTCTACTTTTCGGAGATGGGCCGGGCGGATGATGCAATCCAGATCTATCTCGATCTTCTCAAGGCACGGCCCCATGATGTCGAATCGCTCCTGATTCTCGGCAACATCTGCGCGTTGGCCGGCCGCTCCGCCGAGGCACAGATCTTCTACCACAAAGTTCTCGCTGTTGCGCCGGGCAACCGGAACGCCTGGGAGAACCTTGAAATTCTGCGAAATACGGAGGACAGTTCACGGTGAGCCATCCGGACGTGCGCCTGATTGCGCTTTATCTTCCGCAATACCATCCCATCCCGGAGAACGACCGCTGGTGGGGCAAAGGGTTCACGGAGTGGACGAACGTCGTGCAGGCCAATCCGCTGTTCCCCGGACACTATCAGCCGCACATCCCCGCAGACCTGGGGTTCTGCGATCTCCGCGTCGGGGAAACGCGACAAGCGCAGGCGGATCTGGCCAGAGAGTACGGCATTGACGGGTTCTGCTACTACCACTACTGGTTCAACGGCAGGCGCCTGCTGAACCGCCCCCTGGACGAGGTGCTCGCATCCCGCAAGCCTGATTTCCCGTTCTGCCTGTGCTGGGCGAATGAGCACTGGACGCGCGCGTGGGACGGCCGCCAGGGGGAAATCCTCATGGAGCAGACGTTCAGCGAGGAGGATGACCGGCGACACATCCGTTGGCTCCTGCGCGTGTTTCGGGACAGGAGGTATATCCGGATTCGGAACAAGCCCTTGATGATCGTGTACCTCTCGACGAGATTGCCCAACGCGGCCCGGACGGCGGAAGTATGGCGAGAGGAGGCCAGGCGGCAGGGCGAGGAACTCTATCTCTGCAAGGTTGAAAGCGCCCCGTACGAGTACGGCGATCCGCGCTTGATCGGTTTCGATGCCAGTATCGAATTCCAGCCGGACTGGGGGAACCTCGGTCCGCCTGTGAAGCGGTTGCCGAAGGATCACCTCGTCTTCGATTACCCTGCGGTCGTCGAGCGGATGCTGAAGAAACCCATCCCACCCTACAAGCGCTTCCCCTGTGTGACACCCAGCTGGGATAACTCGCCGCGCAGGGCAACGGCATCCGTGATCCTCGACCAGTCCTCTCCGGAGCACTATCGACATTGGCTTGCTTCCGTGATCAGGAAGATCGACCGGTACGACTTGGACGAGAACATCGTCTTCATCAATGCCTGGAACGAATGGGGGGAAGGGAATCATCTCGAACCCGACCTCCGATTCGGCAGGGCCTATCTGGAGGCCACAAAGCAGGCCTTGTCGGATGCATCGGCGGCAAAGCGGGGGGCCTCAGCCGGCCTCGTCTCAATCGTCATCCTCACCTTCAACGAACTCGAGTACACGAGGCGCTGCGTCGAGAGCGTCCGCAGGCACACGCCGGAGCCGCATGAGATCATCTTCGTCGACAACGGCTCCACGGACGGGACGGTCCAGTGGCTGCGGAAGCTCGTCGGGGAGAACGGGCACTATCGGCTGATCGAAAACGGCTCGAACCTCGGCTTCGCGAAGGGCTGCAACCAGGGGATCGAGGCCGCCGCGGGCGAGTTCATCCTCCTTCTCAACAACGACACCGTCGTGACCGAAGGGTGGCTCTCCGGGATGCTTGACTGCCTGAAAGGCGCGCCCGGCGCGGGCATCGTGGGCCCCCTGACGAACGCAATCAGCGGCCGGCAGAAGATGGAGTCCGTCGGGTATGCGTCGCTGGAGGGCCTGGACGGGTTCGCCCGGCTGTTCCGCGACAGACACCGGCATCGCCGCATCGAGTCGGGGCGGGTCGTCGGCTTCTGCATGCTCTTCCGGAAGGCGCTTGTGGACAGGATCGGTCTTCTCGACGAGAGCTTCGGGACCGGCAATTTCGAGGATGACGATTTCTGCCTGCGCGCGCTCATGGCAGGATACCGGAATTACATCGCCGGGGATGTCTTCGTCCATCACTTCGGGAGCCGCAGCTTCATCGGGAACCGGATCGACTGCGGGTCTTCCCTGGCAGGCAACCGAAAAATCTTTCGGCGCAAATGGAACGCCGCCGGCCGCGAGAGCGCCGAGGGAAGATTTCTGCAATCGCGAAACATCCGTGAAAAAGCCCGGGAACGTTATCAGCGGGGTGACCTGCGGGCTGCGGTCGCCGGATACGTCGAGGCCATGAGGGAAGCGCCGGGTGCGTGGGAGATCTACGGCGAACTGGCAGAGACCCTCATCGAGGCGAAGCACCACCGGGAAGCCCTCGACATTCTCGAAGCGGTCCCGGACAAGGCAAACCGCAGGATGCACCTTGTCCTTACGGGATACTGCCGCGAGGGTCTCAACGAGGACGCCGAGGCGGAAAGACTCGCCGACGAGGCGCTTGCCCTCGATGAGGGCAACGCCCGTGCGGTCAACCTCAAGGGCGTGCTCGCCTACAAGAGGGGAGACCGCCAGGGGGCGGAAACGCACTTCCGCAGGGCGGCCGCCTGCGACCCCGCATGGGGCGAGCCGCTCACGAACCTCGGGGTGCTGCAATGGGCATCCGGAAACCAGGAAGACGCCTATGGACTCCTGGAGAGGGGCTTTATCCTCTCGCCCCACGTGCCGGACTGTGCGGAACGCTACCACGCCGCGGCGGCGTCCCTCGGAAGGCAGGAGAGCGCAGCGGACCTCTTCCGCGAGGCGAGGGCCCTTTATCCCGACTGCCGCCACCTGCGGCTCATGCTCATCGACCTGCTCATCGGCCTCGGCAGGCACGAGGAGGCGATGGGGGAGATCGAGCACGCCTTGACGCTCTTCGACATCGACGACGCGTTCCTCGCGTCGGCGTTGCACGTGAGGGACCGGGTCGGCCCGCACGCCGGGATGAGGGATGCTTCGAAGAAAAAGGCACGGGTGTCGCTGTGCATGATCGTGAAGAACGAGGAGAAGCACATCGCCCGCTGTCTCCTGAGCGCCAAGCCCGTGGTGGACGAGATCATCGTCGTCGACACGGGCTCGACGGACCGCACGCGGGAGCTCAGCCGGGCTCTCGGCGCACAGGTGTACGATTTTGCCTGGACCGAGGACTTCGCCGAGGCGAGGAACTTCTCGCTTTCGAAGGCGACGGGGGACTGGGTCCTCGTTCTCGACGCCGACGAGGTCCTCTCGCCGCGCGATTACCCGGTCTTCAGGAAATTTACGGCCAAGGCGCCTGGGAAGCCCCGCGCCTTCACGATGGTGACCCGAAACTACCTCGACATCCCCCAGCAGAGAGGCTGGCAGGCCAACGACGGGCAGTATGCCGAAGAGGCCGGAAGCGGCTGGTTCCCGAGCGGCAAGGTGAGGCTCTTCAGCCGGGACAAGCGGATCCGCTTCGAAAACCGCGTCCACGAGATCGTGGAACCCTCGCTAAAGAGAATCGGGCTGAAGCCCGAGGCGCTCGCCGTCCCCGTGCATCACTACGGGAAGCTCGACCCCGGGAAGACCCTTGAAAAAGGGAAAAATTACTTCGACCTGGGCAAGAAGAAACTCGAGGACAACGGATCCGACGCCCGGAGTGTCCGCGAGCTGGCCATACAGGCGATGGAACTCGGAGACCGCGAGGAGGCCTTCGCACTCTGGTCCCGTGTCGTTTCCCTCGAGCCGGACAGCGCCCAGGCACACATGAACCTTGCTCACCTCCATCTGGAGGCCGGCAGGTATCGCGAGGCGCTCGACAGCGCAAGAAAGGCCGTGGCTCTCGACCCGGGCATGAAGGAGGCCTGTCTCAACTGCGCCATGGCGGAGTTCTACGCCGGCGACGTGACACAGACGATCTCGATCCTGGAGAGGCTGCTCGAGCGGGTCGAGAACTATCCCCCCGCCAGCGCCTTGCTGGCCGCTGCCTACCTTGTCCGAGGGGAGAGGGAAAAGGCAAGCGTTCCTCTGGCCGCACTGCGCCAAGCCGGTTTCACGGACACATCCTTCCTGCAGTCGTATGCGACGAAACTGAGACAGGCGGGACGCCCCGAGGCTGCGGCATCTCTTGCGCGCGGCGGGGCCTCACACCCGGCGGCTGACCCGCCGAGCGAGGGTTTCGCGGAGCGCCCGGCCATCAGCCTCTGCATGATCGCCCGCGACGAGGAGGCATCGATCGGCCGGGCCCTTTCGAGCGTCCGGGCGGCCGTCTCCGAGATGATCGTCGTGGACACGGGGTCGAAAGACCGGACCCGGGAGATCGCCCTTGCTTCGGGCGCAAACGTATTCGATTTCCCCTGGTGCGACGACTTCGCGGCGGCGAGGAACTTCTCGCTCTCCAGGGCGACGGGGGACTGGATCTTCATCCTCGATGCCGATGAGGCCCTCGCACCGGCGGATGCGGAGCGGCTGGTCCGGCTCGCCGCGACGGCACCCGAGGACGCAGCCGGGTTTGTCCTCCCCACAAGGAACTATTCGACCGAGATGAATGCCGAGGGATGGACGGGCAACGACGGCCTGTATCCTTCCGAGGAGGCAGGGCCCGGGTGGTTCCCGAGCAGGAAGGTCCGGCTCTTCCGCAACGACCCCCGCATCCGCTACGAGGGGGCCGTCCACGAGATGGTCGAGCCTGCCATGGAACGCCACGGCCTTCGCTGGGCCGCCTGCGACGTCCCGGTCCATCACTACGGGCCGCTTGCCGGCAGGAGCAAGGGCGAGTTCTACTACCGGCTGGGACGGCAGAAACTCGAGGCGACAGACGGGAATCCCCGGGCGGTCTACGAGCTGGCCGTCCAGGCAGGGAGGCTTCGGCGGTTTGCGGAGGCCATCGAGTTGTGGCAGCGGTATCTTTCGCTCGGCTGCCGGGATGACCTGCCCCTGGCATTCCTGAACCTTGGGCACGCCTACCTCGAAACCGGGCAGTACGGCAGGGCGATCGACGCCTCCCGCAAGGCGCTGGCCATTGACCCCGGGCTGAAGGAGGCTGCCCTGAACCTGGCCATGGCCGAATTTTACCAAGGATGCCCGGAAAAGGCAGCCGAGAGACTCGAAAGCCTCCTTTCCACAACGGGCGACTACCCGCCCGCAGCGGCTCTCCTCTGCGCCGCCTGCCTGCTCGCGGGCCGGCGCGCCGAGGCCGAGGAGGGGATCCGTGCGCTGTCGGGCCGGGAACTCAACCCTGCCGCCTTTTTCCAGGTCTACGCCGCACGCCTGCGGGAGGCCGGCCGCGGCCATGACGCCGAAGCGCTTCTTGCGGAAGCCCGCAGGCTGTGGGCGGACGCGCTGAAATGCCGCGGGCTCGAAGGCTCGCCGGAAGAGGTCGGTCAGATCATGTCGGCCCTGGGGGCCGACATCCCGCCGCTGCAGACGGCATCGGCCTCCGACAGACGGGGCGAGCCGCTCCGGCCGTGACGGGCATCCCCCGCGCACGGGAGTCACGGCGGATCCGTCTCAGGCAAATCACGGTCAAACGAAGGGGGCGGTCCGATATGTCCATCGGCCCGCCCCCCTTTGGTTCCGTCTTTCCGCCCGCGGCGGTCAGTCCTCCAGATCCCCTTCGGGAGACCCTCTCAGCCCGGCGGCGAGGTTGAGGTTGATGTTGATGATGGCGTCGAGCTTGCCCGCATTCGGGTAGGCCATGACCTCGAAGATGCGCCGGTCGATGAAGCGGCTGAGTGTCAGGATCTTCTGCCGCAGGTCCACGGGCATCGGGTGGTCCTTCCGGGTGATCTCCGCCTGGAAGATGCTCCAGACGAGCTGGTTGTAGCGCAGCGCCTCGTCGAGCATGCCGTTGCTGCCGCCGCGGGTCCAGTTCTCCTGGCAGTCGCGGAGCATGAGGGCCGCCTTCGTGAGGACCGCTGCCTCCACTTCCCGGTCCGACATGACCATCTTATGGGTGTTCCGGTAGGCCTGTACCTGCGTTTGCATGTTGAATCAACCTCTCCTCTTCGGTGATGAGTTTCCGCGTCAGCTTGAGGGCCTCGTAGTATCGGCCCCCCACGATGTGTTCGTTGATGGCGTCGACGAGATCGAGCAGGCTGGGCGCCGCCCGGACGATGTCGCGGACCAGGGTCCAGTATGTTTCCTGGTGCCCCTCGAGATTGCCCCCCTCCACGTACATGAGCTGGATCAGGAAGTAGACCCGCTTGCACGGGGTGTCGGCCTTCTCGAGGCTCATGATGTTTTTCCCGCGGAGAATCGGGACGTTGTTCTCCAGGATCCACTCCGAGCGGCTATCGCCGTTCTGGATGACGGCTCCCCCCAGGATGAACCGCTCGCGCGGTTTCAGCTCGATTCTCAGGGCCATGGGATCACTTCAGCAGCGCGACCAGCTCCGAGCGCATGGACGTGATGCTTCCCAGCGACTCGAGGGCCAGGGACTGCTTGAGTTGGATGCTCGTTACCTGCGCGGCCGTCTCGTTGATGTCGGCGCTCTCCAGCTTTTCCGCGTAGGCCTTGTGGAAGTTCGCAGCCTCCGCGTTGGACGTCTTCGCCCGGGCGATGGCGGCCGCGTCGCTGCCGAGGGCGGCCCTGCGCTGCCGCAGGATCGCCTTGGCGTTTTCGAGATTGGCCGCGATGCCGTCGAGCTTCTGCCGGCTCAGGGGTCCGCCTGCCCGCCCGTCTTCGGTCAGGTCCGCCTCGGTGAGCTCGGGGATGTTGAGACCCGTGGGCCCCGTGTGGACCTCCTGCCTCCGAATCGTCTTGACGTCGCCCTGCTCGTTGACGATGACCGGCCAGGAGTCGGGCACGTCGTTCGCGGCGGGGTCGGACATGATCGCCTGCCCCAGGTCGTCCCTCGGCGGGACCGTCAGCTGGTCGATGAGCCTCCGGATCCCGTTGAAGCTCCGCAGCATCCGGATCCGCTCCTCCGCGTTGTCCCCCTCCGGGTATGGCGGAAAGAGCTTGACCATCTCGATCATCTGGTCGAGGTGCTCCTCGATGGCGGCCATGGCCTGGTCGGCGCCGCGGATGCCGATTGCGACGGTCTCGAGGCCGGCGTTGACGGCCTGCAGGTGCCCGTCGACCGACCGCGCCTTCTGCGTCGACGCCCACCGGGCCGGGTCGTCCGCGGCGGCGTTGATCTTCCGGCCCGTCGCGATCCGCTTCGTCGCCGCGTCCATCGACGATCTCGCATGCTCGGCGGCGATCAGCGCCCGGTCTGTGGCTGCTTTGATTCCGTCCATAACACGACCTCCTGCACGGCAGGCACGGGGAGGGGCGCGGGGCCCCTCCTCGTGCCGGGCCTATGCGAGAGTCTGGTCTTGCATGGGGGCCTGATCCGAGGGGAGATAGGCGCTCCCGCTCAGGTCCCCGTTGCTAAAACAACCTCAGGACCGACTGCGCCGCCTGGGCCGAGAGGCTGAGGGCCGTCGTGCCCAGGGACTGCCGGACCTGGAGCATGAGCATGTTGGCTCCCTCCTCGTTCGTGTCGGCCGCCGTGAGGTTGGTGGCGCCCTCCGTGAGGACGTTGATCATCCCCTGCGTGAACGAGCTTCGCGTCGTGATGATGTTGAGGTTCGACGACAGGTTCTTGGCCTGTGCCCGCAGCGTGTTGAGCGCCGCGTCGAGATCCGCGATGGCGCCGCCCGTGCCGCTGATGTCGTTGACGTCCGCCCAGTTGCCGACGGCGGCATCGATCCCGAGGCTGGCCGTCGAGGCGTCGAAGCCGGAGATGGTCAGCGAGTTGGTGCCGTCCTCGTTGAACTGGACCGTGAGATCGCCCGAATCCAGGAGGTTCGTGCCCTTGTAGCCGGAGTCCTCGGCAAGCTGGTCGATCTGTGTCCGGATCTGGTCGTACTGGGCCGCCAGAACGGAGCGCTCCGCCGTCCCCGCCGAGAGGGCCGACTGGGCGATACCCTTGGCGCTCGCGATCAGGTCCGTGATGGCCTGGATGCCCGCGTTGGCCGCCTTGACCGTCTGGATGGCCTCGCTCATGCCGTCCTTGCGGACGCTGAGGTCCGTGGCGCGGTCCATGTGGGACTTGGCCACGAAGTAGTTGGTCGCGTTGTCCAGGGGGCTGTTCACCCGCTTGCCGGTGGCGAGACGTTCCTGGGTGCGGTTGAGAAGCTCGACGGTGCCCTGCAGGCTGACGAGGTTGTTCCGCATTCCGGAGGTCAAAGAGATGTCATTGATAGCCATGAATCAAGTCTCCTTTTCTGGATGTTGTGGCCGGCATTCTTGCCGGCGGGTCCGAAAGAGCGTCGGGTTCCGTGATTTGGGCTGCATGCCCGGCATGCGGCTCTCGCCGCGCTGTCGCTTAACCTCCTTTCCGGATTTCAAAGCCCTTTCACCGGTACCTATCGGACCCTTTCCCGGAAAACTTGAGCGCTATCCCTACAGATACTGCAGGATCGACATCCTGCCGATCTGGACCGACATCGCGTAGGAGGCCTGCAGGGCGGTCTCCTTCATCTTGAACTCGACGATGAGCCGTTCGAGGTCGACACCCTCCGTCGCGGACACGAGTCCCGCGATCTTGTCGTCGAGGACCTGGTAATTCTGCTTGGAAATCTGGAGGCTGCTGCGCCGGGCCCCGCTCTCGGCGACGTACTGCCGGATCGTGTCCTGGGCCGTGGTGAGGCGGTCGACCTGGGCGATGACGCCCGCGCGGTCCCCCTGCTCGAGAGCCGTCTTCAGGGACTCCAGCGCGGCGAAGAGGTCCACGGTGCCCCGGCCCCGGTCCGTGAAGGCCTCCTCCCCGGTGACGTTGTAGACCATGCGGCTGCCGCGGCCCGTGGCGACGGAGAGGTCCTCTCCGTTGCCGCTGTAGACGCCCGGGGCGTAGACGTTGACGTAGAACAGGTCGTTTTCCGCAAACCCGTCGGCCGGCCCCGCGGCCGTGAACCGCAGCACCTGCTCGTGCCCCGCCGAATCGTCCACGGTGATCGTGTCGCCCCAGGGGGCCGTCTGCACAGCGCCCCAGGTCTTCCCGCCGTCCGTGGAGATGCGGTAATCGGCCTCCCCGACGGCGCCGCCGCCGTTGACGAACTGCACGACGTAGGTGCGGTTGCTCTGCCCGCCGTAGGTGCCGCTCGACGCGTCGAGCGCCACGGTGCCCGCGAAGGCGTTGTTCGCCGCTGCTTGCGGCGCTTCCACGCGGGCGTCCGTGGTCCGGCCGCCCGCGTAGGCGTTCACGGTGAAGAGGTCGCCCGCCGTGAGGTCCGTCGTGCCGTCGTCGCCGAACCGGACCGTCAGGCCGCCGCCGAGGCTCACGATCCCCGATGCAGGCACGGCGGCCGCGGCGCCCCACGTTGCCCCGCCGTCCTCGGACACCTCGTAGGTCGCCGTGCCCGGCGCCCCGCCGGAGGCGATCCGCACGGTGTAGGTCTTGTCCGCCGTCCCCGTGTAGGTCCCGCCGGAGAAGACGGAGCCGTCGAAGCCGTTGGCCGAGTGGGCCACGGGCAGGATGATCCGCTCGAAGGGGGCCCGGTCCGTCCGCGACCCCGCGAAGAGCCAGCGGTCTCCGAACTTCGAATTGGCCAGCGAGAGGATCTCCTCGATGAGCGACCCCACGTTCTGGGCGAGGACCTGGCGGGTCTGCGAAGACTGGTCGTTGATGCCCGCCTCGCGGGCCTTGCCGATGAGGTCGCTGATGTTCTCGAGCTTCGTCTCGCTCAGCTGCAGCCACGCGTCGGCGTTTTCGATGTTGCGCCCGTACTGGGCAATGGCGTCGCGCACGCCCCGGAAATCGAGCACGCGCGTCGCCCCCACGGGGTCGTCCGAGGGCCGGTTGATCTTCTTCTGCGACGCCATCTGCTCCATGAGGGAGCTGTAGTTGCCCTGTGCCCGCCCCAGGCTGGCGATGAGCGACTCGTAACGCAGGGTCTCCGTGATTCGCATACCCAAACCTCTCTGCCCCGCCGCCCCTTACGTCATCTCCAGGAGCGACTGGAGGATCTCGTCCGCGGCCTTGGCAAGACGGGCCGCCGCCTGATAGCTCATTTGATACTTGATGAGGCTCATCATCTCCTCGTCGATGGAAACGCCCGAGGTCTGCTCCCAGGCGTTCTCCATCTGGGTCATCACGCCCGTCTCGTGCGCCTCCCGCCGGGCGGCTTCTGTCGCGTCGCGGCCGATCTGCCCCACCAGCGAGGCGTAGAATTCCCCCAGGGTGGCCACGCCGCCCATGAGGATGGAGTCCCGGATGCCGGCGATCGCCCGGGCGTTGTCCCCATCGGCTTGCACGGTCGCCGACGCGGCGATCCGGTTCGGGTCGCCCAGGACGGCGGCCGACACCCGCATGTCGCGCGCCCCCGTGGCGCCGAGGGGATCGAAGAAGGTCCCCCCCGCGTTGCGGTAACCGTCGAAGCCGGAGGCGTGCAGGGTGTTGACGGCGTCGACCATCGCACCGGCCAGGCTGTCGAGCGCGTCCTGGTAACCCTTCGCGGCCGTGTCCCGCATGCCGATGAGCCCCGCCAGCTTCCCGCCGCCGATGGTGCCGTTGATGGGGGCCGCCGGGTTGTCGGCATAGACGACGTCGTAGTAGCCGTCGCTCCGGACCTGGACGCCCAGCTGCCACGAGGCGATCCCCTGGACGAGGGACCGGCCGTCGGAGGTCAGGACGTTGACGGCCCCGCCCGCCTCCTCCACGTACTGGATATCGATGAGCCCGGCCGCTTTCTTGAGCAGCGCCGAGCGCTGGTCCAGGAGGTTGTTGACGTTCACGCCGCCGCTCAGGCCCTCGATGATCTTCCCGTTCAGGGAGGCGATGTCGGCGAGGTACCCGTTGAGCTCGCCGACCGCCGCGGCCACCTGCGTGTTGCAGTCGGCCCGGATACTGTACAATTCGCCGGCGTACTCCCGGAACATCCCGGCCAGGCTGTCCGCGGCGTTGGCCAGGGCCGTCCGCTCCACCTGCCCCGCGGGGTTGGCCGAGAGGTCTTCCCAGGCGCTCCAGAACCGGTTCATCAGCTCGTTGAGGCCCCCGCCGTCGGTCTCGTTGAAGATCGTCTCGATGCGGTCCAGGGTCTCCTTGCGGATCGAGGCCTCTCCGACCTGGGAGGACTGCTCGACCATCTGGAGCTCGATGAAGCGGTTGTAGAGCCGCTCGATCGTCGTGACCTCCACGCCGGTCTGGATGTCGCTGCCGGCCGCTGCGCCGGGGCTGGTCGCCGCCATGACGGCCCGCTGCCGGACGTAACCGGGCGTGTGGGCGTTGGTGACGTTGGCGCCCGTCACCGCCATGCCGACCTGGGCCGCCAGGAGGCCTTCCTTCGCCGTGTTGAGGATCTGGTAGATGCCGGACATGGGGTCACCCTCTCTCCGAGCAGATGCGGCCGCTCAGGCCGCTTTGTTTCAAGGCACCCGAGTCGAGGTACGTCGCGCCCCCGCCGAGGAGGCTGCCGAGGAACTCGGTGCCGGCGCGGACCCCCTCGAGCGACGCATCCAGCAGGCGCCCGTTGCGGCGGTTCGCTTCCCGGATCCGGGCGGCCAGTGCGCGCAGTTCCCGGTGGCAGTCCCGGAGGTCCCGCCCCAGGCCGCCCTGCGCGTGGGGCAGGATCGCCTGGAGCGTCAGCCCCTCTTCGTCGAGCCCCAGGGCCGACGCGATCCGGCCGACCGTTTTCAACCGGACCTCCTCCAGGAGCCGGGACTTGAGGATGCAGGTCTCCTTGCGGGCATTGCTCTCGTGGAGGCTCTCCAGGGAGGGCCTCCGGAGGATGTCCGCCTCGAGGGCGACGGCCTCGGCGAGTTCGCCGTAGACCTCGACCTCCTTGCGGAGAACGGACAGCAGGGAGCCCAGGAGGGTCTCCAGGTCGGCCCTCCCCTCCGGTTCGTGGGTCATCTGCAGATTCGGGTTCAGCATGGCGCACCTGTCCTGCGTGGCATGGCCGGCCGTCGGGCGGGCCGGCTTTGCGGGAATCCGGCGGGGGCCGTTTCCGGCGCCCCGCCCTTCCTTACGTTCTGCGGACGGTTTCGGGATACGGACGGGTCTGGAGCCCTTGAGTTGTAACGGGGGGAATCAGTCCGATTCGCTCAGGAAAGGACATCGAGCAGCGACTCTCCCACCATCTTCTCGGCAACCTTCTCCGCGTCGACCTTGTAGGTGCCCTTCTCGATCTGCTCCCGCAGGTTCTGGACCCTGTCCTCCCTGACGTCGGGCAGGCTCGAGACGGCATTCTTCAGGCTCTGCACGTCCTTTGCCGTGGTGGAAAGATTCACCTTTTCCTCGGGTACGAGATTGGCGGCGCCGGCCTTCTCCGGTTTCTCCTGCGCACGGTCCTCGACCTTGTCGGCCTTCTGGTAGTGCTGGATCATCTGGAGGGTGGCGTCGTCGACTTTGGAAATCTTCATTTCGTACACCTCTGCGGGAATCTTAACACACTGATCGGCAAAACCCTAGTCCGTCTTTAGCGTTTTTTTCACGGCCGATTCCGGCGGTTCCGCCCCGGCGGCCTCCCCCGGTTTCACGACCCCCCGGGGCTGCCTCAGCTGCTCGTAGAGAATCTTCTGCAGCCCGATCCCGCCCCGGCGGGCCAGGTCCTCGGAGAGCTTGTGGTCCATGATCATCGTGTAGGTGTCTTTTCCGGGCATCCGGGTCGTGGCAGTGCTCTCGGGGATGGTCTTTCGCATCGTCTGAAAGATGTAACTGATGAACAACGCTTCGAAATCGGCGCAGGACTTCCTCAGTTTCCGGTCCTTTTCCTCGTCCTCGGGGGAAGCGGCGTCGGCCCGGGCCGACATCCGGGCCAGGTTCTGCGTCGCCAGGGGCGGAATATGCCGGATTTCTTCCATGTTCAGCGCTCCTACATCACCTTCAGGTCGGCCTGCAGGGAGCCCGCGGCCTTGATGGTCTGAAGAATCTGGATGAGGTCCCTCGGGGTGACGCCCATGGCGTTGAGGGCGCGCACCACCTCCTGGATGGTGACCCCCCGGGGCACCACGGTGAGGGATCTCTTCTCCTCGGACACGTTGACCTGGCTGCTCGGGGTCACGACGGTCTGGCCGCCGGGGCCCATCGTCACGCCCCGGCCTGCGTCGACGGCGCCTCCCGTGCCCCGCGGGGCAAAGGGCAGGGGCTGGGAGACGTTGAACTCCTCCCGGATCTGGAAGCTGAGGTTCCCGTGCGCCACGGCGATCGTCGAGATCCGGACGTTTTCCCCCATGACGACGGTGCCCGTCTTCTCGTTGAGCACGACCACGGCCGGCGTGTCGACGGAGACGTCGAGGTTCTCGATGGCGGACAGCAGACTCACGATGCTCCCCTTGTAGGAGCTCTTCACGGTGATCACGGCGGAGCCCGAGTCGACGAGCTGCACGTCCACGTCCCCGACCCGGGAATGGATCGTCGAGGCCAGCCGGGTGAGCGTCGTGAAGTCGGGCTGGTAGAGGTTCACCGTGAGCTGGCGCGTCTTCGTGAAGTCGTACTGGAGCTCCTTCTCGATGAGGGCCCCGTTGGTGATGTAGCCCACGGTCGTGTGGTTCTTCGCCACGGCGCTGCCCGAGCCCGAATTGGCGCCCGCCACGAAGCCCCCGATCACCACGGCGCCCTGCGCCACGGCGTAGATCTCGCCGTCGGCGCCCCGGAGCGGCGTCATGAGAAGCGTGCCCCCCAGGAGGCTCTTGGCGTCGCCGACGGAGGAGACCATGACGTCGAGCTTGGAGCCCGCCTTGGCGAAGGGCGGCAGAACGGCGGTGACCATCACGGCGGCGATGTTGTTGGACTTGAGGTCCTTGTCCCGCATGGCAAGGCCCTGCCGGGCGAGCATGTTCGAGAGGGTTTCTTTCGTGAAGCCGTTCTTGATGCTGTCGCCCGTGTTCATGAGGCCCACCACGAGGCCGTAGCCGACGAGCTGGTTGTCCCGGATCCCGCCGATCGAGGCGATGTCCTTGATCCGCGCCGCCCCGGCCGGGACGGGCATCAGCAGGCAGGCCGCCAAGGCGAGCACAACCCCTGTGAGAATTCCCCTGTTCATGCGATTCCGGCTCATCTTCATCCCCACCGTCAGGTATCCATTCTTGCAATTTTGTTGCCCATATGGCCGTTTCGATTGACCTTTTTCAATATTCGACCGGTCGTTGCCCAAAGCCTGTTGCCTGATGCCTGAAGCCTAAAACGGCCACACCCAGTCCACGACCCGCGTCAGCCAGCCCGGCCGCATCTTGTCGTCCACAACCCCCTTGCCCGCGTAGACGATCCGGGCATCGGCGATGTACTGCGAGTAGACGAGGTTGTCCGTCGTGACGTCATCGGGCCGGATGATCCCGGTGATCACCATGAACTGGTCCTCGGCGTTGACCGTGAGCATGCGGCGGCCCTCGATGACGAGGTTGCCGTTGGGCAGCACCCGCACGACGCGGGCGCTGATGCGGCCCTTGAGGCTGCCGTCGCGGTTGGTCTTGCCCTCGCCCTTCAGGGAGCTGTCCGCAGCGCCGCCCAGGGAGTAGCCGGCGACGAACCGCTTGTCGGGGTTGGTCTGGACGAACCCGGTGATCCCCGCCGTGGTCGACGTCTGGCGCTTGGTGTCCGTGTTGGCGTTGTTCTCGCCCTCGGCCTTCTCGTCGACGACGATCGTCACGATGTCGCCGATGTTGCGGGCCTTGCGGTCGGTGAAGAGCAGGTTGTTGGACGTCGCCCCCGGCCAGATGGAGCCCGGGGACGGCGTCTGCCTGATCTCCTGCGGCGCCGGGGGAGGAAGCACGACGGGCTCGCGGTTCATGGCGGCGTCGTAGCTCGTGGCCAGGCAGCCCGTGAGCAGCAGAAGCAGGGTCATCGACAGAGCGGTGCGGAAGACTTTCATGCGCTTGCGCCTCCCTTTCTCAGAAGTCCACGCGGACGAGGGCGGTGCCCATCACCCGGGCGAAGATGATCTTTTTCGACGACACGTTCTGGACCCGGATGAGGTCCCCCTGGCCGCCGTCCTCCTGGCACAGGCCGACGGCGGAAATCGTCATGGGGCCGCTCTCGAGGACGATGCGGACGACCTCGCCCTTCTTCACGACGGGCACCGAGCGCAGCATCTGCCGCGTGATCTCCGTGCCGGGGTTGAGCCGGGCCGTCGCCCTCTTGCCCACCGCCTCGCCGGCGTCCGCCAGGGTCCCCGTGGTGGCCGTGTCCATCCACTTGCTCGTCACGGTCACGTCGTCGGGCCTGATGACGGCGTCGCGCAGGATGCCCCGGGTGCTGACGACGACGTCGGTGAGGACCTCGATCCGCACGCGCACCGTCTCCTCGCGGACGACGGTGTCGCCCTTCGAGAAGCGCACGGTGAAGGACGTGCGCCCGATGTACTGCTCGCCCGCGCGGCTGCGGACCTGGATGTCGGTGGGCCCGCCGGCGACGGACACCTCGGGCATCGCGCCGAAGAACTCGACGCGCACCCGGTCCCTCGGCCAGGGCGCGTTGTCCTCGACGTGCTTTTTCACGGCTTCCTTGATCGCCTTCTCCCCGACGGGCGCCGCCCCGCAGTCGGCCGCGACGCCGCACGCGCAGGCAAGGGCGATCAGGAGGACGGCAAGGGCGGACAGGGCGTGGGGGCGTTTCATCGCGTCTTACCTCTTGAGGTTGTTGACCATGGCCAACATGTTGTCGGCCGTCTGGATGGCCTTGGAGTTGATCTCGTAGGCCCGCTGGCCGACGATCATCTGGACCATCTCGTCGACGACGTTGACGTTGGACATCTCCAGGAAGGTCTGGGAGATGGTCCCGAAGCCTTCCGTGTCGGGGTTTCCCGTGACAGGCTCGCCGGAGCCGTCGGTCTTGGCGTAGAGGTTGCGGCCCAGGTTCGTCAGCCCCGCGGGGTTGGCGAACTTGGCCAGCTCGAGGCGGCCCGAGGCGAGGGTCGCACCGCCCTTGTCCTTGGCCGTCCAGGTGCCGCCGGCATCGACGGTGAAGGTGACCGTCCCCGTGGGCACGGTGACCTCGGGGATCAGCTTGAGGCCCTCGGAATTCACGAGGTAGAGGTCCTTGCTGATCTTCCAGCTTCCGGCCCGGGTGTAGAGGGTCTTGCCGTTGCCGTCGTCGACCTGGAAGAAGCCGTCGCCCTCGATGGCCCAGTCGAAGCGGTTGCCCGTCTGCTGGTAGTCGCCCTGGGTGAAGGTCTTCTGGATCGACGTGAGCTTCGAGCCCAGGCCCACCTCCATGCCCAGGGGCAGCGCCGTGCCGGACGTGGTGCCCACGCCCGCCTGCCGGCTCACCTGGTACATGAGGTCCTGGAACTCGGCCCTGGAGCTCTTGAAGCCGGGGGTCTGGACGTTCGCCAGGTTGTTGGCGACGACGTCCTGGTTGATCTGCTGGGCCAGCATGCCCGTGGCCGCCGTGTACAGAGATCGGATCATATCGAATCCTCCCAAAAGGGCTTTCGCCTTTAGCCTTTTTCCTAAATGCCTGTTTTTACGTCAGCTTGCCGATCCGGCCCGTCGCCAGTCGGTCCTGCTCGCTCATCGTCTGCATGATCTTGAGGTAGGCCTCGAAGGAGCGCTGGATGTCGATCATCTCGATCATCTCCTTGACGGCCTGGACGTTGGAGGTCTCGAGGTAGCCCGAGCGGACCTCCGGGTTTTCCAGCGCGGCCTGCTCGGCCTTGTCGGAAGCCTCGAAAAGACCGGCTCCCCGCTTCACGAGCGCGTCCTTCTTCTTGAAATCGACGATCTTCAGCTTCCCCACCTCGCTGCCGTCGACGCTGACGGCCCCCGCATTCGAGATCTGGATCTTCTTGCCGGAAATCGTGATCCTGCCGCCCTCGCCCAGCACGGCGTCGCCGGACTGGGTCACGAGCTCCCGGTTCTGGTTGAGGGTGAAGCTGCCGTTGCGCGTGTAGCGCTCGCCGTCCTTCGTCTCGATGACGAAGTACCCCTCCCCCTGGATGGCCACGTCGAGAGGGTTTCCGCTCTTCTGCAGCGTCCCCGGCGAGTGGTCGACCAGGACGACGGGGTCGTGGCTGAAGCCGTCCTCGGCCATGGGGTCCGTCCCGGGCCTCCGCACGAAAATCAGCCGCTCGGCCTTGAAGCCCGGCGTGTTGGCATTGGCCAGGTTGTGGGTCACGTAGTCGTGCTGGGAGAGCTTCTTGACGGCCGCGCTGACCGCCGTGTTCACACCGTACATCATGGCAATCGTTTCCGCTCCGGGTGGTGTCGACCCCATAGGAGGCAACGGGCGTGCCATCGAAGACAGGCAGAAGGCACAAGGCTCAAGGCACGAGGAGGGAAAAGAGAGGAGAAGGCCAACTAGTTGAATTTCAAGGATTTATCATCGGAAGGGACTTTGGTCGGTCGACGGGCCGAAGGGGTGCAGACCCTGGGCCTGTGAAAAGAGGCGGGTAATTCTGGGCGGGGCGGGAAAATATTGCCTGCGGGGTCTCCATCGGGCGGTGCGCTTCTCTGTCCCTGCCCTGTTCCCCCGATCCTCTACTCTTGCCCCCTGTCTTCCCGGTACCTCTCGTTGGCGGAGTAGACGAAGGCGAGGATCTCCGCCACGGCCCGGTAGAGTTCCGGGGGGATCTGCCGGTCGATCTCGAGCCGGCTCAGGATCTCGACGAGGGCCCTGTCCTCGCGCACGGGGATGTCGTGGCGCCGGGCAAGCTCGATGATCTTTTCGGCCACGGCCCCCCTGCCCTTCGCCGTGAGCCTCGGGGCGTCTCCCGTGGCCGCATCGTAGCGGAGCGCCGCCGCGATCTTCTGTCTCTGCTGCCTCGTCTCGCCGATCGGGGGTGCCTTTCTTCTCACGAGCCTCTTCCCTTATGCCTTATGCCTTTTGCCTTGCGCCTCTTCCTACGCAAATACGCTCAGCACGGCGCCATCGCCGCAGATTGCCTCCCGGAGGCGATCCTGCATCGTCTCTCGGACCCGGCGGTCGACGAGCACCTCGAGGCCCGCCACGCGGTACCCCGCCCGGACCAGTTGATCGTTGAGTGCAGGGAGCAGGCCCGCGACGAACGACGCCGCGTCCGCGCCTGCGCAGTGCACGCTGCACGTCACCGTGTTTGCGCTGAAGTGCGCCTGCGCCATCACGTCGCCCAGGGCGTCCATCTCGAGGGCGAAGAGCACCCGGAACGCCCCGCCCCGCCCGCCCGGGAGGGCGCGCTGCCCGTCGCGCTCGATGAGGATGCTCGCGTTTCCCACATGACCGGCCATGAGGAGGGGCACCTGGAACAGCAGCTTCCCCTCGCCCTGCTGGAGGTGGACGTCGAGGAGCTGCCGGCCCTCGATCGCCCGCAGGGCCTTCTCCAGGGCCGGGATGAGCGGGCGGGCCGTGCCGGTCTCTACGGGGGCGGGTTCGCCCGTCCCGGGGACCGCCTGGAGTTCGCGGAGGCCCCGCATCAGGCTTGTCTTCAGGTTGGCCGGCAGGGATGTCTGGCGGTCTCCGGGCTTTTCCAGGATCCTTCTCAGGTCGCTCTCCGTGAGCAGGCCAAGCGTCCGGGCGAAGTCGGTGAGCGAGAAGCCCTCCCCGATCCGCTCCCGGCCCGGCAGGACCGCCCTGAGCGCATCGAGGATCGCGGCCAGGAAATCGGGGCCCGCCTGCGGGGCGGCGCCGCCCGTCCTGCCGCCGAGAACCGCGGCCAGCTCCGCGAGGCTCTGGGTGAGCGCGGCGGGGTTGGACCGGAAGGCCCGGAGCTGCTCCGCGATCAGGCGCTCCTCGGCCGAGGGCACAACCGACAGCACGACCCGGGGAAGGAGGCTCTCCACCCGCGCGGTCAGCGTCTGGCCGGGACGCAGCGCCGGGGCCGCCTCGGCCGTCAGGTGCGTTTCGCCCGCGCGGATGAGAAGCCGCCCGTCGGCCAGCCGCTCCAGTACGCGGACCTCGACGGTCTGGCCCGGGGACATGCCCGGCGGCGGCTGCCCGGTCCGGATCTGCAGGACCGGTTCGTCAGCGGGCCGGAGATGGGTGGGGAATTGGACGCCGGGGGTCATCAGCGGACGTCAGCGCTGCGGCGGGCCAGGTCCAGGATGAGGCGGATCTCGCCTTCCGTGAGCCCGAGGCTCCCCGCGATCTCCGCCGGGGTGAAACCCTGGCCGGCGAGCCGGAGGACCTCGTCGCGGTCCCGCTCCGGACGGCTCCCGGCGGCGCCGTCACCGGCCTCGTCGAGCCTGTCGATCTGCGCGGAAGCCGCCTCCATGCAGTCCCGCAGGCGGGCCTCCTTCTCGTCGATGGCGCGCGAGATGTCCCGGAGGGCCCTCTTGCTCTCCTCCATGGCCCCGATCAGCGCCGTCGTCGCCTTCTGGGAATCCTCGATGACCCGCTTGAGCTCGGCCAGGCTCGCGGGGTCGACGCCGGAAGGCCTGCGCCTCAATTCGCGGTTGACCCTGCCGAGGATGAAGACGACGGCCACGCACAGAACCACGTCGGCCAGCACCTGGATGGCGAAAAAGGTTTTCGGGTCGATGTCCATGATGCCCATGGGTTGGTTGCCGCCGCGGATGCCTTGCGATGACGGGATGACGAATCAGACCCGGATGCTGATCCGGCTGCCCTGGCCCTCCGCGGGGCTGTCTTCCTGACCGGCCGCCGGGCGGGGCTTCTCGTCGGACTGCCGGGGCTCCCGGGCCGGTCTGCGCCTCCGCTCCCTTTCCTCCTCGCGCTGGACCCGGGCCTTCTCGGTCTCGTCCGATTCCTTCACCTTCTCCTTGAGCAGCTTCTTCTCCTCGGTCGTGTGCGCGGCCACGTAGCGCTGCTGCAGGTCGGACTGCTGCTGCTGCGTCTGCTGGATTCTCTCCACCGACGTCGTCTGCAGCAGGATCTGCTGTACATCGACCGCCCTCAGCATGACCGGATCTCCCCTTCCCGGCGGGTGCGTCCCCGGGAAGCCGTCCCCTCGAACCTCGCGGGGGGCCGGGAACCGTCCTGACGTCCCTGTTCATGCAATCGACGGATCGGGCCGGAATCTTTAATCCCGCCGCGCCTTACCTCCTGGCCGCTTTCTTTCTCATCCCGGCGGGCTGGCAGGGGATTTCCATGGCGAAGATGTTGATCCCCGCCTCGTGGCCGACCTCGAACCGGACGTCGTACTTGCGCAGCAGGGAGACGGCCAGCAGGAGCCCCGCGGCCCGCTCGTCCCTGCATTCCTGTCCCTGGCGCCCCTGCAGGATCGCGTCCCTCAGCTCGGGCGGCATGGGGCGTCCCGTGTCCTGGAACTTGAGCACGACCCGGCCGTTGCGGCGGGCCGTGGACACGAAGAATTCCTTCACGGGGCTGTCCTTCATGGCCTCCATGGCGTAACGGACCCAGGTGGAGATGAAGATGGAGTAGTCGGCGGGGGAGCCGGCGACGTCGTGCAGATCCGCGTCGAGGTCCATGATCTTCTTCACGTTGTGCTTGAAATCCAGGTAGAAATCGAAGAACCGGATCTCGTTCTCCACGAGCTCCGAGAGATTCACCTGCTGGATGTTGCGGTCGCCGATGGCGTAGAACTTCCCCGAGACGTGCTTGAAGAGGTCGAAGAGCCGGTCCGACTCGCGGGTGATGAGCTCGATGTCCTTGAGGAGCTTCGCGTGGTCCTCCCCGAGGGTGCGCTCCGCGTCCGGGTAGGCCTCACGGGTCTTGCGGATGGCTTCCTCGAGACGCCGCTGCAGCAGCCGCGTGCGCCCGATGATCCCGTTGAGAGGATTGGCGAAGTTGTGCAGGATCCCCGGGATGAGCTCCTCGATGAAGGTGCCTTCGAACTCCCGCTCCAGGAGGCGGAACACCTCGGCTTCCCTCGTTTCCCTCGTTTCCCTCACTTCCTTGGGCTTGATCATATCCCCCTTCTCCGCTTTCTCCCCGGCTCTTCCCGGCCTAACGCCGGCGGTCGATGATCACGTTTTGATTTTGAAGCATTTTCCATGCCCTGTCGACCTTTTCCTGCTCCGACAGGTTCTGCCCGGCCGCCGTGGGGGCGCCCGTCGAATGGATGACCGAAGTATTGCCCGCGTCGTCCCTGACCTCCCGGGTGCCGATCCGGTCGGACGGGTTCGGCCTGCCGGCCTGCTCCTGCTCGATCATGAGCCGGATGGTCTCTTCGCTGACCCCGGCCTTTTTGAGCCGGATGACCTCGTCGGCCGTGAGGGCCGAGGCCCAGCCTGAATAAAGCAGCACGATGAAAAAAGCAATCACAAATCTCGCCGGACGCGGCATCTCCCGATCCCCCTTCCGCCCGTTCCCCGGGCCCCGTTCCCTATAACCACACGAACCGGGTCAGGTACACGTTTTTCAGCGTCCCCTCGCCCAGGACGCTCTGCAGCTCCTCCCGCACGTCCCTCTTGAACCGGCTGCCGGAATCGGGCTTCCCGATCCACTCGGGCCCCCTCTTCTTCGCCGCGTGGTAGATCGCCCTGCGGATCTCCACCTTCCGGTCCTCCGTGAGCTCCACCGCCCCGTGAAACTCGACCGTGACGTCGCACTGCAGGAAGCGGTAGCGGCCTTTGGCATCCTTGACGTCGATGCTGAAATCGGGGAATACGGCCTCGTGGACCGCCGGGGCGGCCGGGACGGCCGCCGTCTGCTGCCCGGCGGTGATCCGCTCCTCCCCCTGATGGCGGAAATAGACGAGGGACCCGGCGGCGGCCGAGAGGAGAAGGAGCCCAGTGACGCCCGCCGCGAGGACTTTCCAGTTCAGCAGAGCCCTCCACCCGAGCGAGGGGCCCGGCCGCCCGAACACGCCGAGGGCCCTCTGCAGGCATGCGCGGAGCCGCAGCAGCAGCGACATGCGCTTCGGCGGGGCAGGACCCGCCTCGGCGGCGATCCCCGCCGGTGCCGTGCCCGGGGCTTCCGCCGGCCCGTCGATTTCCAGCAGATCGAGTTCTACGCGCCGCGCCATGGCCTTGCCCGCCTACCGGAGCTCTTTCACCCTGCCCCGGAGCCGCAGCACCGCCTGCGAGTGGAGCTGGCAGACCCGGGATTCGGTGAGATTCATCACGCAGCCGATCTCCTTCATGGTGAGTTCCTCGTAGTAGTAGAGCGACAGCACCAGCTTCTCCTTGTCGGGCAGCGCCTCGATGGCATCCTTGAGGATCTTCCGCACCTCGCCCCGGGCCAGGATCGACAGGGGGCTGCCCTGGTCCATCTTTTCCAGCACGTCGTAGGCGGCGTACTTCTCGCAGTAGTCGGGCGGCAGGTCCTCGCTCGACAGCAGCGACACGCCCGAGGCCTCGTCGAGGAGCTGGTGGTAGTCCTCGAGCGACAGCTCCATGAACTCGGCGATTTCCGCCTCGTCGGGGGGCCGGCCGAGCTGCTTCTGGAGGGCGAGCATTGCCTTCTCGATCCGGGCGTCCTTGTTGCGCGCCGAGCGCGGCTGCCAGTCCCTCGCCCGCAGCTCGTCGAGGACGGCGCCGCGGATGCGGAAGCGCGCGTACGTCTCGAACTGGACGTTTCGCCCCTTGTCGAACTTCTCCAGGGCGGAGATCAGGCCGATGACCCCCACGTTGATGAGGTCATCGCGCTCGGCCACGTGCGCGGGCACCTTGCAGGCGATCCGGTCGACGATGCTCTTGACGAGAGGGGCGTATTTCAGAATCAGCTTGTCCCGTTCCTTCTTGTTCACGTCCGCCCCTACCCGCGCGGTTTCTCGACGATGGACTTCCAGAAGAACTTCAGGCTGCCCGACTCGACGGGGCCGGGCTGGATCCTGCAGAGCTTCCGGGCGATGGACTGCAGGCACTTGTTCGCCTTGGATTCGGGAAAGGCCTCCGCCAGGGCCTTCTGCTGCCGCACCGCTTCGGTCACCCGGGTGTCGTCCAGGACGTACCCGAGGGACTCGATGGAGAGATTCAGGAAATGCGAGGTGGCGTTGCTCACCTTCAGGAACACCTCCCGGGCCTCGCTGGAGTTCTTCACCATGTTCGCCAGGAGCATGAAGCGCTTCTCGCCGTGCTGGCTGTAGAGGATCTTGATCAGGGCGTAGGCGTCGGTGATGGAGGTGGGCTCCGGCGAGGCGACGACGATGATCTCCCGGGCGGCCACGTTGAAGTAGATCACGTTGCCCGCGATGCCCGCGGCCGTGTCGATGAGCATGAAGTCCAGCTCGCTGCCCAGCCCGTCGAGCTCATCGAGCAGGGCGAGCTTCTCGCCCCGGGACAGGTCCGCCATCTCGGGGATGCCCGAGGTGGCAGGCAGGATCTGCATGCCGCCGGGCCCCTCGACGATCACCTCGGCAAGCGCCTTCTCGCCCCGCAGGACGTGATAGAGATTGTACTTCGGCGCGAGCCCCAGGATCACGTCGATGTTCGCGAGGCCCATGTCCGCGTCCAGGACGAGGGTCCTCTTCTTCATCCGGGAGAGATGATAGGCCAGGTTCGCCGCGATGTTGGTCTTGCCGACGCCGCCCTTGCCGCTCGTGATCGCAATCACGCGGGTCGCCCGCCGGGGCGCCCGCTCCGCAGAGACCCCCCCGGGGCAGGGGTCGATCGATCCTTCCTTGAGTTCCGAGGCCTTTTTCATCCGCCTGAGCAAGGTTGCCTGATCCAACTGAAAAGCACCTCCGTTTGATGACATACCCGATTCCGCTGCCGCCGCTGTCGGCCCTTCGGCCGCCTGCATAAGAAGGTAAGAAAGTGAGAGGATCAGAAGGTTGGATGCGTCTGTGTTACATCGCGCATCATCCGCTTCTTCGATCTCTATCCCTTCATTTCTTCTTAACGTCCCTTCTTACCTTCTTACCCTCTTACCCTCTGTCTTCTCACTGCATCGTGCTGGTCATGATCATCCGGGCCAGCCGCCCCGGGTCGATCCTCTCGATGTCCTGCGGGACGTTCTGCCCGTTGGTCACCCAGGAGACGGGCTTGCGCTCCTGGTCGATGATGTTGTAGATCCTGCCGAAATGCCGGTCCTCGTCGAGCTTGGTGAAGATGATCGAGCGGTAGCCCACGGGTTTGAACCGCGCGACGTTCTCGGCCAGGTTGTCCTGGCTCGACGTCAGGGGCAGCAGGAGGCTGGCCTCCACGGGGGCGTCGAGCTCGAAGAGATCCCGCAGCCTGTCGATGTAGCCGGGCTCCGCCGTGTTCTTGCCGGGCGTGTCCACCAGGACGAGGTCCCGGTCCGCGAGTTTCGCCAGGGCCATCCGGAAGGCCGCCTTGTCGGGGACCACCTCGATGGGGATCTGCATGATCCGTGCGTAGGTCTTGAGCTGCTCCGCGGCGGCGATGCGGTAGGTGTCCGTCGTGATGAGGCCGACCTTCTTCTTCTCCTCGAGGGCCGCCCGGGCCGCGATCTTCGCCAGGGTCGTCGTCTTCCCCGCGCCGGTGGGCCCCACGAAGGCGCAGATGCGCCTCCTCTCCTCGCCCCGGTAGGAGAGGCCGATGGACATGGCCAGCAGCTTCTCGGCGGTGCGGCCCACGGCCTCCTCGTCCTGCAGCTTCCCCGGCGGCAGGTTGCGGTTCAGCGTGCTCACGAGCAGGAAGGCCTTCGGGCGCGACACGCCGGACGAGACGAGCCGGTGGTAGATCTTCAGCAGTGCCCCGGGGAACTTCTCCTTGCGCTGGAACCCCATGGTGTCGAAGAACGTGTCGAGCATCTCCCGCATCTCGAGGAACTCCCCGTAGGGGAAGGAGCGAAGGGCGGACTCGGCCAAAAGCCCCTTGATCTCCTCCAGGTCGCGCCGCAGCGCGCGGGCCACGGCCTCCCCTTCGCCGTCGGGCGCAACCGGAGCGGGCGGGCCCGCGGGCCGCGCGCCTTCGCGGCGGCCTTCCGGGCGCTCGTCCACGGCAGCGGTGACCTCGACGAGCGGGTCCCTCCCCCCGCGGAGCTTCCTCGTCGAGAGCACCACGGCATCCGGCCCGAGCTCGCTCTTGATCTTCAACAAGGCTTCCTGCGTGCTGGCGGCTTCGAAACGCTTGATCTGCACGGCCCTACTCCACGATCCCGAGGGATTTGATGTTCACGTCGTGCGTGATCTCGTTGTGCGAGAGCACGATGATGTTCGGGATGAATTTTTCCAGGACCTTCCGGAAGTGGATCCGGGCCCCCGGCGAACACAGCACGATGGGCTGCAGCCCCCTCGAGGCAAAGGTCCCGATGAACTTCTGCACGCCGCGGACGACTTTCTGCACCCAGTTCGGGTCCACGGCGAGGAACGACTCGAATTCCGTGTGCTGGACGGACTGGCTGATCTTGTCCTCGATCTCCGGCGAGAGCATGACCACGGTGATGCCCCCCTCGCTGTCGCGGTACTGCCGGGTGATGGTCCGGGCCAGAGCCTGGCGCACGTAGCCGGTGAGGATGTCGATGTTCTTCGTCATCGGCGCGTAGTCGGCCAGCGTCTCGAGCACCGTCAGCAGGTCCCGGATGGAGATCCTCTCGCGCAGCAGCCGCTGCAGCACGCGGTGGATCGTCCCCACGGAGACCACCTTCGGGACGAGCTCCTCGACCACCTTCGGATAGGTCTTCGCGAGGTTGTCGAGCAGCGCCTGGACCTCCTGCCGGCCGAGCAGCTCGTCTGCGTGGGCCTTGATGATCTCGGTCAGGTGCGTCGTCACCACCGTGGCGGGGTCCACGACGACCACGCCGCGCGCCTGGACGCTCTCCTTCTCCCGCTCCGTGATCCAGACGGCGGGAAGCCCGAAGGCGGGCTCCTTCGTCTCGATCCCCTTGACGCGGGGTGTCTTGTCCGACGTGAGCGCCAGCCAGTGGCCGGGCATCAGCTCGCCGCGGGCGATCTCGACGCCCTTGAGGATGACGGTGTACTGGTTGGGCTTGAGCTGGAGGTTGTCCCGGATGTGGATGGCCGGGATGACGAACCCCATCTCCGCGGCCAGCTGCCGCCGCAGCGACTTGATGCGCTGCAGGAGCTCCCCGCCCTGTGCCGCGTCGACAAACCCGATGAGCCCGTAGCCCACCTCGATCTCCAGCAGGTCGAGCGGCAGCAGCAGGTCCACGGTCTCGATCGGCGTGGGCGGCGGCGCCTGCTCCTCGGCGGCCTCCGTTGCCGGCGGGGCGCTGCGGATCAGGTGCCAGGCCAGAAACCCCGCACCCGCCGCCACGAGGAGGAAGGAGAGCTTCGGCATGCCGGGGATCAGGGCAAACACGAGGAGGATCGCGGCGGCCGTGCCGATCGCCTTGGGCTGCAGGAAGAGCTGGTCCGAGATCTCCTGCCCGAGATTGGACGACGAGGTGGAGCGCGTCACGAGCATGCCGGCGGCCGTGGAGATGATCAGGGCCGGCACCTGCGTCACGAGCCCGTCGCCGATCGTGAGCAGCGTGTAGTTGCGGGCCGCATCGGTGATGTCCATGCCCTGCTGCAGCACGCCGACGATGAGACCCCCCACGATGTTGATGAAGATGATCACGACCCCGGCGATGGCGTCGCCGCGCACGAACTTGCTGGCGCCGTCCATGGCGCCGTAGAAGTCGGCCTCCCGCTCGATCTCGCTGCGCCGGCGCCTCGCCTCGGCCTCCGAGATGAGCCCGGCGTTGAGATCGGCGTCGATGCTCATCTGCTTGCCCGGCATGGCGTCCAGGGTGAACCGGGCCGCCACCTCCGCGATGCGGGTGGCGCCCTTGGTGATCACGACGAAGTTGATCAGGGTGAGCACGGTGAAGACGATGAGGCCCACCACGTAGTTGCCCCCCACGACGAAGGTCCCGAAGGCCTTGATGACCTGCCCGGCGGCCCCGGTGCCCTCGTTGCCGTGCAGCAGGATGAGCCGCGACGAGGCCACGTTGAGCGACAGGCGGAACAGGGTCACCGTCAGCAGCACGGAGGGGAAGACGGAGAAGTCGAGGGGCTTGAGGACGAACATCGACATCAGCAGAATCACGATCGCCGTCGTGATGCTGAGCGACAGCAGCAGGTCGATGATGATCGGCGGCAGGGGGATCACCATGACCATGAGGATGGCGATCACGCCGACGCCCATCAGCGTCGCCGGGTTTTTCGCCCAGTGGGGGACGGCCCCCGCTTTTTCAACCGCTTCTGCCATCGCTTATTCCGCCATCCGTGCAGGGATGCGCCCCGCAGGAATATCCTTGCGGGTCGTCGGCAAAACACTCGCAGACGTAACCAGAGCCCTAGACAGCCCGCTCCTTGAGGCCGTACACGTAAGCCAGGATCTCGGCGACCGCGCGGTACAGGTCCTCCGGGATCGCACGGTCCACATCGACCGTTTTATACAATAGTTGTGCCACGGGTTTGTTCTCGACGACGGGCACGCCGTGGGCCGCGGCGATCTCCCGGATCTTCTCGGCGATGTGGCCCGCCCCCTTGGCCACGACGGTGGGCGCGTGCATCTTCTCGGGGTCGTAGCGGACGGCCACGGCCAGGTGCGTCGGGTTGGTGATGACCACGTCGGCCTTGGGCACGGCGGCCATCATCCGCCTGCGCGCCGCCTCGCGCTGGATGCGCCGGATCCTCGCCTTGACAGCAGGGTTGCCCTCGGTCTGCTTGTATTCGTCCTTGACCTCCTGCTTGGACATCCGGAGCCCCTTCTCGTACTCCCAGCGCTGGTAGATGTAGTCCACGATGGCCAGCACGACGAGGATCCAGCAGGTCGTGATCAGGATCTTGAAGGAGACCCGCCCCGTGTACAGGAGGATCCCCCAGACGGACTCCTCCATGAGCGGCACCACGTTCGGCAGTTCCTCTCTCAGGGTGAACCAGACGACATAGGCGACGACGCCCATCTTCACGAGGCTCTTGGCCAGCTCAACCACGGAACGCAGCGAGAAGAGGCGCTGGAAGCCCTTGACGGGGTTGATCTTGTCGAACTTCGGGGCGAGCGCCTCCGTGGAGAAGATGAACCCGATCTGCAGGTAGTTGGCCAGCACCCCGGCCGCAAGCACGGTGAGCAGCAGCGGGCCCAGGATGAGCAGGAGCTTCCAGGACCATCCCCAGAGAAGCGAGTGGATGTTCGTGAGGGTGACGGCCGTCGTGCCGCATTCGCGCAGCGTCCAGCGCGTCAGGTCCATCAGGCGCTCGACCATGGCCCCGGAGCCGAAATAGAACAGGATCGTGCAGGACAGCAGGATCGCCGCCGATACCGCCTCGCGGCTCTGGGCGACCTGGCCCTTGCTCCGGGCTTCCTCGCGTCGCTTGGGCGACGCCTGTTCGTTTCGTTCCTGGTCCTTGTCGATGTCGGCCATGAAACTGCCGTATGCCGTGTTAGGTTTTGGGTTTTACGTTTTACGTTTTGCGTTGTTCGCTCTAGCCGTCAGCGCGCAAGACGGCGGTTTTGCAACCCTTGCAACGAGATTCCGGGCTGCTGACGGCGCCGTCAACAAACCGGCGCCAAACCCGGGGTATCAGGCTGCGGCGGCGATGGAAAGGGTTGCAGACTTCGTGCCGGAAACGCGTTCTGATTCCGGGATTATCGCTCCGGATTTCGGGCAATGGCCGGGCCGCAAGGAGAGATGATGGACGCCTTTCCCCGCCGTCCAGTCTTGCGCCTGACGCCCGTTGCCTGATGCCTGCACCCCCGGCGCCTACATTGCCCTGAGCAAGAGGCCCATTTCGGCGGGGAGGTTCGAGAAGAGGCCGGCCGCGATGTGGAGAAACAGGGGCAGCGTGACCCCGATCCCGATGAGGCCGATGGCGATCTGGAGCGGGAAGCCCACGATGAAGATGTTGATCTGTGGAACGGTGCGCGCGACGAGGCCCAGGCCGACATTCGCGCACAGGAGGGCCACGACGATGGGGGCCGAGACCTTGACGGCGATGATGAAGAGGTTCCGCGACAGCGCGACGAGGTTCTGCACCAGGTCGCCCGTGACGTGGAACCCGAGGACCGGCAGGACCCGGTAGCTTTCCGAGATGGCCTGGATCATCGTGTGGTGGCCGTCGACGGCCAAAAAGAAGAGCCCGGCCAGCATGTACTGAAACTCGGCGATGATGGACACCTGGCCGCTCGTCGCGGGGTCGATGACGTTGACGATGGCAAAGCCCATCTGGAAGCCCACGAGCTGGCCTGCCAGCTGGATCCCCGCAAACACGAGCCGGCCGGCGAATCCCAGGATGACCCCGATGAACACCTCCCCGCCCATGCGCATGCCGAGGCTGAAGAGATCGTCCGCGGCCGCCGCCGGGGGCTCCACGAAGGGCAGGACCAGAGCGGTAACGAGAATCGACAGCCCCCCCTTGACCCGCAGGGGCGTGGTCCGGTCCCCGAGGATCGGGATCATGGCCAGGATCGTGCTGACCCGGATGAGGACGAGGAAGAACAGCTCGACCTGGGCGGCGGAGAAAACGGGGAAGTTCACGCTCTGTCACCTGATGCCCGCGCCTGTTGCCTGGTGCCTATTTGATATAGTTCGGTATGTTCGAGAACAGGTTGTGTGTGAAGTTCACGAGCATGTCCAGCATCCACGGCGCGGCGACGAGGAGGGCCAGCATGACGGCGATGATCTTCGGCACGAAGGTCAGCGTCATCTCGTGCACCTGCGTCACTGCCTGGAAGACGCTGATCACGATGCCCACGACGAGGCCGACGAGCAGGATCGGCGCCGACACCAGGAGGGTCACCTTCATCGTCTCGGCCGCGATGCCCATGATCAGATCCGTTGTCATGCCTCTGCCTCCCCCCCGCGGGCGCTCAGTGGAAGCTCTGGACGAGCGAGCCGATGATGAGGTACCACCCGTCGACGAGCACGAACAGCAGGAGCTTGAAGGGCAGGCTGATCATGATCGGCGGCAGCATCATCATCCCCATCGACAGCAGGATACTGGCCACGACCATGTCGATGACGAGGAAGGGGATGTAGATGAGAAAGCCGATCTGGAAGGCGGTTTTCAGCTCGCTGATCACGAATGCCGGGATGAGCGCCGTAAGCGCCACGTCGGCGGGCTTCTCGGGCTTTTTGCCGCCCGAGATCTTGATGAAGAGCTCCATGTCCTTCTCCCGGGTCTGTTTGAGCATGAAGTCCCGGATCGGCACCGCCGCCTTCTCGAAGGCCTGCTGGGTCGAGATCTCCTCGTTCATGTAGGGCTGGATGGCGTCGCTGTTGACCTTCTGCCAGACGGGCGTCATGATAAAGAACGTCAGGAAGAGTGCGAGCCCGATGACAATCTGGTTTGCCGGCAGCTGCTGGGTGCCCAGGGCGTGCCGCAGGATCGAGAGCACGACGACGATCCGCGTGAAGGAGGTCACCATCATGAGGATCGCCGGGGCGAGCGACAGGACGGTGAGCAGCAGCAGCAGCTGCATCACCACGGCCACCTTGCCCGGCTCGCCGGAGCCGTCGCCGATGCTGAGGCTGACGGACGGCACGGGCATGTTCTGCGCCCACGCGGCCTCCGCCGCGGAGAGGGTGGCCGCAGCGGCAAGCAGGGCCGCCAGGGCGAGCGATGTCCACAGGGGCTTTTTCATGGCCGTGTCCGCCGGGTCGTTGTTCGGGTGCGTCGCCTCATTTCGTTTCACCCTGCCCGCCCAGGAGGCTCAGGGTCTTGAGCTTGCGCCGGTACAGGGCCACCGGGTCCAGAAACGGCTGCGGTTCGGCCTCCCCGGGGCGCGCCGACCGGAGACGCTCGAGGGCATCCTCGTCGGTGATGGTGGTCAGCAGGGTCATCCGGTCGCCGGAGACACCAACGACGATCACGCTTCCCAGCACGTCGAGCAGCAGGATGCTCGACTTCGGGCCCAGGTGGCGGGTGGAGAGGACCCGGATCATCCGGCCGTCGTCGACCTTCGCACCCGTCCTCTGCATCAGCTTCCGGACCGCCCAGAGCCCGGCCAGCATGACCCCGAGCACGACGGCCAGGGCCGAGATCATCTTCACGAGCGACGCCAGGAACTCGAATGTGCTCATGCCCGCCCGCCTCCCTTCAGCGCAGCTTGAGGATGCGCTCCGCGGGGGAGACGATGTCCGTCAGGCGGACGCCGAACTTCTCGTTGATGACGACGACCTCCCCGCGCGCGATGAGGCGCTGGTTGACATAGACGTCCATGGGCTCGCCGGCGATCTTCTGCAGCTCCACCACGGACCCCTGCCCGAGCTGCAGCAGCTCGCTGATCAGCATGCGGCAGCGGCCCAGCTCCACGGTGAGGCTCAGCGGGATGTCGAGGATGAAGTCGAGATCGAAGCCCCCCTTGCCGGCCGCAGGCTTCTGCAGCTCGCTGAAGTCGGGATCGCTGACTTCCGCCGTCGGGGCGCCCTGCCGGGATTTCTCCAGCTCGTCCCTGACGTCGTCCCAACCGATCTCCCCATCCTGCCTGGGCGGGGCGCCGCCGGTCTCCTTGTTGATCTCCTGCATCAAGCTGTCCACTTCATTCTGTTCCATAGTACCGAGCCTCTTTTCCTTCCACCATTCCCGCGATCTGAATCGCCGTGTTTCCCTTGTAGACGCCCGGGTAGGCGCGCAGCTTCTGGACCCCCTCCACGTAGACGTCGAGCGGGTCAACGCGGTAGCGGTCGAGCATGATGACGTCGCCCTTCTTGAGGCCGACCACCTCCTTGGCGCTGACTTCCGTGCGCCCGAGCTCCACGATGAGCTCCACCTTCGACGCGACGAGCCCCTCCTTGAACCGGTTGGCCCACTCCCGGTCCACCTCCAGGGCGTCGCTCTGGAAGCCGGCCTGCAGCTTCTCGCGCACGGGCTCCAGCATCGAATAGGGGATGCAGATGGACACGATGCCCGAGGAGAACTCCATCTCGATCTCGAAGTGCACCACGACGACCACGTCCGTCAGCGGGACGATGTGCGCGAACTGGGGGTTGATCTCCGAGCGCTGGTGCGTGATCTTCACCTCGAGGATCGCCTTCCAGGCCTTCTCGAAATCGGCCAACGCGCTGAGCACGACCCGCTTGATCAGGCGGTTCTCGATGGCGGTGAACTCGCGGCCCTCGATCTTGAAGCTCGACTGTCCCGAGCCGCCGAAGAGGATGTCCACGAGGGAAAAGATCACCTTCGACTCGACGACGAAGATCGCGCTGCCCCGAAGCGGGTCCATCCGGAAGATGTGCAGGCTCGTCGGCACCGGGAGCGTCTTGAGGAACTCGCCGAACTTCATCATCTCCACCGACAGGGCGCTCACCCCGACGACCCGCCGCAACAGCGACGAGAGGCTGAGCCGGAAGATGCGGGCGAACTTCTCCGTCGTCATCTCGAAGGTGGGCATCCGGCCCCGGATAATCCGGTCCTGGCTGGTCAGGTCGTAGGGAAGGACATCGCCCGGCTCGTGCTGCTCGACCCGGTCCGTGTCGATCTCCCCGCCGGAGAGCCCTTTCAAGAGGACGTCGACTTCTTCCTGGGACAGGATGTTGGACATCGCGAAACGCCGCCTATTTCTCTTCCCGTTTCTATTTCGTCCAAATCCCCCTCTTTCCCCGTTTTCCATGAGGGGGTGTCAGGGGGATTTCCGCCTTTTGCCCTTCGCCTCTTATTGCACCACAAAATCCGTGAAGTAGACCTGCACCACCTTGCCCCTCGTGAGGTGGCTGTTGAGGCGCATGGCGATCTCTTCCTTGAGGCGCTGCTTGCCCTCGAAGTTGTTCAGGTCCTTGAACGTCTTCACGGTCAGCACGCCGAGGACCATGTCGCGCACCTTCGGCTTCATCTGTTCCAGCTCGGTCGCGGCGAGCGCGTCCGACAGTTCGAAGTTCATGGTGATCTTGAGATAGCGGTCCGCATCGGCGTCGGCGAGGTTGATGATGAACACGTCGGGTGCCCAGACGGCGCCGATGGGGGGCTTCGGGGGGGCCTGGGGCTCCTTGCCCGCCGACTTGTTCAGGAACAGATAGGCCCCGGCGCCGCCTCCTCCGAGCACCAGCAGGAGGACCACGCCGATGAGGATCCACTTGAGCTTGGAGCCCTTCTTCTTTTCCTTGCCGCCCTCGGCGGCCTGCTCTTCCGTCTTGTTCTTTTCCGCTTCCTTGGCCATGGCTCCCCGGTTCACTCCTTCGGATTTACGCTGTCGGCCCGAACCGTCAGGGCATACCGTCCCGAGGGCTCGAGCCCTGCGGGCTGGGTCCCGGGCCGGGCCGCAGCGGCGCTGCGGGCGCACAGAGAATGAGAGCAAATTCCATACCAATCGAAAGCGGGGATTTTTCAAGCGATTCCGGCGGCCGGGGCTGCCCGCGGAGGGGTACGGGCCGGCCCGGCGGCGGCGGCCGGACAGGCGCAAGGGAAGGTCCCGGGGACGGCACGGGGCGGCCCCGGCGGGTCAACAAATTGACGGTGAGAAACGGGCATCCGGGCTGCCCCCTTCGGCGGCTTACCGCACTTCAGGGGCAACCCGGATTGCCGGGTTACCGCTTGATGTTCATCAGCTCGGCCATCATGGCGTCCGTCGTCGTGATGACCTTCGCGTTGGCCTGGTAGGCCCTCTGGGCCGTGATCATCGTGATGAACTCCGTGCCGAGGTCCGTGTTGGCCATCTCCAAGGCGTTGGACTTGACCTCGCCCAGCCCGCCGGCGCCCGGCGTGTTGATGATCGCCTGGCCCGAGACGAGGGTGGCGCTGAAGAGGTTCGAGCCCATCTTCTTGAGGCCCCAGGGGTTGGGGAAGTCGCCCAGAGCGATCTGCCCCAGCGAGGCCGTCTGGCCGTTGGTGAAGAAGCCCGTGATCGTGCCGTCCTTCTCGATGGCAAGGCTCCGCAGCACGCCGGAGGGATAGCCGTCGTTGGTCAGGGCCTTCACCGTCGAGCTGGAGGCGTAACCGGTCATCGTCTCGGCCCGGGCCGACGTGAGGTCCCACGTCAGGGTTCCCCCGTTGCCGATGACGGCACCGTTGGCCAGCCCGCTGAAGGCGACGTTGATGTCGGCGGGGTCCGCCTCGGTGTACGTGAAGGGGATCGTGAGCAGGTCGCCGTTGGCCCAGGCGCCCCCGAGGGTCACGGTGATGTCCGCCCCGCCTGCGCCGTCGAGGTCGATGAGCAGCGTGTCATCCACGTTGGTCGTGCCGTAGCCCGTGATGGAGGCGTTTGCATAATCCGAGGAGGAGTGGACGGACCAGGCGTTGACGCTGTCTCGCTGCAGCACGAGGCTGCCCGTCTTGTAGATCTGCCCGTTATGGCCGGCAACCAGCTGCGCCGTGGCCGTCCCGCTGCCCGAGGGCGTCAGGGTGCCCATGGTCGAGCTGTAGACCTTTTCGAGGTTGCCCAGGCCGTCGAAGGACAGCCCCGAGTAGTTCTGCGAGTCGGGCGCGTTGCCGTCCAGGGTGACGTACATCCCCCACTGGCCGTCGCCCTCGTTCTTCATGTAGGTCACGGCCAGCGTGTGGGCCGCCCCGAGGGAGTCGAAGACGGTCTGGGAGGAGTTGTACGTGCCGCCCGTGGCGGTCCTCGCGTCGAGGTTCAGCCCGATGGAGAAGGTCGTGGACGGGACGGGGGCCGACTGGGCGTTTCGGGTGTTGATGTCCCCCAGCGTGGGTGTCCCCGGCGGGTATCCCTGCACGCGGTAGTCGTTGACGTCGACGAGGTAGCCCTCGCCGTCGATGTGGAAGGCCCCTGCCCGTGTGTAGAACTGGGAGCCCTCGTCGTCCCGGACGATGAAGAAGCCGCCGCCGTCGATGGCCAGGTCCAGAGCGCTCGAGGTGGACTCGAGGGAGCCCTGGCTGAACTGGGTGGCCACGTCGGCCACGGTGACGCCCTGGCCGATCTGCATGATGCCGGAGGCGCCGCCGGAGAGGCTCTGGCTCAGCACGTTGGCGAAGTAGGCCTTGCCGGCCTTGAATCCCATCGTGTTGGCGTTGGCGATGTTGTTCCCGATCACGTCCATCTGCTTGGAGCTGGCGTTGAGCCCCGAAATGGCGATCCACAGTGCGCTTCCCATCTCGCTGTCCTCCTCGTTTCCCCGGTCAGACGCCCGGTGTTAATTCGTGCTGGTCTTCTTCACGGAAATGACGTCGCCGTAGGCGATCTCGCGGCCGCCCACGCTCAGCGTGGTGGCGCCGTCGCGGAAGTTCACCCCCGTCACCTCGCCCTGGATCACGGTCTCGGCGCCGACGGCCCTGCCCGCGCGGTCGGCGGCGCTCACCTCGAAGGTGCAGGTGCCCGCAAGCGCGCTCGGCGGGCTCCAGGTCAGTGTGTTGAGGCCCTGCTTCTGGTTCCGGAAGGCCACGGCGTCGACGAACTCGCCCTCGGCATTGTAGATGCGGACGAGGCCCTCCGCGGCATCGCCGGCGAGCCGGTAGCTCAGCGTCACGGGGCCGCCCGCGGCCTGGACCGTGTTGCCCCGGGCCAGGACCTCCTTGCCGATGAGGCTCACGGCCTGCGCGCTGCCCAGCGACTGCTGCTGCCTGGTGAAGGCGGTGAGCTGGGTGTTGATGTTCTGGAGCTGCTCGAGGCTCGAGAACTGGGCCAGCTGCGCCGTGAAGGCCGTGCCGTCCAGCGGGTTGAGCGGGTCCTGGTTCTTCAGCTGGGCGATGAGCATCCGCAGGAACTCGTCCTTGCCGATGATGTTCTTGCCGCCTGTCGTCGCGGCCGTGTTCGTGCTGTTCGAGGCCGCCTGCACGGTGTTGGTCACGCTCATGGTTCGACTCCTTCCGATTCCGTATCCTTTCAGGCGAAGACGCTCAGTCCGCCGTCCCCGATGCGGGGCGGCCCCGCCGGGATTCCCGGCTCAGGCGCTCGTGCATCCTGCCCGTGCTTTCGTTCGTTTCCCCTCCGGGAATCCCCGCGGGCAAATCCCGCCTCCCTCCAGAAGCCCTCACCGTCCTCGTCGGGACGGTTCTGGACGAGCACCTCCAGGCGCTCGATCTCGAAGCCCTTGTCCTGCAGCGCGCTCCGCAGGTCGTCCATGCCGGCTTGGAGCAGCTGCTTGACCTCCTGGTTGTCGGCCAGCATGACCAGCTTGACGCGGTTGTCCTGGACGACGACGTCGAGGTCGAGGGTGCCGAGCCGCGGCGGCTGCAGGTTCAGGACCATGCGCCCCGAGCCGTCGCGGAGGATCTGGGCCGCGCCCTCGAGGACCTGGCTCACCACGGTCTGCGGCCTTGCGGCGGACAGGTTCCCCGCCGCCTTGCCCTGGGCGGGGGCGGACCGTTCGGCCTGGCCGGCCGGCGCATCGCGGCCCTCGAGGCCGCTGATCCTCGGGACGGCCTGCTTCTTCAGGGAGCCGGTGTCCGCCGTCTTGTCCGGCTCGCCCCCGGCGAGGCCGCCGAATTCGCTCTTCACCCTCTCGGCGGACGGAACGGCCTGGCTCGGCTTGCCCTCCGGCGGGGGCGCCTCGGGAACCACGGCGGCCGGCTGGGGCCTTGGCGCCTTTGCGGTCTTCGCCTTCGACTGTGCCGGGGCCCCCTCGCCGCCCGTGAGGATCCTGAGGACCTCCCCTTCCCTGGCGGTCATCGATTTCACGGCGTTGATCCCCTCGCGCCGGTTCAGGGGCTCGCCGTTGACGTATCCCGTCTGCCGTGCGGCCTTCCTCTGCGCGGCGAGGCCGCCGTTGTTCCGGACCATTTCCTTCAGCAGGGCCTCCTCGGCCGGGGTGAGGGAGCCTTTTTTCGACGCAGCGGCGGCCTGCTGTGCATCCGCGCCTTCCCGGACCGCCGCCTTCGGGGGCGCCGCCTTCATGGCCTGCCCGGCAAGCTCCCTCGCATGCTCCAGGGTCTCCTTCGCCTGCACCTCGACGGCGGCCTGCCCGATCCGTCTGCCCGCGGCGGCGAGCCGCCCGCCGGCCCCGGCGAGCGCTTCAGCCCCCTCCGTTCCCCCTGCCGGTTTTCCCTTCGGGGACGTTCCTTTCTTCTCGCCCTGCGCCTTGACGGCCTCGAGATCCAGCCTCTTGGACCGGAGAATGTCGGCAAAGGACACGGTGAGGCCGGCCGCTGCGGCATCCCTGGCGTCGGCCCGGTCGTCCCGCTTCCTGCCGGGTGCCGGGTCCGCGCCGCGGGGGGCGTCTGCCTGGGCGACGGGGTCAATCGGAAGCTGAACAGCGGAAGAATCCATGGGCATTCCTCGAGTTGTTTTGCCCGTGCAGGGGAGCAACCCGTGTGCCACGCCGCCGGGGCACGGGGCACAGGGCGCAGGGCCAAAGGGCGACAGGAGGGACAGGACGCGTATAACACATCGGAATCACGACCGTTCACTTCCGATCGCGCTCTCCTTCCGTGCCGTGCTTCCGGTGATTTCGCCCGCGCGGAAGGGGGCACGACGCCCTGCGGGCCGGGCAATATTTGCCTGCCTTTCCCCGAGGGGCCGGGTAAATTTTACGAGGGTGCAGCGCCTAAAGAAACGCCCTGTCCGTGCCGATGAACCCGTTGAGAAGAAAGGCTCAAAGAGGATTCGGAGCGCCATGACGGCCATCGACACAACGGGTGCGGAGCGGCTCTTTGCCTCCATGCAGGTCAACCCCGGGCAGCTGGAGTACTACGCGGGCCGCGCCCTGGAGCGGGGCATCGAGCGCTACAAGAACAAGCAGTACGGGGCCGCCGTCGGGGAATTCCGGATGTCGCTGTCCCTCGCGCCGCAGGCGCAGAACGCCCTCGGCGTGGCGGAGCTCATGTCGAAGGCCTACCGCGCGATGGGGGATGCGCAGCGTGCCGTCGACTCCGTCAAGGACTTCGTCGGGAAGAACCGTTCCTCGGACGGGGCACACGCCCTGCTGGCCCGCCTGCTGTTCCAGGAGGAGCGGTACGACGAGGCCGTCACGGAATACGAGAAGGCCGTCGAGCTCAGCCCCAGCGCATCCAACCGCTTCGCCCTCGGCGAGGCCTACCTGCAGGCGGGCCGCCTGGGCGATGCCGAGCAGGAGTTCATGCGGGTGCGGCTCATGCTGCCCGACGACCCCGCCGCGCACCTGGGCCTCGGCCAGACCTATGCCCGGCAGGGCGACACGGAGGCGGCGGTCCGCGAGTTCAAGGCGGCCATCGACAAGAAGAGGGACTTCTGGGACGCCTACGCCGAGCTGGGATACGTGTACGCCGACCGGGGGGAGATCGACCTCGCCCAGGACACCGTCAGGCTCCTCGAGTCGAAGGCCCCTGCGCTGGCGGACATCCTGAGCCGTTACATCTACAAGGCCGACCCGCCGAAATTCGTGCTGGCCTACGCCAACAGCTCGTTCCCCTACAGCCTGCCCGCGGGAACGGCGGTCTCGAGTCTCGATGCCGAGCTTTCCGCCGCCGGCGCCTCGAAGACCTTCTGGGTGAAGTTCCAGTTCGACAAGGAGATGGACCGGGAATCCGTGGAGACGACGACGAACTGGACCATCCGCAGGTCCCAGGGAGGTGGGGCAGGACTCTACAATTTCGGCCTGCCGGTCCCGTCGACGGAGATCTCCGTCGCGATGCTGCCGGACTTTGTCAGCTACGATTCCCGGAACCTCACCGCCACGGTCTTCTTCACCGTCCGCCAGAACGCCGCGGCCGACGGCACCATCGACCCCGGGCACATCGAGTTTTGCTTCCGGGGGACCGACCGCTTCGAGCAGAGGATGGACCCCCGGAAGGACCAGTGGACCGGCTTCTCGGGCGTCTTCTAGGCTTCCCGGGTCCGGGTCGACGGGGGCATAAAAAAAGGGATCGATCGTCCGATGGACTGACCGTCCCCATGCAATGTGCCCGCTTTATGCGTCCTCTCCGGGGCCCTGTCGCCTCTTGATCTGAGCCTTTTGCCTGCTGCGAAGCAGCCTACTGCGCCGGCTCCGGCCGGTTCGGGGTGCCCGTGATCTCCTTGGCGATCTCGGCGGCCCGCTGGGCGCTGAGGTGTCCCCAGATTGCGCCCGCCTTCTTGCTCTTCATGTTCATGATGATCCCGGCGGCAAGCTTCCTGTCCATCTTCTCGAGCATGGGGCCCGCCTGGGCCGGCGGCGTGGCCTCGAAGACGGTGGCGAGGTCGCGGAGCCGCTTGTCCTCGGCCGCCTTCACGGCGTCGAGCATGCCCGAGAGCCTGTCCTCGAGGCCCTTGAGCGCGTCGATCTTGGCGACGATCTCCCCCTTCAGGGCCTGCAGCCTCTTCTCCTCCTCCCGGATCGCGCTTTCGCGGCCGTCGAGCTGCTTCTCGCGCTCGGCCAGCGCCGCGGCGAGCTTGCGCTCCCTCGCCAGGGCGTCCTCCGCGGGCTGCGGCGGGGCCCCCTTCTCCGGCGCCTTCTGCGCCACGTTGGCGATCGCGTGATCGGGGTCGAGGACCGCCGCGGCATGGGGCATGAACGTCTGCAGGACGCCCCCGGCGGCGGCGAGCTTGACGACGATCAGCGCCACGACGAGGATCTCACAGATGATGATCAGCCTTCTCATCGCCGGACCTCTTCAGAAAGCGGATGATTCCCTGCTCGTTCAATTCCACGGACTCCTTGCGGGTCCACTCTTTCCAGTACTGATCGAACTTCTTCTGCTTGAGGATCTCCATGATCTTTCGCCGCTTCATGGCCTCCGTGAGCTCATCCCGCTTGATCTCGAGGGCTTTCTCGCGGTCGGCGACCAGCACCGCCTGGGCCACCTCCCGCTGACGGAGGGTCCGGAGGTACCCGAAGGCCAGGCCGATCTCGCCCGCGTTGAGCGTCCCTTCCCGGCGGCGCATCAGTCCGGCCAGCACGGAGGCCTTCTCGCCGCGGATCGACCGGAGCCGCTCCTTCTGGCGCTCGAGGTCCCGGACCTGCTCGGAGAACTCCTGCAAGATCTGCTCCTCCGCGAGCTTCCGCACATTCAGGACCTGTTCGAACCGGAACCGGAACACCCTGTACTCCTGTCGTTCATCCCTCCTGTATGTCGGAGAGATGTCTCGATGAAAGGCCGCAGCCTGCGAAGCTGAGAAGTTTTGAAGCTCTGAAGCTTGGAGAAGCGAAAAGGACATGTCGTGCCGTAGCGCATTCCAAACTTCTCAACTTCCCAACTTCGTATCTTCCCGGACATTACGAGCCGCACCACCGCAGAGGTTTGTTCACCTCTCACTCGAACAGCGCAAGCAGCTGCCTGCGGCTCTCCTCGAAACTCACCTTCTCGCTCATGTCCTGCCGGAGGTAGGCGTTGACCCGGTCGATCATCCGGATGGCGTGGTCGATCTCGGGGCTGCTGCCCGCGACGTAGGCGCCGATGTTGATGAGGTCCTCGGCCTTCCGGTAGGTGGCGATGATGTTGAGCAGCTCGTTGGCCCGCCTGCGCTGCTCGCCGTCCACGATGTCGATCATCACGCGGCTCACGCTCTCGAGCACGTCCACGGCCGGGTAGTGGTTCTTCGCGGCGATGGCGCGCGACAGGGCGATGTGACCGTCCAGGATGGAGCGGGCCGCGTCGGCAATCGGCTCGTTGAAGTCGTCGCCCTCGACGAGCACGGTGTAGAGCCCCGTGATGCTCCCCCGGCCCTCAACGGGACCCGTCCGCTCCAGGAGCTTGGGCAGGAGGCTGAAGACGGATGGCGTGTAGCCCTTCGTGGCCGGCGGCTCGCCCACGGAGAGGCCGACCTCCCGCTGGGCCATGGCGAAGCGGGTGAGCGAGTCCACCATGAGCAGCACGTCGGCGCCCTGGTCCCGGAAGTACTCGGCCACGGACGTGGCCACGTAGGCCGCGCGCATGCGGATCAGCGGATGGCGGTCCGAGGTGGCCACGATGACCACGGAGCGGCTCAGGCCTTCCGGCCCCAGGTTCTTCTCGACGAATTCGCGGACCTCGCGCCCCCGCTCGCCGATCAGGCCGATCACGTTGACGTCGGCCTTCGTGTAGCGGGCGATCATCCCCATGAGAATGCTCTTCCCCACGCCGGAGCCGGAGAAGATGCCCATCTTCTGGCCCTTGCCGCAGGACAGCAGGCCGTTGAGGGCGCGGATGCCGAGGTCCATGGGCTCCACGATCCGCCCCCGCTTCAGGGGGTTGATCGGCTCGGCATAGAGCGGATAGTCGTCCTCCGGCTCGATGGGGCCGCGGCCGTCGATCGGGTTGCCCAGGCCGTCGATGATCCGCCCCAGGAGCTTCTTGCCCACGGCGATGGACGCCTTGCGCCCCAGCGAGACGATCTTGCAGCCCGGGCCCACGCCCTGCAGGTGGTCCAGCGGCATGAGGAGGACCTTTCCCTTCCGGAAGCCGACCACCTCGGCGCGGAGCGTCTCGCAGGCGCCGCCGTTGGCGAAGATGTTGCACATCTCGCCCACGGAGCTCGCGGGTCCGTGCCCCTCGACCATGAGGCCGATGATCTCGCTCACCGTCCCGTTGACCTTGATCGGGTTGATCTGGTCGAGAATGCGGTTGTAGCGGTTGAAGTCCAGGGTCATCAAAATACCTCAGGCGCAGGGACCGATGGCGTAAGGGCTTGAAAAGAATTTTTTCCGCGTCGCCTTTCGCCCTTTGCCTTATGCCTTTTGCCCGTTTTGCAAAAACGCCTTCAGGATCTCCTCGAGCTGCTGCTCCAGGGTGGCGTCGATTTCGCCGAAGGCCGTCTCGATCACGGCGCCGCCGGCGCTGATGCCCGGGTCCGCCTCCAGGGTGATCGACCGGATCCCCTCGAAGCCCGCAATGAGGCCCGGGGTCAGCTTCGAGACCCGCTCGTGGTCCCGCGGGTTGAGCCGGATCTTGATGCGGTCGCGGTCGAGGACGTTCTTGACGGCCTCGCGCAGGACGCCGAGGATCACGTCGCGGTCCATCGCCACCTCCCGCCGGATGACCTTCCGGGCCACGGCGATGACGAGCTTGAGCACCTTCGCCTCCCCGCGCTCCAGGATGCTGCGGCGGATGTTCTCGACCTCGAGCAGCAGCTTCTTGAGCGCCTCGGCCGTGGCGGCCAGTTCCTTTTCCCGCGTTTCGCATCCCTTGCGGAACCCCTCGGCATGCCCCCTCTCGTAGGCATGCTTCACGGCGGCCTCGATCTTCCTCTCCGACTCGACGAGGATTTCCTCGATCCGCGAGCGCCGCGGCACCGGGCCCTGGGAGAGGTTCTCGCAGCCGAAGTCGGCCGGCACGAAGCGGGGCTTTTCCGTCCGGGGGGCGTCGACGATCTTGACGTTCTGGGACTTGATGACCCGGTTAGACGAACGCATCGCCCTCCTCGCGCAGCAGCTGGATGCGGCCCTCGGCCTCGAGCCGCTTGCAGATGTCCAGGATGGCCCGCTGGCTCTTCTCCACCTCGGAGAGACGCACGGGCGGCATCATCTCGATGTCTTCCTTCAGCATCTCGGCGCCGCGCTTGGACATGTTCCTGAAGACCTTCTCGCGGCCCTCCGCGACGACGACCTTGAGGGCCCGGGCGAGGTCCTCGCTCGAGACCTCGCGCAGCAGCTCCTGCATGCTGCGGTCGTCGAGCTTCAGGATGTCGTCGAAGGTGAACATCAGCCCGCGGATCTCCGCGGCCAGCTCCGGGTCCGTGCCGTCGAGCGAGGAAATGATCGCGCTTTCGCTCGTGCGGTTCATCCGGTTGAGGATCTCCGCCATGAGCCGCACGCCGCCGATCTCCTTCTCGTTGGCGGCCCCGGAGATCAGCTCGCTCTCGAGCGTCTCGGCCACGTCCTCGATCAGGTCCGTGGGCACGCTCTTGAGATTCGCCATCCGCCGGACGATCTCGATCTGCATCTCCGGGGAGAGGGATTCCATGATCTCCGCGGCCTGCTCGGGGCGCAGGTGCGCAAGGATGAGCGCCGTCGTCTGCGGGTGCTCCATCTTCGTGAACTCCTTGAGCAGCTTGGGGTCGATGTCCCGCAGCTTCTCGAAGATGGGGTTTTCGCTGATCTTGCCCTTCTCGTCCTCCAGGGCGGTGAGGATGCTCCCGGCCTGCTCGGGGCCCAGGGCCTTGAGGACGATGTTCTTCGCCACGTCCTCCTTGACCGAGACGATCCCGCCTTTTTCCTTCGCGAGGTCGCAGAATTCCCTGGCGACGTTCTGCACGTCGCTCGCCGAGATGCTCGTGATCCGGCTCATGTACTTGCTGATGCGGCGGACCTCGGAGGCCCGGAGGTTCTTCATCACCGCCGCCGCGAGCTCCTCGTCGAGGGAGAGCAGAAGGATGGCTGCCTTTTCTTCGTTGGTCATAGAAAAACCCTGGGCATCAGGCATTGGGCATGAGGCTCGAGGGAAGAATTCCGAACAGGCCTGACGCCTGGTGCCTGGTGCCTGAAGCCTGTCACTTTATCCAATTCCGCAGCAGCTCGGCGAAGCGCTTGGCGTCCGCCGAGGCCATGTGCCGCACGATGTCGGCCTCCGTCAGTTCGCGGGACGCCTGCGGGGCGCCCAGCGAGAGCGTCACGCCGTCTCCCCCCTTGATTTCGCCCGCGGCGGCCGGCACTTCACGGACCGACACCTCCACCTGCCGGCCCCGCTCGGCGAGCATGCGCACGAGGGGCTTGACGACGAAGAGCGCCGCCAGGACCACCACGGCCAGGATCACGAGGTAGCGGACCAGCGGCAGGAAGGGCGCCAGCCTGTCGAGCCAGGACTTCTCGGGCATATCGGAGGACAGGTCCACCTTCTTGAACGGGACGTTGGACACGACGACCTGGTCGCCCCGCTTCGCATCGAACCCGGCGGACTTCTTCACGAGGTCCTCCAGCGCCGCCAGTTCCTTCTCGGGGCGCGGCTGGTACTCCTCGACCCCCTTGTCGTTCTTCGCGTACGTGCCGTCGACGAGCACGGCGATGGAGAGCTTCTTGACGTCCCCCACGGGCATGACGGTCTTGTGGACCGTGCGGCTGATCTCGTAGTTGATCGTCTCGTCGGACTTCTCGCGGTTCGTCCCGGCCGGCCGCGCAGCGGGCGCCGCCGCCTGCCGGGCCGTCAGCGCGACGGAGCTCTCGCCCATCGAGCCGGACGTGCTGCCCGACTTCTCCTGCGAGCGCTGCACGCTGCGGATGGCGGGCTCCTCGGAGTCGTACTTCTCCTCCGTCTTCTCCATGACCCGGAAGTCCAGGTCGGCGGAGATGCGGACGACGGCCTTCCCCTCGCCGACGACCTTCTCCAGCATGGAGGTGATGCGGCTCGTGAGGTCCTTCTCGACGTTCTTCTTGTACTCGATCTGGGAGTTGGACAGCTGGGCCACCCCGCCCCCCTCGGTCACCTTCGAGAGAACCTTTCCGCTCGAGTCCACGATCATGACGTCCCGGGGGCTCATCCCCTCGATGGAGCTCGAGACGAGGTGGGCGATGCCCTGGATCTGCTGCTCGCTCAGGCTGCGCCCGCTCTTGAGCTTCACGATGACAGACGCCGTGGGCTTCTTCTGGTCCTCGGCGAAGAGGGACTTCTTCGGGATGGCCAGGTGCACCCGGCTCTGCTGGATCTCGTCGAGGCTGTTGATCGTGCGGGTCAGCTCACCCTGGAGGGCGCGCTGGAGGTTGAGCTGCTGGACGAACTCGGTGACGCCCAGGTTCTTCGTGTCGAAGATCTCGAAGCCGACGCCGCCGCCCTTCGGCAGGCCCGAGGCGGCCAGCTCCAGCCGGAGCTGCGACACCTGCTCTGCGGGCACCGAGATCGTGTCGCCGCCGGGTGAGAGCTGGTAGGGAATCTTCTTCTCCTGGAGCCTCGACGTGATCTGGCCGGCGTCCTCGGCGGAGAGGTTCGTGAAGAGGACCTTGTAGTCCGGCTGGTTGATGAAGACGACGGCCAGCGCGATGCTGACGAGCGTGGCGGCCGCCGCCGCGAGGATGGTGAGTTTCCGGGGGACCGGAAGGGACTGGAACCCCTTCCACATCTGCGAGACGAGCTGAGCCATGGGCGGTTGATCCCTCTATCCGTCAGAAGAATTTCGGTACCCGTCATCGGAGCGCGCAATCCAGGTCGAGGTCGAGCAGGAGCCGCAGATGACAGAGGGCGGAACCCTGAACGTTACACCTGCATCCGCATCACTTCCTGGTAGGCTTCCAGGATCTTGTTCCGGACCTGCATCATGGCCCGGAAGGACAGATCGGCCTTCTCGAGGGCGATCATGGCCTCGTGGATGCTGCCCGACTGGCCGAGCTGGACGTTCGTGATCGCCTTGTCGGCGCTGTTCTGCAGCCGGTTGATCTCGCTGACCGCCTGCTTCAGCATCTCCCCGAACGAGCCCTGCGGCCCGCCCGCTGCGCTCCCGGCAGGCCGCGGGGCCTGCGCCAGGGGCGCCTGGACGTCGTGACGCGTCGTGATCTTGTTCATGGGTCGTGCTCCTTCACCGTCCGGGGCCGGTTTGCGCCCCGGACCTTCCCGGATTCGTTACTTGCCGATGTCGAGGGCCTTGAGGACCATGTTCTTCGAGGCGTCCAGCGCGGTCACGCAGGCCTCGTAGGCCCGGTTGGCCGTGATCATGTCGGCCATCTCCGTGACCACGTTCACGTTCGGGTAGGTGACGAACCCCTGCTCGTCGGCGTTGGGGTGGGCGGGGTCGTGGACCTTCTTGAGCCCCTCCCCGTCCTCGACGATCTCCGTCACCTTCACCTGGGAGAGCGCATCCTGGAGGGCCGCGCCGAACTTGCCCCGCACGGGCTCCGCGGCCAGCACGGCGACTTTTCTCTTGTAGGGGCCCCCCTCGGGGGTCTGGATCGTGCTCGCGTTGGCGAGGTTGCTCACGATGACGTCCATCTTCTTGCGCTGGGCCGTCAGCCCCGACGCGCAGATGTCAAAGGACGTGATGAAATCCATTACTTGCCCTCCCTCAGGACGATCTGGAGTTTCCTGAACTTGCGCGCCAGCATCTCGACGGCGGCGTTGTGCATGAGGTGGTTCTCGGCAATCGCGACCATCTCGCGGTCCAGGCTCACCTGTTCCCCCGTCCGGACCACGGAGAGGCTACCCCCCGCCGTCTGGGCAGGCAAATGTTTCCCGTGCGTGCGGGCCAGGCGGACGCCCTTCTGCTGCATCGAGGCGATCAGGTTCTCGAAGTCCACATCCTTGGGCTCGTAGCCCGGCGTGTCGATGTTGGACACGTTCGAGGCCAGGACCTGGTGCCGCTGCGACCGGGCCCCCACGATGTCCGAGAGCATGTTGATCGTTTTGCCGAAGAGGATGTCCATGCAGATTTTTCCCCGTTCAGAGAATCCGTGGGAAAACTTTGCAAGGCATGTGCCAAAGAAAAGTGTTCGGAGAAACAGGCAGATAGGCCATTTTGGGACAGCGGGCGGGAAGCCGTCAGGCATCGGCCCCGGCGTCCGGCGAGCCCTGTTCGAGCTTGTACTCGTTGAGCTTGTTCCGCATCGTCCGCACGCTGATCCCGAGGATCTCGGAGGCCTTCGTCTTGTTGCCCCGGACCCTCTTCAGGGTGCTGAAGATGAGATGCTTCTCCATGTCGCGCAGGGTCGTCGCCCCGCCCGCCGGGGACGGCGGCTCGGGACCTGCGGCCCCCGACTCGATCCCGCCTCCGTCGAGGTCGAGGTGATGCGGCTCGAGCGCATCGCCCGGGCACACGAGCACGGCGCGCTCGATGACGTTTTCCAGCTCCCGCACGTTGCCCGGCCAGGGGTAGGCGGCAAGCGCCGCCAGGGTCTCGGGGGTGAGGACCGGCTTTTTCCTGCCGTTCTCGGCTGCGTACTTCGCAAGGAAGTGCCCCGCCAGGGCCGCGATGTCGCCCTTGCGCTCCCGCAGCGGCGGGACGCGGACGGGGATCACGTTGAGCCGGTAGTAGAGGTCTTCCCTGAACTTCTTCTCCCGGATGCACGCCTTGAGGTCCGCGTTGGTCGTCGCGATGATCCGCGCGTCCACGGGGATGGGGTCCTTGCCGCCGAGCCGGTCGATCTCGCACTCCTGGATCACACGCAGGAGCTTCGCCTGCAGCGGCATGTCCATCTCGCTCACCTCGTCGAGCAGAAGCGTCCCGCGGTCGGCCAGCTCGAACTTGCCGATCCGGCGCTGGGCGGCGCCCGTGAAGGCGCCCTTCTCGTAGCCGAACATCTCGCTCTCCAGGAGCGTGTGGGGGATGGCCGCGCAGTTGACGGCAACGAAGGGCTGGTGCCGCCGGGGGCTGTGGTAGTGGATGAACCGGGCCAGCAGCTCCTTGCCCGTCCCGCTCTCGCCCTGGATGAGGACGCTCGAGCGGCTCTTCGCGATGTTCTTGAGAAACTCCAGGAGCTCGGCCATCCGGGCGTCCTCCGTCACGATGGGCCGCTGCGCCGGGCGGGCCGCGCCTCCCGTCTCCTGCACATCTGCGCGGGCGACGTCCGGCTGCAGGCCCCGCTCGAGGACATTCCGAACCACCACTTCGAGATCGTCGAGCGAAAAGGGCTTCATGACGAAGTCCGCCGCGCCCTGCTTCATGGCCTCCACGGCCGTGTTCACGGTCCCGTAGGCGGTGATGACGATGACGGGAGTGTCGGGGGACAGGCCCTTCACGTTCTTCAGCAGCTCCAGCCCGCCCATCTTGGGCATGCGGACGTCCGTGATGACCATCTCGTAGGCCCCCTTGCGGAACTTCGCCAGGGCGTCGGCCCCGTCGGCCGCCGTCTCCACAGGCCAGCCGCAGCTCACGAGGCAGTCCGTGAGCGACGTCCGCATGTAGGGGTCGTCGTCGACGACGAGGATGGGCCTGCACTTCGTGTCCGCTTCCGTCATCTCCGATTCCTATCTTCTTGCCCTATTGCCGCCCCGCCTTCTGCATTCGTTTCCGCGAGCGGCAGGAGGATGGTGAACACGCTCCCGCCCCGCTCCCCGCGCTCCACATCCACGGAGCCGCGGTGCAGGTCGATGATGTTGTGCACGATGGCAAGCCCGAGGCCGCTGCCCCCCTCGCGCGTGCTGAAGAAGGGGTCGAAAATCCGCTTCCGGTCCGCCTCGGGGATCCCCGGACCCGTGTCGGCGATGCGCAGCTCGATCGTCCGCTCCATGCCCGGCGTGAGCGCCGGGTCGCGGTGCAGCCGGGTCTCGAAGGAAAGCTCGCCGCCCCCGCGCATGGCCTGGACGGCGTTGAGAATCATGTTGAGGAGCACCTGCTGCAACAGTTCCCCGTCGGCGCGGACGACGGGCTCGCCGTCGGCCAGGCGCACGTTGAGCCGGATGCCCTCCTTCTCGAGGATCTCGCCGGAGAAACGGAGGATGTCCCGCAGGACGTCGTGCAGGCGCAGGTTGCGAAACTGCGGCTCCGGCTTGCGGGTGAAGAGCAGCAGGTTGGCGATCTTGTTGTCCACGCTGCGCACGGAATGGAGGATGCGGGAAGCCCGGTCCCGGCTCTTCTCGTCGGCAAGGCCCTTCAGGAGCAGCGAGGCCGACAGGGCAATGCTCCCGAGGGGGTTGCGGACCTCGTGGGCGATGTTGGCCGCCATCTCCCCCATGGCGGCGAACTTCTCCGTGCGCTTGGCCATCTCCTCGAGCCTCTCGACCCGGGTCACGTCGAGCAGGATGTGCACCGTCCCCAGCCTGCTGCCGTCCCCGGCGGAAACGGGGGCCGTGAGAACCTCGAGGATGTTCTCCCCGAGGCGGATTTTGCGCTTGCCCGGAATGCCCCGGGCCGGGGGCGCCCCGGTCCCGCCCGTCTCCGGCGACCCGAGAAGGAGTTCGGCGACCCGCGGCCCCGCGGCCCCGGGTTCCGTCCCGGTAAGGCGGACGGCACAGCCGTTCATCCTCGTGATGCGGCCCTGCAGGTCCGTCACGATGACCCCCGTGGTCAGGCTCTCGAGGATGGTCTCGAGCTCGCTGCGGACCTCCTCCTTCTCGGCAAGCAGGCTTTCGAGGCGCCGGTTCTTCTGCTCCAGCTCCCGGTTGAGGCTTTCGAACTTCGTCTCGAGGCTCCGGAAGGCCTCCTGGAGTTTCAGGGTGGCCACGTTGAAGCTCTCGAAGGACCTCTGCAGGACGTCGATCCCGCCGCCGGGGCCTTCCGCCGTCCCGTCCGGCCTGTGCGCATTGCGGTTCAGCATGGGCCCTACTTCGCCTGCAGGTACTTTCGGTACTTCTCCGTCCATGCGGCCTCGGAGAGGGTGTAGTCGATCGTCTTGTTCCAGAAGTCGTCGCCGGTCCGGACCTTCAGCTCCGAGAACACCCGGTTGGCCTCGGCCAGGTTGTTCATCCCCACATAGCTCCTGCCGAGGTGGTAGAGGGTCCAGGGGTTCTGCGCCCCCCCCTGGGCGGCCTCGACGGCCTGCCTGTAGGCTGAGACGGCTTCGGCGTAATTGCGGCTCTGCAGGTGGCAGTCCCCGGAGCCGGCCAGCGCGTCCTGGAGAGCCCTGCCGTGCGCGGCCCTGTCCTTCTCGGCTCGGCGGATGGCCATCTGGAACTGCTGCAGCGCCGACGGGCAGTCATCGCTGAACCGCAGGGCGACGCCGTAGCTGCGGTGCAGGGCGGCCGCGTCGGGCATGTCCGCGGCCGGGACGTCGGCATAGGAGGCCGCCGCTTTCGGGTAGAGCCCCTTCTTCAGGTAGATGTCCCCCTGGAGCCGCTGCATCGCCTGCCTGTCCTCCCGGCCGAGCACCGCCGCCTGCCGGGAGAGCTCCGTCAAAATGCGTTCCGCCTCGTCGGCGTGCCCCCCGCGGAGGCTCACGTCGGCCGCGAGCAGCAGCAGGGCGTTTCGGTTCCCGCCGTCCCGCTCGGTCATCAGCAGGTGGTCGGCCACGCGGCGCGCCTCGCGGTACAGGCCGACCCGCCGCAGGCTGTCGGCGATCCGGTAGCCCGTCGCGAAGTCGACGGACTTCACCCATGCGCCCTCGTAGGCCGACAGGAAGGTATCGGCCACGCGGAGGTAATCCCCCCTGCCGTAGTCCTCGTCGACCATCCTTTCCGTGCTCCCCTTGAGGGTCTGCAGCCCCGCGTCCCGGCACGGGCCGTTCGGGAAGCGCCTGAGCTGTTCAAAGCCGGCCTGGAACGCCTCGCGGTACTGCTTCCGCTGGTACAGGGCATAGGCCTTCTGAAAGAGGATCCGCTCCGCCAGCTCCGGGTTCGGGAGGTCCTTCGCGAGCACCCTGTCGTAGGCCGCAACGGGGTCCAGATAGTTTTCCGCGCCCGCCATGAGGGCCGGGAGCTTCAGCCCGGGGCTCCTGACCCCGATGTTGGCCATGATGACGGCGCTCTCCTTGGCTTCCTTGGTGTCGGGGTACTTCTCGATCACCGCGCTGTAGGCCCGGAGGGCCGATTCGTACTGCTGCATCTCGGTGAGCGAGCGGGCGATCAGGTAGCTCATCTCCTTGCGGAAGGGGTCCTGGGGGTAGAGATTGATCGTGTACGAGAAGACCTCGATGGCGCTGTCGAAGGCGCCCCGCCGGAAATGATGGAACCCCAGGCTCACGAGGGTCTCCCGGGGGATGTCCCGGTAGTCGGGCCAGCGCCTGACGGCCTCTGCGAAGGCCTCGTCGGCCTTCGCCGGGTCCTTCATCTGGCTGTGGCACTCGGCAATCCAGTAAAAACAGGCCTTCGACCGGGGCCCGCCCGCGAACTGACGGATATAGGACCGGAACGTGTCGATGGCCGTGCTGTACTTGCCCTTTCGGTACAGTTCCACCGCTTCGGCGTAGAGGGCCTCGTCTTCCGCAAGGCCGGCACCCGCCCGGCCGCTCTCCGCGCGGGGACGTGCGCCCGCCTCGAAGGGCTCGAACTTGAAGTACTCCGGTTCCGGCAGTCCCGCCGTCACCGAGTCGCCCGCAGCCGACTCCAGCCTCGGGGCGAAGAGAGGGGGTTTCTTTCCCGGCCGGGATGCTCCCGGGGCCGCCGTTTCGATCTTCACCTGGGGGTGGATTTTCGTGTCCTTCAGGGCCGGGGTGTCGGGAGCTTTCGGACCCGCCGGGGCGGCGGGCTCCCGCGCGGCAAGGGCTTTCTTCGGCGCCTCGGCTGCGCGGACGGGCCGGACGGCAAAGAAGCGGATGATCTTCTTCTGCTCGAGCCTTGACCCCTCGCGGGCCGCCTCCTGCGGATCGGCAAAGCGGCCCACGTAGACGCGCACCTTCCCGTCCCTGCCGTCGGGCTTATCGGCGAAGGCCTCGCACCCCTTGCCCTGCAGGAGCCTGACCTGCTCGGCGGCCTTTTCGGCGCTCGCGTAAGAGCCCACGTGAAGGCTGAAGACCTCCGCGCCTCTCCGGGCAGAGGCCGCAGGCGGGTCGAGGGCCAGTAAGAGGAGGAGAGCCAGGCAGGCAAAAAGGCGTTTTTTCATGGTCGCTCCCGTTTTCCGCGGTGCGGGCCGCGCCGGGCACACCACCGCCTGACCGGAAGAAAGCAATGGTTATGCCATGGAAAAGACGGGGCTGGGGGGGATGGGGGCGGGGGCAGGAGGGGTTCAGGCACCGGGCGGCGGCGTGCAGGGGCCGCCGGCAGCGGAAGCAGGGCATGGCGCCCCGTGCGCCCGTCGACCCGATCCACGGAAACTTGAGGGGCTTGTCAAAATATTGACGATCGAAGCCGAAACCCTCGGGCCTGCAGGCGCAAAGCATGAAAAAACCGGGGAGAGCATTCTCCCCGGCGCCCTTTTCGACGGAACAGACGGAATAGACTGAGAAGACGGGACGGGCGTCGCAGCGACGAGGGATGAAGGAACGCCGCAGATGGGCGTTTTTCACAAGCCCGCTAGCTGATGTTGAAGCGCTTGAGCTTTTCGACGAACGTGGTCCGGTTCAGGTTGAGCAGCTTGGCGGCGCGGTTCTTCACCCCGCCCGTCTTCTCCAGGGCCTTGAGGAGGAGGTCCTTTTCGAACTGGTCGACCACCCCGTTGTACTCGATGCCGTCCTCGGGGATGTCGACGACGCTCAGCACCTCGCTCTTGCCCTTCCCGACGCTGAGGATCTTGGGCGGCAGGTCCTCGACCCTGATCATGCCGTCCTCCCGCATGACGACGAGCATCTCGATGAGGTTTTCCAGCTCGCGGACGTTTCCCGGCCAGGAGTAGCGCATCATGTAATTGGTCGCCTCGGGGGTGAGCCCCTTGACGTTCTTCTTCTTGAGCTTGTTGAACTTCTGGAGGAAGTGGTTGACCAGGACGGGGATGTCCATCTTCCGGTCCCGCAGGGGCGGCAGGTAGATGGGGATGACGTTGATGCGGTAGAACAGGTCCTCGCGGAACCGCTTCTCCTGGACGGCCTTCTCGAGGTCCTGGTTCGTGGCGCAGATGATCCGCACGTCGGCGTTGATCGTCTTGACCCCGCCGATGCGCTCGAACTGCTTCTCCTGGATGACGCGCAGGACCTTGACCTGCAGTGCGGGGCTCATGTCCCCGATCTCGTCGAGGAAGATCGTCCCGCCCTGGGCCAGCTCGAAGCGGCCCACCCGGCTCTTGATGGCGCCCGTGAAGGCCCCCTTCTCGTGCCCGAACAGCTCGCTCTCGAGGAGCTCCTCGGGAATGGCGCCGCAGTTGACCGGCACGAGGGGAAAGCTCCGGCGGTCGCTGTTGAAGTGAATGGCCCGGGCGACGAGTTCCTTTCCCGTCCCGCTCTCCCCGTAGATGACGACGGTGCTGTCCGAGGCGGCCACCTTCTCGATGTTGTCGAAGACCTTCCGCATGCTGTCGCTGAAGCCGATGATCTTGCCGAAGTCGTACTTCTTCTTCAGGTGGTCCTTCAGCGCGATGTTCTCTTCCTTGAGCTTGGCGAAGGACAGGGCACGGTCGATGGTGAGCTTGACGATGTCGTCCTTCAGGGGCTTGGTGATGTAGTCGAAGGCGCCCAGCTTCATGGCCTCGACGGCCGAGTTGACCGTGCCGTAGCCCGTGATCATGATGACGATGCTCTCGGGGTTGACCTCCTTGACGAACTTCAGCAAGTGGAGGCCGTCGACGTGGGGCATCTTGAGGTCCGTGATCACGAGGTCGTACTTGTCCTCGATGAAGACGTCCATGGCCTGGCGGCCGTCGCCGACGCCCTTGACCTCGTATCCGTAACTTTTCAACAATTCCGAGAGGTTGTCCCGGCTCAACTCGTTGTCCTCGGCGATGAGGATCCGGATGTTCTTCATTTCCTTCTTGATCTTGCTGTCTGCCATGGCCGGCTCTACTACCGCTCCTCGGGGGTGGGTGTTGTCGGGTGACGGGCGATCCGGACGCCTTCAAAAGCCCCTCCGGCGGGTCGGGCGGTGCCCCGGCCCTGGCAGGGAAGCCCCTGGCGGAGGGATCGTATGTATCGCGTGATCTTAAAGCAACCCGGGATGTTAACAAAATTTTGACATTAGTCAACCAGAATTATCGAGAGTGCCGGGACGGGGGGATCGTGCACCGCGGGGCGGCACAAAGCCCTAAAGTTTTGACCCGCCGGACCGATCTCCATTGTGACAAAACCGTGAGCCCGGCGATGACCATATCGACGTACCAGATCGACAACATCCTCAAGGCCTACAGCCGGCAGAGCAAGGCCGCAGAGAAGCCCGCAGCGTCCGGGGAGGGTCCGAAGACAACCCCGCGGTACGCTGACGTGGTATCGCTCGGCACCGAGCAGCATAAAACGGAGGTCTACGACAGGATCTCCTACAGCCTGATGGACATCCTCCTGAAAGGCAATAAATCCAAATAGAACCCGACGCGATTCGCTGAGCGGGGGACCGACCCGGAGCGGGCTGAACGCCCTTCATCACATGACCCCGGTACGCCTGGTTGGAGACCGCATGTGACCGGCCGTCGCCACTGGAGAAGGCCGCCGCCCCACGACTGCCCCCGGCTGACGCGACGGGATCGACGCGAGGGACGGGATCGCCAGGATGAACGGGATGCAGGCCGCCGGAAACGAGTTCAGGATCATGCCCGTGCCCTCGTCCGTCAAGCGGACGATCCTCGTCGTCGACGACGACCCTTCCGTGCGCAGCCTCATCGTCGAGGCCCTGCGGCAAGGGGGTGAATACATCGCCACCGAGGCCGCCGACGGAAAGGAGGCCCTGGAGGCCCTTCGCTCCAACCTCTACGACCTGGTCATCAGCGACATCCACATGCCCGGCATGAACGGGATGGACCTCCTGGGCCGGATCCGGGAGATCAACCCCTCGATATCCGTCATCCTCATCACCGGCTACCCCTCCATCGGCCTCTCCGTGTCGGCCATGAAGACGGGGGCCGTCGATTTCATCGCGAAGCCCTTCCGGATCGACGAGCTGCTCTACAAGGTCAACATCTACCTGCGGGAAAAGTCCCTGCTGTCGGCCGACGGGATCCTGCACAAGGCCGAGCAGGAGCGGCTGCGCGACAAGGTCCGCCAGATCTCGGCCAAGGGGTTCATCTACGACTTCATCGAGCGGCTCGGGGTGAGCAACGACAACGTCTTCCGCGTCATCGCCGATTTGGCCCTCAAGGTCTCGGGCGGCGAGCACTGCCTGATCCTGCTCTACGACCGGGACACCGGCGAGTTCCTGCCCAAGTTCACCGGCAGCGTCGACAGCGTCCCCCCGCGCCACGCCGTGCCGTGGCCGAAGGATCTGCTGCGGGAGGTCGTCGAGAAGAGGGACGGCGTGCTGTGCAACGTCTCCGGCGCCGACGGCGCGGCGTCCATCCTCTGCGCCCCGCTGACGATCCGCGGCAACGTCTTCGGGATCCTCGGCCTCTGGAAGGGCCGCAACGGGGCCTGCTTCACGGACCAGGACCTGCACGTCATCCTGAGCCTTGCGCGCCGGGCATCGCTGAACCTCGAGAACAAGGTCCTCTACGAGACCCTCTACACGAACATCGCCGAGACCTTCCGGGCGCTGGTGACCTCCATCCAGGCGCGGGACCAGTACACCGAGCGCCACTCCGTGAGCGTGACGGAATTCTCGGTCCGGACGGCGGAGATCATGGCGTGCACGGCCGACGACATCGAGTGTCTCAAGATCGCCGCCATGCTCCACGACATCGGCAAGATCGCGATCCCGGACCACATCCTCCTCAAGCCCGACGAGCTGACGGGGGAGGAGTACGACATCATCAAGAACCACTGCGCGATCGGCGACGACATCCTCACCCCGATCGCCCTGTTCGAGAAGGAGCGCAAGATCATCCGGCACCACCACGAGAACTGGGACGGGTCGGGCTACCCCGACGGCCTGGCGGGCGAGCAGATCCCGCTGCTGTCGCGCATGATCGCCGTGGCCGACGCCTACGACGCCATGACGACCAACCGCCCCTACCGCGCGAGCATGAGCCGCGACGAGGCGGTGGCGGAGCTGCGCCGATACGTCGGCACGCAGTTCGACCCGAGGGTGGTCGAGGCGTTCATCGGCTGCCTGCAGTCGCCCTGTTCGAGCAGCCTTCCCGCCCTCGCGGGCTGAGGGCTCAGAACAGCCCCTTGATCACGTCGAGCGTCTTCTTCATCTTGTCGGTGGTGCTCTCGGGCTTCTGCTCGGCGGGCTGTCTTTCCTTCGTGCGCTCCTCCTGCGTGCCTTCCTGGCCCAGGGGCAGCATCCCCGTCGACTTGTTGCGCAGCTTCACCGCCCAGACGTACTCGTGCGGAATCTTCGGGTCCTTCGGCTTCGGGGGGTACGCGATGTTGAGCTCGTCGCCGTAGCCGATGAACTGCAGCGCGGCGCCGCCGGCGTCCTTGAAAATCCCCCGGGGGATCGCGCAGCGTGTGACCTCGGGCCCCATGACCACCTTCTCCCGGATGAACCGGCTCACGTCGGCGGGCGTGAGATAGCCCATCAGGCCGTACCCCGGTTCCTGCGCATCGCTCGAGGACCAGAGGATCGTCTCGCCCGTCTTCTCGCTGTGGCCGATCGCCGTGGCGAAATACCCGATCGCCGTGGGGATCTTCTTCCACTCGAAGGCGATGCTGTCCGCAAGCCCCCCCTTGACGGACGTGAATTCCACGGGCGCCATGAAGTCGTGCCTCTCGCCGACGGTGAACCGGATGTCGGGGCTGAAGTTCCCGTGCACGAAGTGGCTCCCCACGAGGGAGCTCGACCTCGGCACCTCCCTCTGATCCCTGCGGTTGGGCCACTCCGCATAGGCCCACCCCGCCCTCGGAGACGGGGGAGACAGCACCGTTCCGGTCCGGCCCGCCATGGCTTTCCCGAAGTCGGCCGGGCTCATCTTCTCCGTGTCGAGCACCCGGGGCTGCCCGGGCCTCACCGTCTCGCTGCAGCCCCAGTAAAGAAGCATGCGCGCCTTCGGCTTCTCCGGCTTCTCCGGCTTCCCCTCCTCCGGGCTCTCGCCCCGGACGGGCTTCTCACGCTCGGGGATCAGCAGCGGGAGGGTCTTGCCCATCTCCATGCCGGGGGGAATGTCGTGCGCCGCCTCGGGCGATGCCGGGGGATTCCCGGGTGCGCTGAGCTGCAGCAGGAGCGTCCGCTTCGGGCCGACCCCGGCCACCTTGCCCAGGATCATGCCCTGCAGGCCCGACATCTCCCCCTGGGACATCCCGGGGATCACCATGTTGTGCGTCGCCGCGCTCACCCAGTACAGGGTCAGGGGTTTCTTCGGCTCCGCCGCCGACGCGGGTGACAGGAAACAAACGGTCAACACAGCCGCCACCGCACAGGTTGTCCTGCTCAGAAGGTTCATGATCGGCACCTCCTCGGAAAATTTCTGTTCTAAAGGGTATGGTTGGAGAATCCGAGGGCGGGAATTCGGCCTCCGAGCAATCCAACGTTCTTACCCTCTCACCGTCTTGCCTTCTTCTCAGTGCGCCTCGTCCCAGTTGCGCCCCGCATGGATCTCCACCTTCAGCGGCACGCGCAGCTTCATGACCCCTTCCATCTCGCGCTTCACGAGGGCCATGAGGTCTTTCTTCTCGCCCTCGGGGACTTCGAACACCAGCTCGTCGTGCACCTGCATGATCATGGCCGCCTTCGGGTGGCGCTTCTTGAGGAGGGCGTGCAGGTTGATCATGGCGATCTTGATGAGGTCGGCCGCCGTCCCCTGGATGGGCGCGTTGATGGCCGTGCGCTCGGCGAACTGGCGCAGCGCCGCGTTGGAGCTCGTGATCTCGGGGATGTAGCGCCGGCGGTTCAGCAGGGTGCATACGTACTTGTCGCGGCGCGCATCCTCAAGGATCCCGTCGAGGAATTTCCGGACCCCCTTGTAGCGGTCGAAGTAGCTGTCGATGTATTCCTTCGCCTCGGCCTGGCTGATCCCGAGCTCCTTGGAGAGGCCGAAGGGGCTCATGCCGTAGATCACGCCGAAGTTGATCACCTTGGCGCGCCGGCGCAGCTCGGGGGTGACCATTTCCGGGAACACGCCGAAGAGGGCCGAAGCGGTCCGGGTGTGGATGTCCTCCCCCGACTCGAAGACCTCGATGAGCGCCTCGTCTCCCGAGAGGTGGGCGAGCACGTGCAGCTCGATCTGGGCGTAGTCGGCCGAGACCAGCACGCACCCGTGCGGCGCGACGAAGGCCTGGCGGATCCGCCGGCCCTCGGGGGTGCGGATGGGGATGTTCTGCAGGTTGGGGTTGCTGCTCGAGAGGCGCCCCGTGGCGGTCACGGTCTGGTTGTAGGAGGTGTGGATGCGCCCGGTCTGCGGGTGCACCATCGCCGGCAGGGCGTCGACGTAGGTCGACTTGAGTTTCGCGATGCTCCGGTAGGCCAGGATCTCGGCGGGCAGCTCGTGGGACTGGGCCAGCGTCGTGAGCGTCTCCACGTCGGTGGAGTAGCCTTCCTTGATCTTCCGTCCCTTGGCGAGCTTGAGCTTGTCGAAGAGGATGACCTGGAGCTGCTTGGGCGAGTTGATGTTGAATCGCTCGCCGGCCAGGCTGTAGATCTTCTCCTCGGACCGGGACAGGAGCTCGTCGAACTGGACCGACATCTCCGCGAGCTGCTTGCGGTCGACGAGGACCCCCCGCTGCTCCATGGCGGCCAGCACATGGACCAGCGGCATCTCGACCTTGCTGTAGAGATCCTCCAGGGCCGCCTCCCGGATTTTCCCCGCCACGACGGGGCGGATCCGCAGGGCGGCCTCGGCGCGTTCCCCCGCGTACGGAGCCATGCGCGCGGGCTCCACGTCGGCGGGCGACAGGGCCTTTGCGCCGCTGCCGAGCACCTCCTTCGCCGGGGTGAGCTCGAGGTCGAGAAATTCCCGCGCCGCCTCGGTGATGTCGTGGCTTTTCTTCGAGGGGTTCAGCAGGTAGGAGGCCACCATCGTGTCGTCGCCCGCCCCCCGCAGGGGAATCCCCAGCCGGGCGAGCGCGATGACGGCATTCTTGAGGTCGTGGCCGTGCTTGAGGATCTTCTCGGCGGAAAGAACCGGCGCGAGTTCCTTCAGGGCGTGGTCGCGCCAGGCCGCCTTGCCGGACCCGAGGGGCAAGTAAAAGGATTCCCCCGGCGCGCAGGCCATGCCGAGTCCCACGAGGTCGGCGTACATGGGCAGCTCGGAGGTCAGGACCGGGTAAAGGGCAACGGCCCCGGCCTTTTCGATGCCGCGGATGAGGCCGTGAAGCCCCTCCGCCGTCGAGACGAGATGGGCTTTGCCGTCCGCCTTGCGGTCGCGCACCTCCAGGTCCTGGATGAGCGAGGAGAACTCCAGTTCCTTGAAGAGGGCCTTCAGCGCCTCGCGGTCAGGCCCCTCGTAGCGCGCCTGCTCGAGGTCGAGATCGACGGCGGCATCGGTCCTCACGAGGGCCAGCTCCCGGGAGAGCCTCGCCTGCTGAGCGTGCTCCGTGACGGCCTTGCGGATCCGCTCGTTGCGGATCTTTCCCGCATTGCTCAGCACGCCCTCCAGGGAACCGTAGTCCCGGATCAGCTGGAGCGCCGTCTTGGGCCCCACGCCGGGCACGCCGGGGATGTTGTCCGACGCATCGCCCATGAGGCCGAGCAGCTCGGCCACCCGGTCGGGCCCCACACCGAAGCGCTCCTCCACGCCTGCGGCGTCATAGGTCTTGTCCTTCATCGTGTCGACCATGACGACCCCGTCGGAGACCAGCTGCATGAGGTCCTTGTCGCCCGAGACGATGACCACCTTCACGCCCTCGGCCTCGAACTTCCGGGCCAGGGTGCCGATCACGTCGTCGGCCTCGATGCCCTCGATCTCCAGCAGGGGGATGCGGTAGGCGCGCACGAGGTCCTTGATCACGGCGATCTGGGGCTTCAGGGCGTCGGGCATGGGCTTTCGGTGCGCCTTGTAGTCTTCGAAGGCCTCGTTGCGGAAGGTCGGGCCCTTCGCGTCGAAGACGACGGCGATGTACTCGGGCTTGCGCTCCCGCAGGAGCTTGGAGAGCATGTTGTTGAACCCGTAGACGGCGTTGGTCGGGAAGCCGCGCGAGTTGGTGAGGCCCTGGATGGCGAAGAAGGCGCGGTAGACGTAGTTGCTGCCGTCGACGAGGTAGAGGGTGGGTTTCGGCTTGTCGGTCATGGGAAATTCCTTCCAGCCCTCCGATGCGGTGGTTCTTCCGGCTGGTCAAAAATGCCCGGATGCAAGGCACCCTGTACAGACGGAAGTTAAGAAGCTTTGAAGTTAGGAAGCTCGGAAATGCGAAGACGGTGAATTTGGCTTCAGCCGGTCCAAGCTTCGCAATTTCTCAACTTCCCAGCTTCCCGATTCCGGAGCCATGTGCCTTCGGTCCACCGCCCTCTATAGTTCGAAGGTGGCGTTGATTTTAAAGGTCCTGACCGCCGGCATGCTGATGACGTCCTGCACGCCCGTCCTGCGGCGGATCTCGTCGAGGGCCCCTTCCAGGGCCTCCGCATCCGGCGCGATGAAGGTGAACCAGACGTTGTAGTCGTGCCCCCGGCGGTAGTTGTGGGTCACGCCGGGGTAGCCGTTCACGACCTCCACGAAGGCCCTCATCTTCTCCTCCGGCACCTTCGCGGCGCACAGCGTGCTCGCGTAGCCGAGCCTCCGGGAGTCGAATACCGCGCCGATCCGCCGGATCACGCCTTCGGCCTTGAGCCTGCGCACCCGCTCGATGACCTCGTCGCCCGTCAGTCCCACCTCCTGCCCCACGGCATCGTAGGGCTCGGGAACCAGCGGGAAGCGGGTCTGGAGGATGTTCAGAATTTTCCTGTCGAGGGCGTCCATAAACAAATGGCATCAGGCGTACGGCGAATGGCTAATGGCCGGAAGCAAGAGGCATCGCATTTCTTATGATTCATCTTGCCCTTTCGCCCTGAGCCATTTGCCCTTTGCCTTTCCTTGGTTGATAGACACACAGCGGCTCTTCCGCGAGGTAATCGCCCGTCTTCTCGTAGGCCCGGGCCCGGCAGCCTCCGCAGACGGTGACGAACTCGCAGCGGCCGCACTTGCCGCCGTACTTTCGGAGGTCCCGCAGGTCCCGGAAGATCCTCGAGTCTTTCCAGATCTCCTCGAAGGGCGTCTCCCTGAGCTGCCCGCAGTCGAGCTCGAGGTACCCGCAGGGCTGCACCTGGCCCCGGTGCGAGATGAAGACGAAGGAGCTGCCGCCGAGGCAGCCGCGCGTCATGGCGTGCAGGGGGTTTTCGGGGACGGACTGCGCCGCCCGCTCCTTCTTGCGCTGGTGGTAGATCCGGTAGAAGTGCGGCGCGCAGGTCGCCTTGAGCTGCATGGGGCACGACAGCCCCGCCTCGTAGAACCACTCCAGCGTCTTTTCGTACTCTCCGGCGGAGATGGCCTGGTGGGCCATTTCCTTTCCCCGGCCCGTGGGGACGAGCAGGAAGACGTGATGCGCCGCCGCCCCGAGCCGCTGCGCCAGGGCGAGCAGTTCCTCCACCTGGTCGAGGTTCATGCGCGTGATCGTCGTGTTGACCTGGAATTCGACGCCGGCGCGCTTCAGGGCCTCGATGCCCGAAAGCGCCCCCTGGAAGGCCCCCGGCACCTGCCGGAACGCGTCGTGCCGCTCGGCATCCGCGCCGTCGAGGCTGATGCTCACCCGCCGGATACCGGCCTCGCGGATCTTCCGCGCCGTGGCATCGTCCACGAGGGTGCCGTTTGTGGCCATGACCATCCGGAGGCCCTTCGCGTCGCCGTAGGCCGCGATCTCGAAGATGTCGGGGCGAAGAAGCGGCTCGCCCCCGGTGAGGATGATGACCGGTTGGCTGAAGGCCGCGATCTCGTCGAGAAGCCGCAGGCAGCGCTCCGTCTCCAGTTCCCCCTCGTAGGGTCCGTGGACCGACGAGGCACGGCAGTGCACGCAGGCGAGGTTGCAGCTGCGCGTCACCTCCCAGGCAACCATGCGCAGCGTGCCGGGCAGGACCATGCGGTCCACGCGGGGGCTCGTCGAACCGGGTTGACCCGATCTCTGTCTTTCTTCCGGCTTCATGTAATCACGAATCTGGAGTGGTGGAATACTGGAATGTTGGAATGATGAGCTTATTTGTCACACCCATTATTTCCATGATTCCATCACTCCATGATTCCAGCTTTTACTTTTGCAGCACCCTCGCCGCCTCCGGCGCGAAGTAGGTCAGGATGATGTCGGCGCCGGCGCGCTTGATCGCCGTGAGCGCCTCCATCATGGCCCGCTCGCCGTCGATCCAGCCCATCTGGGCCGCCGCCTTGATCATCGCGAACTCGCCGCTCACGTTGTAAGCGGCAACGGGGTGGTCGAACTCCTCCCGGGCCCGCCGGATGATGTCGAGGTAGGGCAGCGCCGGCTTGACCATGATGATGTCTGCCCCTTCCTCGATGTCGAGCCCGATCTCGCGGACGGCCTCGTCGCTGTTGGCCGGGTCCATCTGGTAGCCCTTGCGGTCGCCGAACCGCGGGGCACTCTCGGCGGCCTCGCGGAAGGGCCCGTAGAAGCACGAGGCGTACTTGGCCGAGTAGGCCATGATCGGCGTGTTCTCGAAGCCCGCCTCGTCGAGGCCGTCGCGGATGGCCTCGATCTGGCCGTCCATCATCGCCGAGGGGGCCACGATGTCGGCCCCGGCCTTCGCCTGCGAGACGGCCGTCTCGGCCAGCATCTCCAGCGTGGCGTCGTTGTCCACGTCGCCGTCCTTCAGGCACCCGCAGTGGCCGTGGCTCGTGTACTCGCAGAAGCACAGGTCGGTGATGACGAGGATGTCGGGCACCTTGTCCTTGATCTCCTTGACGGCCCGCTGGATGATCCCGTCCTTCCGAAAGGCGCCCGTGGCGTTCTCATCCTTCTCGTCGGGGATGCCGAAGAGCAGGACGGCCGGGATGCCCAGGTCCCTCGACTGCTTCACCTCCTTGAGCAGGTGGTCGACGGACATCTGGAAGTTGCCGGGCATGGATTGGATGGGCTTCTTCACGCCCTTGCCCGGGACGACGAAGAGCGGGTGGACGAGATCGTCGACCGAGAGCTTCGTCTCGCGGATGAGCCTGCGCAGATTCTCGTTTTGCCTCATGCGCCGGGGACGGTATGCGGGGAAAAACATGGGTGCCTCCTTCAACTGGGCATTCGACGTTGGGCATGGGGCGCCAGGCTGCAGGAAACGGCCTTGATTCTTTCCCGATGCCTGGAGCCTGATGCCTGACGCCTATTTCTTGATTTCGTCATCCGTCAGGTAACACGCCGGGTCCGCCGCCCAGGCATCGCCCGTGACGGCCTCGGCCCGTGCCCGGAAGTTGCCGCCGCAGACATCGAGCCAGCGGCAGGTCGCGCAGCGGCCCTTGACGTGGGGCTTCTTGTCCTTCATCTTCGCGAGCAGCTCGTTCGACGTGTCGAGCCAGATCTCGCTGAAGGGCCTTTCCTTGACGTTGCCGAAGGAGTGGACCCTCCAGAACTGGTCGGGGTGGACCTCGCCGTCCCAGCTCACGCAGCCGATCCCGTGCCCCGAGCTGTTGCCCTCGTTCATCCGGAGCAGCTCCAGGACCTCGGCGGCCCGCCGGGGGTCCTCGCGGAGGAGCCTCAGGTACACGTAGGGGCCGTCGGCGTGGTTGTCCACGGTGAGCACCTCCTTCTCGATGCCCCGGTCGAAGAGGTCCTTCGTGCGGTCCATGATCAGGTCGACCACCTGCCGTGTTTCCCCGTGGGTGAGGTCCTCCTCGATGAGGGCCGAGCCGCGGCCCGAGTACACGAGGTGATAGAAGCAGACGCGCGGGATGTTCTCCTTCTCGATCAGGTCGAAGATGCCGGGGATCTCCTTCCAGTTCTTGCGGCTCACGGTGAAGCGGATGCCCACCTTGATGCCCGCGTCGCGGGCGTTGCGGATGCCGCGCAGCGTCCTGTCGAAGGCCCCCTTGACGCCCCGGAAGCGGTCGTGCACCTCCCGCAGGCCGTCGAGGCTCACGCCGATGTACGACAGGCCGATGTCGCTGAAGACCCGGGCCAGCTTTTTCGTGATGAGGGTGCCGTTCGTGGAGATGACGACGCGCATCCCCCTGTCCACGGCGTACTGCGCCAGCTCGGGCAGGTCGGGACGCATGAGGGGCTCACCGCCCGAGAGCAGGAGCACGGGCGAGCCGAAGGCGGCCAGGTCGTCGATGAGCCGCTTGCCCTCCCCGGTCGTCAGCTCGTCGCTGTAGAGGATGTTCTGCGAGTTCGAGTAGCAGTGGACGCACTTGAGGTTGCAGCGCCGGGTGGCGTTCCAGACGACGACGGGCCGCTTGTCGCTGGAGAACTGCAGCAGGTGCGAGGGGAGCCTCGCCGAGTGGCGCCCGTAGCGCAGGACGTCGGCGGCCTCCACGGCCCCGCAGTACAGTTTCGATATCCCGATCATTCATCACTTCCTTGAAAAATACTCGACCAGCGCCTTCACCATCCCGGGGATGGTGAACGTCTCCTGGTAGATATCCACCGTGAAGCCGTGCCTTGTCGCCGCGGCGGCCGTGACGGGGCCGATGCAGGCGATGCGGACCTTTTCGGGCAGGGCCTCATCACCCATGATAAGCTTGAAATTAGCCACCGTCGATGGGCTTGTAAAGGTCACGACGTCCACCCGGCCCGCGTCGAGCAGCGCCTGCAGCTCCTCCCTGCGGCTCTCGGAGCGAACCGTCCGGTAAACGGTCACCACGTCCACCGCGGCCCCCATTTTCGCGAGCCCCTCGGGGATGACGTCCCTCGCCTCGGCTGCGCGGGGCAGCAGAACCCGCCTGCCCTGGAGGTCCACGCTTGCGAAGGCCCGGACGACGCCCTCGGAGATGTACTCGCCGGGCACGAGGTCCACGCGGATGCCCAGGCCCTCGACGGCCGCCGCCGTGGCCGGCCCGATCGTGCAGACGCGGACCCCTTTCAGATCCCGGATGTCCCCGCCCATCGCGCGGAGCCTCGCGAAGAAATGCTTCACGCCGTTTGCGCTCGTGAAGACGACCCAGTCGTACCCGCCCAGACCCGCAAGGGCCCGGTCGACATCGTCCCACCTCTCGGGAGGGGCGATGCGGATCGTGGGGAAGAGGATCGCCTGCGCGCCCTCGGCGGCGAGCAGCCGGGCGAACTCCCCCGCCTGCTCCTCGGGCCTCGTGACGACGATGCCCTTGCCGAAGAGGGGCCTCGCCTCGAACCAGTCGAGCTTCGGCCGCAGCGCGACCACCTCGCCCACCACGAGGATCGACGGCGGCGTGAATCCCTCCTTTTTCGCCTTTGCCGCGATGTCGGCCAGCGTCCCGGTGAGCGTCTGCTGCCCGGGGGTCGTCCCCCAGCGGATCAGGGCCGCGGGCGTTTCGGGTGCCTTGCCGCCCTCGACGAGGTTCCGCGCGATGTTCGCGAGGTTCTTGACCCCCATGAGGAAGACGAGGGTGCCGATGCCGGCGAGCGCCGCCCAGTCGATGTCGCTCTTTTCCTTCGTAGGGTCCTCGTGCCCCGTCACGAAGGCCACCGTCGAGGTGTACCCCCGGTGCGTCAGCGGGATGCCCGCGAAGGCCGGCACCGCGATGGCCGACGTCACGCCCGGGACGACCTCGAAGGGGATCCCGGCCTCCCGGAGCACCTCGGCCTCCTCGCCCCCGCGGCCGAAGATGAACGGGTCCCCGCCCTTGAGGCGGGCAACGGTCAGGCCCTTGAGGGCCTCGTCGACGAGGATCCGGTTGATCTCGCCCTGGGGGAGCGTGTGATCGCCGCCTTTCTTGCCCACGTAGATGAGGCGGGCGTCCTTCCGGGCATGGCGGAGGATCTCCTCGTTCGCGAGGTAGTCGTAGACGACGGCATCGGCCTGCGCGATGCACTCGATGCCGCGCAGCGTGATCAGGCCGGGGTCCCCGGGGCCCGCACCGATGATGAACACCTTACCTTTTTCTGTCAAATCGGTCTCCCAATCTTTCGTGCCGGCAATCGAGTCAACGTTTCGCGGACCGGGCGGCAGGCGACAGGTTACAGGCGGCAGGACGGTCCTGTTCCCTTCCTCTACGAAAGCCGCCTGTAGACCTCGTCGATGATCTGCCGGCCCCCTGCGGCCAGGATCCGCTCCGCCAGGATTCGGCCCATCTGCTCCGCCTCGGCGGCGGGCCCGCGGACGCGGTCCTTGACGAGCATCCGGCCGTCGAGGCTCCCCACGAGTCCCGTCACGGTGATCGAGTCCTTCTCGACCTTCCCGTAGGCCGCGATGGGGACCTGGCAGCCCGCGCCGAATACGGCCAGGAAGGCCCGCTCGGCGCTCACCTCGGTGAAGGTCCGCTCGTGGTTGAGCACGGAGACGATCTCCCCGACATCCTCGCCGCGGCGCACCTCGACCCCGAGGGCCCCCTGCCCGATGGCGGGCGTCATGATCTCCGGGGGGATGAACTGCGAGGCGCGGTCCTGCCAGCCCATGCGCTTCAGGCCCGCCGCCGCCACGATGATCCCGTCGAGGTTGTCCCGCTCGATTTTCTTGATCCGCGTGTCGAGGTTGCCGCGGATGGGGACGATCTCCACGTCCATGTAGATGTTCTTCAGCTGGCAGCCCCTCCGCAGGGATCCCGTGCCGATGCGGGCCCCCTGGGGAATCCGCTCCAGCTTGAAGTTCCCCCTCGAGATGAGGACATCCCGCGGGTCCTCCCGCTCGAGCATCGCCGCGATCTCCAGGCCTTCCGGCAGGAGGGCCGGCACGTCCTTCATGCTGTGGATCGCCAGGTCGATGCGCCGCTCGAGGAGCGCCTCCTCGAGTTCCTTCACGAAGACCCCCTTGCCGCCGATCCGGGCGAGCGCCACGTCCTGCATCCTGTCGCCCGTCGTCTTGATCACGTGGACGTCCAGGGTGAGGCCCGGGCGGCGCCGCCGAAGCTCCTCCATGACGATGCCCGCCTGCTTGAGGGCCAGCGGGCTTCCCCGCGTCCCGACTTTCAGTACCCGTCCGATGGTGCCTTCTCCCTTACGCGTTGATTCTCCAGCGCCGACCATGGGTCCACCGTCTCAAGCCCTCCGGCAATCAGAGGGTAAGAGGGTTTGAGGTTAAGAAGGTTGGACAAGCATCCAGCATGCGATGACTCCCGCCATATCCAACCTTCTTACCTTCTTACCTTCTTACCTTCTTACCTTCTTACCTTCTCACCTTCTCACCTTCCCCGTCCGCAGAACGATCCGGACCATCCTCCGGTTCTGAAACATCCTCGGAGCCGAGTCTGAACAATTTCCGGATGGCCGCCACGTAGGGCATCGCCCCGTTGGTCTGGCTCTCCTCCTTGAGCCCCGTGACGGGGTCGTGAAGGATCTTGTTGATGATCTGCGTCGCGAGGATCTCGATGTTCCTCCGGTCCTCCTCCGAGAGGGTCCTCAGCCACGACCCCGACCTCTCCATCTCGGCGCGCATGATCGACTCCACCTTCTCCCGCAGCGACACGATCGTGGGAACCACCTCGAGGGTGTTGTACCACTCGGCGAACTTCAGGACCTCCTCATCGATGATCCCCTCGGCCTTCTCGGCCTCCTGGAGGCGGTTGCGCACGTTCTCGTCGACCACCCCTTGCAGATCGTCGATGTTGAAGAGGTAGACGTTGTCGATCCGGCCCACCTCGGGGTCCACGTCTCGCGGCACGGCGATGTCGATGATGAAGAGCAGGCGGTTCTTCCGGCGCCTGAGCGCGCCCTGGACCATCGCCGGGGTGAGGATGTAGCCCGCGGCGCCCGTGGAGCTGATGACGATGTCGGCCTCCCGGAGCTTCTCCTCGAGCTGGTCGAAGCCCACCGGGACCCCGTGGATCTCCTCGGCGACCTGCACGGCCCGCGCGTAGGTGCGGTTGGCCACGATGACGCTCCCCGCCCCGTTGCTGACCAGGTGCCGCGCGGCAAGCTCCGACATCTCTCCTGCGCCCACGAGCAGCACCGTCCTGCCCTCCAGGCTCCCCAGGATCTTCTTCGCCATCTCCACGGCGGCGAAGCCCACCGAGACGGCGTTGCTCGCGATGGCCGTCTCCGTCCGCACGCGCTTGGCCGTGCGGAAGGCATGGTGGAGCAGCTTGTTGAGGATGATCCCCGAGGCCTTCTGCTCCACGCAGCTGCGGTAGGCATCCTTGACCTGCCCGAGGATCTGGGGCTCGCCCATGACCATGGAGTCCAGGCTCGAGGCGACCCGGAAGAGGTGGCGCACGGCGTCGCCGCCGCAATAGACGTAGAGGCACTTCTCCAGCTCCTCGGCGGCGAGGTTGCCGTGCCGGAGGATGAAGGACTTCACCCGGGCGATGGCCTCTTCCATGTCCTCGGCCCGTACGAGGACCTCGACACGGTTGCACGTCGAGAGGTAGAGGACCTCCTTGACGGCCGGCGACTTGAGGAGCTCCTCGTGCGGGCGCAGGCCGTCGCCCCAGGAAAACGAGAGACGCTCCCGGATCTCCAGCGGCGCCGTCTTGTGGTTCATGCCGACGAGGATGACGTTCATATGAAAAATCACTTCCCTCCACCCTTCGGGATCCCTCGCCTCTCCGAGGGAGAGGGACGGGGTGAGGGGGACAATTCCTGCTTCCTCACGTGAACCTGTGCACCGTGCTCATGAAGTTCACGCCGATGAACGCCGAGATGAGCACGACGAGGGCGGCGATGGACAGCACGGCGATCTTCCGCCCTTTCCACCCGATGGCGAGCCGCTGATGCAGCAGAAAGGCGTAGATGCACCACACGGCAAAGGACCAGACCGTCTTGGGGTCCGAAACCCAGTTGCTCCCGCCCCAGGCCGATGCGGCCCAGACGGACCCGGCGATGAGACCCAGGGTGAGCAGGGGGAACCCCCACAGGAGTCCCGCGTGATTGATCCGGTCCAGATCCCCCAGCGACGGCAGGTAGCGGGCCAGGCGCCCCATGCGGCGCCGGCGGATCTGGCGGTCCTGGATGCAGTACATGACCCCCGCGAGCGAGGCGAGGGCGAAGAGCCCCTGGCCGAGGATCGAGAGCGTGACGTGGATCGGCACCAGCCTGCCCTGCAGGGCGTCGGGGATGGCCATGGTCCCCTCGACGCCCAGCGACGCAACCATCATGAGCAGCGCGGCGAACGGTGCCACGATGGCCCCGAGAACCCTCGTCTTGGTCCGCACCTGGAAGGCGAGATAGGCGCCCGAGACGATCCAGGCGAAGAGGGAGGCGGCCTCGAAGACGTTCACGGCCACGTTGAACCCCCTCTCGGCGCAGACGCCCAGGAAATGGACGGCGTGGAGCGCCGCGGCAAGGCCGAGCACCCACGTGGCGATCCTGGCCACCATGACGCGCCGGGCCACGAGAGACGCGAGGTAGCCCGCCGTTGCCGCCAGGTAGGCCGCCAGGGCCGCTTTGAAAAACAGTGCCTCCATCATCTGCCCCTGTTTTCAGGACCCTTCCCGCCGGGCCGCCTGCGGCCGGCGCCCTTGCCTTTTTTCACCGAGCCCGAACCCGCAATCGTCCGGAGGTCGATGGTCACGCCGGCGAGGTTCCTCACCGTCTCCTCGACCTTGCGCCAGTGTCCCCTGCGGATGCGCTCGAGGATGTCGGATTCCACGAGGGCCTCGAAGATCTTCCGGTTCTCGTCCGGCCCCTCCCCGCGCTCGATGACGCGGCCGCGGACCTCGCCCAGGAGCCTCAGGAGCACCCCGTACTCGGGCCCGTAGCGCTCCTCGAGCTCCTTCCGGAGCTTCTTGGCCAGGGCCGGGCTCCTGCCCCCCGTCGCGACGGTGATCACCAGGTCCCCCTGCCGGCACAGGGCGGGCAGGATGAAGTCGCAGCGCTCCGGGTCATCGACGATGTTGGCCAGGACCCCCCGACGGCGCGCGTCGCGGAAGATCCGGTCATTGACCGCACGGTCGTCCGTCGCCCCGATCACGAGAAAGGCGCCGTCGAGCTGGGCCTCGCCGTAATCTTCCGCCACGTGGCTCACGCGGCCCGCACGCACGAGCCGTTTGAGGGCCGGCGTGAGCTTCTTTCCCACGACGGTCACACGGGCACCGCACTCGAGGAGGCGCTCCGTCTTGCGCTGCCCCACCTCGCCGCCGCCGACGACGAGACAGCGCCGATTGAGGATGTCGAGGCCGACCGGGTAATATCGCATGAAACCTGCAATTTTCCCTGTAAACAACAGTGTCCGATGACGCTATCACGACGGGTTTCAAAATTCAAGCTGCTTGAAATCTCTCGAAAAAAAGGCTATAGACCCATCTGGAAGCGCGGGCGTCTTCCCGCTTCGCCCTCTCGGGGATCCCCGCAAGACAGGCCCCCGTCTTCCGCACGATGACACCGGAAGGAGGCATCATGCCCGGCAGCTCGGAAAAGTCGGCCGCACCCCGGGAGAAATGGGTCCGTTTCAAGCTATACACCCCATCCGCGCTGGAGGAGGCCCTCTCGAACTACCTCACCGAAATGGGGGCCCAGGGGGTCTTCGAGGAGTTCCTGGAGCCGGGGGGCTCCGATCTCCCCGAGCCGGAGTCCCTGGACGAGCGCGTCCTCAACGCCTATTTCCCCTCCGACGCCGACGACGCGAAACGCGCGGCCCGGCTACAGGCTTACATCGACAGCCTGGCCGAGCTCTTCCCCGACCTCGAGAAGCCCAGCTTCAACACGGAGGTCATCGTCGACCCGCAGTGGGGCGAGGTCTGGAAGCGCTACTTCAAGCCCCTGCGGATCAGCAAGAACATCATCGTCAAGCCCTCCTGGGAACGCTACGCCGCGACGGGCCGGGAGACGGTCATCGAGATCGACCCCGGCATGGCCTTCGGCACGGGCCAGCACCCCTCCACGAGCATGTGCCTCCAGGCCATGGAGGAGATTCTGCTCAAGGACCGCACCTTCCAGAAGTGGAGAGTCCTCGACGTGGGAACCGGGACGGGGATCCTGGGCATCTCTGCCGCCAAGCTCGGCGCTGCGACCGTCCTGTGCGTCGACATCGACCCGCAGGCCGTGGAGATCGCCCACAAGAACGTCGCCGTCAACCACGTGGGCGACCGCGTCGTGATCGTCAACAGCGACGTGGCCCGGATCAAGGGCAGCTTCGAGCTGATCGCGGCCAACCTCACGGCGGAGACCCTCATCAAGATCAAGTCGCACCTCGTCAAGTTGATGGAACGGGGCGGCTACCTCGTCATCTCGGGGATCATCGCGAAGAACCGGCAGGACGTGGAGAAGGCCTTCACCCGCGACGACCTGGTCCTGCACCGGGTCATCGACGACAAGGAGTGGGTCTGCTGCGTCTACCGCAAGCCGGCGAAGGCCTGAGGGATGACGCCCCGGATCTATTTCCCCCCCATCCCCGAAGGGAAGGAGTCTGTCGAGCTGGCCGCGGACACGGTCCGCTACCTGCGAAGCGTGCTCCGCCTGGGCCGCGGTGACGCGATCCTGCTGTTCGACGGGACGGGCTGGGAGTACCGGAGCGTGATCGAGCGCCTCGAGGGCCGGGGGGGCACGGCGCGAATCGTCGCCCGCAAGCGCGTGCCCGTCCAGAGCCCCGTGCGCATCACGCTGGCCCAGGCCCTGCCGAAGGGCGACAAGATGGAATTCATCGTCCAAAAGGCGACGGAGCTGGGCGCGGCCCGCATCATCCCCTTCCGCTCCGCCCGGACGATCCCGCAGCGCACCGAGGACAGGTCCGCGCGGCGGCTCGAGCGCTGGCGCCGGATCGCCGCCGAGGCGGCCGAGCAGTGCGGCCGGGCCGACGTGCCCGAGATCGCCGAGCCCCTCGCCTTCCGGGAGGCCCTCGGGCAGGCGCCGCCGGGGGCCGTGAAGATCTTCTTCTGGGAGGCCGAATCGGAGCGCTCCATCCGGGAGATCCTGAGGGGCGCCGAGGCCCGGTCGGCCCGGGAGTTCTTTCTCGTCGTCGGGCCCGAGGGCGGCCTGTCGGGCGAGGAGGCGGAGCTGGCGAGGCAGGCGGGTTTCCTGACGGCAAGCCTCGGACGGCTCGTCCTGCGCGTGGAGACCGCGGCCCTTGCCATTCTCGCCGTTTTGCAGTATGAATGCGGCCTGCTCGGGGCGCTCGAGGGAAAGGATCACGATGGATAGGCACTACGGCGGGTTCTGGCGGCGGCTCTACGCCTTCACGGTCGACAAGATCATCCTCGGTTTCATCGGCATGGTCCTGTTTTTCGTTGGTGCGACGGCCTTCGGCCTCGGCATCTCTCCCCGCGCCATGTCAGCCGACCCGGAGGCCCTGCTGGAGCTGGGGGGGAGGGTCTTCCTGCTGTACCAGACCGTCACCGTCCTGCTGGATATGGCCTACTTCACGTACTTCCACGGCACGACGGGGCAGACGCCGGGCAAACGGCTGCTGGGGCTTCGAGTCGTCCAGGAAACGGGCGAGCCGATCGGCTTCGGGACGGCCTTCCTGCGCTGGGTGGGCTACATCGTCTCCGGCATCCCCATGCTGATGGGCTTCCTCTGGGCGGGCGCGGACAGGCGCAAGCAGGGCTGGCATGACAAAATCGCCGGCACCGTCGTCATCGATCTCTACCAGGTCGTCGAGATCGAGATCCCGCCAAAAAATGCCTTGACAAACCAGGGCAATTTATTTAGTTAAAACATCTTTAAAGCGCACAGGGGTCGGTAGCTCAGCAGGTAGAGCATCGGACTGAAAATCCGAGTGTCGGCGGTTCGACTCCGCCCTGACCCACCAGGAAAATCAAGGGGTTGGATGCAAAATCCAACCCCTTTTTCATTTGCCCTGTGACTACATTGTGACTACATTTGTCATCGGAACCGATGTTGGGCGGCCGTCTGCCCGCTCAACAGATCGCGGATGACATCGTCCGGGATGTTTTCGCGGGTGATCACAAGACCGGATCCGGCCACCGAGTATTCCCGCCAGTTGGAATAGATCTTCACGTCGCCGGGCGTGAGCTTCTGGCGGTCGTCTATGACTTCCACCTTGAGAATCTTCTTCAATCCGTCGCGCAGGTGCACGCTCGCCCGAACCCGGAGTTCCGCGGGCTCGTTGCCCATTCTGAAAGCCTCAGCCAGACAATCCTGGTAATAGGCGACGCGGCAGGTTTCCTGGATCGCCTCGTCGAGCGTGATGTCGGCCTTTACCTGAACGGAGGGAACGACGACGGGGATTCCCACGAGCATGAAAGTGGCCATGGCGGTTGCGCCCTGCTCGTTGCCCACGGAATAGATCTGCCAGGAATCCCTGCGCGATTCGATGTCGGGCTTGAAGCTTCCCTTGAAGCTGCCGTTCTTCGAGACCATGTCCGATGCACACCCCAAAAACATCACCACCGCCGCCAGAGCGGCCACTGACCTGCCCTTCATGGCTCCACCTCCCGTAGAATTTGTGATGAATCTATCACGTCCATGGCGGGATTCTTATTACATATTGCGAGTTAAAAAGGAAGGGGCCGGGAGGCGGTGGGGCAGGCAGCCGTCCCGGCCAGGGGAGATGCGAGATTCTCACTGAAGCCCGCCGGCACCGATCGAGCTGCTGCGGTGAGAAATTGAGATCCGCGCCGATCGCAAGTTGCCCGTCAAGCCGGGCTTCTTCATCGGTCCGAATGTAACACGCAGAAGCTTGTACGCCTCGAGTGGGGTATAGATCAGCGATGCGTCGCGCCCCGCGAGCACGTAGACGCCGGGCCCGGCCGGCAACACCCGGAGGTGCCGCAGCGACACGGCCAGGCCCGTCAGTGCGAATGCGCCGATGCCGGCGCTTACCCGCATGCCGCGATGGAGACCCGCGGAGGCTCCGGACAGGGCAAAGGCCGACCCCCCGGCCGCGAGCCTGCGGGAGGCCCTGAGAGCCGCCGGGGTGCCGGCCTGGGCGAATCCGCCGCTTTCGGCCCTGATCGCGTAGCCGCGGCGGAAGGCGACATCCTGGCCGGCGAGCACGAAGGCCCCGGATCCGGCCACCAGGCCCGTCCCCTTGCGCAGGGCCGCATCCGCGCCGCCGAGTGAGAATGATCCAGGGGCGGCCGCCAGACGGTGGTTGTATTCGAGGCTTGCCTGGGTGCCGGCCTGGGCGAACGATCCGGGCCCGGCGCTCAGGCGGTACGTCCTCCGGAAGGCGGCGTCCGTCCCGGACAGGGCGAAGCCGCCGCTCCCGGCCGCCAGGCGGAGGCCCTTGTGGAACGCCACGTCGGCCCCGGAGAGGGCAAACGACCCGGCCGCGGCACTTACCCGGCAACCGCGCTTGAGGGCCGTCTGGGTACCGCCCAGCGCGAAGGAGACGCTTTCAGCGCTGAGCCTGTAACTGCGCTTCAGCGATGCCGCCGTGCCGGACAGGGTAAAAGACCCGGCACCAGCGGAGAGCTTGCTTCCCTTCTCCAGGCTTGCGGCCATCCCGGCCAGAGCGATGCTGCCGCTCGCGGCGCTGAGCCGGTATCCCTTCCTGACTGCGGCCGCCGTCCCTGCGAGGGTGAACGTGCCGGCGTCGGCCGTGAGCACATAGTGGTTCGCGGTGACCCTCGACGGCACGAAGGGCCGCGGCAGGCGGACGGCGTAATCGAATGGCCGGCGGAACACGTGCGGCATCGGTTACTCTTCCTCAACGATCATGAAGCCGCTCATGGTGATGGAGTCCGCCGGGGTCGTCGCCAGTTCGAGCGTCTTGCGCTCGCCGGGCAGGATGACCGGCCGCGTCTCCGGGGTGTACACCATGAGGTACGGGGCCCGCACGTTCCAGTTGTGCGGCTCCTCCAGGACGATGGTGCCGCCGGTCATCTTCGTGGTGTTGTTCACCTCGGCGGAAAACCCGGCCGCAGAGTCGTTCGGATTCTGCGGCACCGGGGTCGGGGCTGTCCCGCCGCTGCCGGAGGTCGTGGAGCTGTTGCCGCGCTTGAGCACGAGGTTCAGCCCCTCTTCCTGCGCGTCGCCGACCTCGGATGACTGTGTGACCATCCAGGCATGGATGCGGCAGGGCTTGTTCGATGCCGCGGTGATCTCGAAGAGGTCCTGCTGCGCCGTGACGGCCACGGCATTGAACGGCACTCGGTAGATTCTACCCATATTATTGTTCTCCTATCTCACCAGATAGTGTTGCATCATGTTGTTGGGAATTAACGATTTTGACGAAATCGCCCCGTCAGACCAGTCATCACCGAACGCATAGTCATTCGATCCGTCTCCCACTAAATATATTCCAGACAGGCCGCTGATGTAGGGTGTAGACGAATCATCCCAAGACCCCACGAAGATTCCGTCTACGTAGCAATTAATGGTAACTGTAGAGCCCGTACCGGATGCAACGATTCGGACCACATGATCCGAGTTGATGCTCCAAGTCCCTGAAAACACTGATTGCCAATCTCTGTTTTTGTAGACATGCAAATAAGTATAATTCGACCCGCTTATCGAGCCAAGAAGTAGATGATATCCAGACGTTGTAGACCCCATGCGCACTGCCGGGCCTACTTTTGCGGTCGACCCATTGTTCGCTCCGGCCTTTAGCGTGATGATGCTCTCATTCCCGTTTGACCCTGCGTACCGGTAGCTGCCTGTAGACCAAACGCCGTATGACACGCCATTGCCATAGATTCTTCCGAAATCATCATCTGCACATAGGGACCAATTCGCGTCGTGGGTTGTCAGGGCAGTCCCGTTTGTTCCGGTAAAACTATCCGATGCCATTTACAGGGACCTCAATGTACGTCTCTCTCCGATCAGCCATTCTATAATATGGCCTCTTCTAGGCCGTCGCGATCACGGACGCCGGACGTATTGATACCAATCGTCGAAATCCGTGACCCCTCTGACGTTACCCTTGATGAGATCGGGGTATTTGGGGGCCTTTCGGGCGTGGAGTCGCCGCAGCTTGTCGGGATCGGTTTCGTTCGGTACGAGGTAATATCTGGTCATCGGTCACCTCTATTGCGTTACGAGAGCGTCAGCAGGCTGACCCCGAAGTCCACGGTGAAGGTCTCGCCGTCGAGGACCGTGATGGAGCTGCCGTAGTCGTACCAGCCCACGAGCGGATCCGCCGGCGAGGTCGGCGTGTCGTTGTAGATGACGGCGTACCGGAACGGCCCGAAGGAACCGCCGGATGCCGTGAAGACCACATCCTGCGCCGTCACGGTCAGCGTGCCGCCGGTCTCCGAACAGTCGTTCTGGATGTCCGCGCCGCCCGCCGGGTAGCCGTTCTGTGCCGTGATTTCCACCATGTCCGCCTTGACCGTGTCCGTGGCCTGCGGCGCCTCGTTGGTCAGAAACACCTTGAGGGTGTGCCCGGCGGCGTGGAGCTGGTGTACGCCCTTGGCCAACTGCTCGACGAAGTCATTGAACTTGTTGAAGCTCGCCATGATGTCCTCCTGTAGGGCAGATCGATTAATCCATCGTTACGTATTCACGCTCGGGAGCCCCGGTGTAGAGCCTGAAGTTCGTAACCTTGGCCGGATATGCTCCGCTTTGCGTGTAGGCGTATATCTGGCAAAGATCATTCGGCCCCCATCCGGAGATGTCTTCCGAGTAAGTCTCGGGAGTTGTGGATGTGGTATTCCTGGCCGTACCGACGGCAACCCCGTTGCGGTATACACGGCCGTAGGCATTGATCCCGTTCGACCCGGACGCAAGAGCAAAACTGACCCGCAGTGTCCCGGTGCGGGTTACGACGATCTCCTTGACCTTCGTGTAGGATGTCGCCGCTGTCGTTTTTTCTGGATCGCTTCCGATAATGAAGTAATTTCCGGCCGTATAGGCGCCGATCTTCGCCCGCGTGACAGTGCCGTCGGCGATATCCGCGCCGGCGATCGCGCCGGCCTGGAATTTCCCGGAGGGGATGCTGCCCGCGGTGATCTTGGAGCCCCCGACGCTGGTCACCTTCGCATCCGTCACGGCGCCGGAGGCGAGGGAATCGGTCCCCACCTTGCCCGCTGCTACCCGGTCGTTGCCGAAGTCGTAGATCTCGAGCCAGGCGTTGTTGGCCGCGTTGCGGAGCTTCAGCAGGTTGTTCGTCGTGTCGTACCAGAGCATCCCCGCGACGGGGTTCGACGGGGCGGAGCTCCCGCTGAAGCTGCTCTTCAGGCAGGCGAAATTGTTCTCCATGTTGCCGAGATCCGTCTGCCCGACATGGCTGGCGTCAAAGCAATCGTCCGTGAAGTTCTGCGCCATCTCATCCTCCAGTCTCGGCCCTGATCTGGGCGATAACCGCCTCGATCTCGCCGCGGGCCGCGTCTTTCTCCTCGATCCGGGCCTTGACCGCTTCGGCCTTCGCCTTCAGGGCGGCCGCAAAGCCGCCTTTCTTGTCCGGGTCATAGGTGCAGCTGAAGGTCTCCAGGATCTTTCCCGACTTGGAGTCGACCAGCTGCACATAGGCGGTGTAGACCTTGCCGGTTTTGGTTACCGTGTCCAGCCTGATATCCATGGCCATTGATCACCTCACTGCCAGTAGGCCGCCTTCATGTTCAGTTTGTACAGATACAGGACGGAATCCGGCGTGGGGTCAGTCAGCGTGATCTCGACCTGTACGTACCGGCCTGTGATCTCGGGCGCGAGCAGCTCGAAGAAGGACGCCTCGTTCGTGAGAGATCCGGACGAATCCCCCCATTTGAGCTTCGCCCGGAGCTGCCCGGCGATGGTGGCGGCGAAGATCTCGTACCACCGCTTGGTCGAGATCCCGATGTCCGCCCAGGTCGTGCCGCCGGGCAGGATCCCGCCCCACGTCTGGTTCGAAGCGACGAAGGCCGTCAGAAAGTCCCCCCAGACGCGAACCGTCTTGATCGAGCCAAGGTCGTATTCCGGGGACGTCCACATCCCCGTGAGAACTCCGCCCGTGTGGGAGCACCGCAGCGCATCCTGGCTGTTGTACGTCGCATGCTCGGTGTTGGAGTGCGTACCCGTCGTGAAATCCCAGGACCAGGTGTTCTTGTCCTCGTAGCCCGCCGGGTAGCGCACGGTGCACTGGGCCGAGCGCTTCGTGTTCGCGTACTGACCCCGGTTGTCCATGGGCGCGAGCCACCAGGTGAAGGTGCCCGGCCGCACGCCGGAGAACCGGATCATGGGGGCCTTGTAGAACCCCATGAGCAGGGCGCCCTGCCAGCCGTCGCCCATCCGCAGCTCGTAGCCCTCGATGTCCGGTTCGGAGAGGGCCTCGCCGAGGATCGACACCGTGTCGGCGGAGGCGACGGCCGTGATGGGTGTCATGTCCGAGGGTAGGGACGTCTTGCCCTGGATCATGCGGGACACGGTGTAGCTGCCATCGAGGGGCTCCTTCGTCTCGAAGATGCTCACCGAGCGCATCCGGCAGTAGTAGGTCCGCCCCTCCTCGACGGGGTCCAGCTGGAAATCCGTGGTGGCCACGGTCAAGAACTTCCAGTCGCCCGTCTCGCCGATCCGGAGCCAGATCTCGGCGTGCTTCCAGAACGGGTAGACCTGGGGGTCGGGCGGGTCGAAATCGATCTTCCAGCGTGTCCAGGACCGGCCGCGGTAATTGTAGACCTCCTCGGCGTCGGAGACGTTCCGCACAGACGGCACGTCCGACAGGGGCGAGGGCAGGGTCGTATCGCGCCAGGTGTGGGCCGAGAGGTTGTAGACGTCGTCGTAGAGGCTCGAGTACTCCTCTTGCAGCGACAGGGCGCAGGAGCCGTCCATGGCCACGCGGACGTTCATCACGCGGAAGTGCTTGTTCGTCCAGCCCGGCTTGCGGTGCGAAAACAGGACGACGTCGCACGGCTCGAGCGCGGCGCACCGGGACCGGGCCTGGAACGTCGCCTCCTTGCCAAGCCGGCGGCGCTCCAGCAGGTAGTTTGCCATCTTCACCACGTTCGCGTAGCCGCCCACGGCGGTCATGTCCGCCCCGTCCTCCCGGTAGCCCTCCGAGGCCACCGCCTCCGTGTCGGGCAGGACGTGGTCGTCCACCTGGTACCTCTTGTCCGGGTTCAGGAACTTGCAGCGAAGGGCCGTGGGCGTGTCGAACACGTCGGCCTCGGTGATCTGCAAGGTCGTGCGGCCGGCGGGGGCGATCACGTCGTCATCGGTCAATGTCATCACCGGGGACTCGTATCCCAGGTCGCGGTAGCGCAGCTTGAACAGGTTCTCCGAGTAGATCAGCTCGCCCCGGAAGGCTGTGAGCAGCAGGGCGATATTGTCCGTCACGGCCTGGTTGTGGTTGATGCAGGCCGCCCCCTTCCATCCCTTCGTCTCGCAGTAGGTGGCGGCACCGCCGAAGGATGCATCGTCGAGGCGCGACGGGTCGATGCCCATGCCGCCCCGCTGGGCGCTGCGGACGACCATGTCGCGCACGTGCAGGGCCGGGTTGTCGGACCAGGCCGCGGAGGCGGTGCGCGGGTCGTAGACCTCGAGCCCCCGGACCTCCACGGTGATCTCGCCCGGCGGCCCCTGGAACTTGTCCTGGTTGTACTTCAGGCGCATGTAGAGATACGCCGTGTTGCGCAGCGGGTTGACCCAGTTGACGTCGGCGTCGTGCAGGGTGGAGCAGACGCCCTGGGAGGCGGACCCGTCGAAGAACTCATAGTGGACGTTATCGGCTCCGTACTCGGTCCAGAGCTTGCCGTCGATCCAGATCTGGTCGACCCCGCCGACCTGGACGATGCCGTCGATGGGCCCCTCGCCGATGATGCCGACGATGTGCAGGTAATCGTTCCGGTCCCCCGTGGTGCCCACGTAGCAATGGTTGAGCCCGACGCGCACCTGTCCGTAAATGAGAGGGATCTCCGCCTGGGTCGACTTCGCGTTGATCAGGTGCCCACGCGAGCGCTCCTCCATGGCCCGGCGCGCCTGCTCGGCCCGGCTCTTCGCCTGCTGGGTCTGGGCAATGCCCGAGATCACGCTCGAGACCGTGGCAAAGAGAGAGACCAGGATGAACCCTTCAACGCCCATGGAACCTCCGCGCCGCGACGATGCGCATCTTTCGCGACAGGTTGAACGCCCGAACGCCTGTTTTCGGTGTCGAGGTCACGGCGACGCCGTTTCCGCAGTAGACGGCCAGCGTCTCGCCCATCCCCGCAAAATCGACCAGCAGCAGATCCCCCGGCAGCTCGTACAGGGGCGCGACGGGATCGCCCACGTTTCCCATCATCTCCCGCACCAGGGCGTCGGCCGCGGCCCGGTCCGCAGCCGCCCACTCCGCATAATCCCCGCGCTCCACGCTCCAGCCGGCGTATTCGGCCGGCACGTCACGGCCCAGGGCCCGCAGGACCGCCCAGCAGAGGCCGATGCAGTCGTAGCCGTCGGGCCCCGTCCCGCCCGGGCGGAACGGCTTGCCGATGAAACCGGCCATGACATCGGCGAACTTCACTTCGGGATCCTCCCCCACCACACCTGCCGCTCCATGATGGAGGGCAGGAACTCGAACCCGCCGAACCGGTCCGCGTTGCCCAGGGCCGTGCAGCGCTCGTAGCTCTGGTCGCACCATGAGGCCGACCCGCCATAGCCGCACTCCGTTCCCCGGAAGATCCAGGGACAGGTGGACTGCGCGATCCGCAGCGTCTTCTGGTTCCACAGGACCATCTCGTTGACGATCCGGATCTCCATGTCGGGCTCGACGGCGTTCCAGCCGCCGATGAAGCCCCGGAAGACCTCCTCAGCCAGGATCGTGCAGTCCGTCTTGATGACGCCGTAATACAGGATGGCCGTCTTCTTCCGGACGTTCTCGCCCAGGAAGAGGGCCGTGATCACCGAGTCGGCGTCGTCGATCGTGACCGTGAGCCGCTCGACGGACATGGAGATGGCCGAGGCGATGTCGGCGCTCTTGAAGGCGCGGGGCTGGAAGGTCTTGCCGTCGTGGCGGATGGCGCGGTCCCGGTCCGTGTAGTACACGGGCGTCGAGAGCTGCAGCTCCAGCAGCCAGAAGGGGCTGAGCGTCTCGGCGGCAAGGGCCGCGGCCATGTCGGCGTCGAAATTCTTCATCAGTTCCCCTTGAGCCCCTTGAGCTCGAGGCCCGTACGGTAGAGCCCGTTGGCCATGTATTCCTTCGTCATCGCGTCCTCCCTGAACCGGCAGCGGATGCGCATGAGACCCGTGAAGTCGCAGGAGATGATCATCCCGTCCGCTGGCGCGGAGGCGAACTGCACCCGGTCCGCGCCCTCCGCCCCGCCGCCGTCCAGGATCGAGTAGCCGCTAGACTGCAGGGCGAAATCCAGGTAGATGGACCGGGCCGAGGTGGACTTGCCGGGCAGGTCGAACGTGGTGGTCGACCCGTTGCCCACGCCCACGTAGAGCCCCTTGTAGGTGTCCGGATAGGGCACGAAGAAATAGAACGCCTCGTAGGCCCCCTTGCGGGCCTGGTAGAACTCCCAGATCTTCAGGAAGTCCGTCTTGGAGACCTTGTCGATCCTGAGCGTCACGTCGTAGACGGCGAAGTCGTCCTTAATGGCCCGCTGCTCCCAGCCGCCGTCGAAGGCCGTCACGACGGTGCGCCACCGCGGGCTGATCTGCAGCGGGTAGGAAAGCTTCACGTCTTCGGGGAATTTCGCCATGTCAGCCCCCCATGAACGGCTTCCAGTGCTTGAGTTTGCCGTCTTTCATCTCGGAGGATACGGTCTGCGTGATCGCCTGCGGGTTGCGTCGGCAGACATCCGCGAAGCTCTGCGTGTCGATGGCCCGGATGTTGTTGACGATCACGACCCCGCCCGACCCCATGCCTTTCACGCCCAGCTCGCCCGAGGCGGTCCTCCCAAGGGGCATGACGGCCTCGGGTCCTTCCTCGCCCATGAGTCCCATGCCGGAGGCCATGCGGAATACCGTCGGCCGCTCGACGATCCCTCCCGCGGCAAAGGGAACGAGGCGGCCGGCGCTGAAGATTCCGCCTTCCTCGAAGAACATCCCCGAGCCCCCTCCGAGCAGGGCGAAAAGGTCAAAAGACTCCGCTCCGGAAAGGATAGAATCGAGGCCGCCGAACAGCCCGCCGCCGGACCCCTTCAGGCTCTCCATCACCATCTGCGCCAGCGTGTCCGACCAGGCGCGGGCCATGGAGTGACAGAAGTTTGTCCAGACATCTTCCAGCCTGTCCACTTGCCCCGTGAAGACGGCGAAGAAGCCGTCGGAAAACGCCTGCTCCATGCCGCGTGCCGTCTGTTCCGCCTGCGTGCGCCCGCGGCGGAAGGACCCCTCGATCTCGCTGAAATACTTCCGGGCGCCGGCGTCGAGGCCTTCGGCGAAGCCGCCCTGGAACTCCTTCAGGCGCAGGACCCGCAGTTCCTCGGTCTCCAGTATCTGCTGCGAGATTTCCTTGTGCTCCAAGGCGAGCTTGAGGATCTCGCGCTGACCCTCGAGGTCGTCCTCGGTGATGTGCTGGGATTTCCTCGTCAGGAGCACGCGCAGGCGAGACTCCTCGGCCTCGAGGATCTTCCGCGCCAGGTCGTGCTCCGCCAACAGTCTCTCGGAGGCGGTCATCAGGCCGAGGCCTTCCTTCTCCGAGAGGATTTGCTTTTGAAAATTCAGCCGAGAGATTGCGGATCGGGCTTCCGTATCGGCGTAGATCTCGGCGATGGCCAGGGCGTTTTTCTGCTCGCGCTCGTAAATCTTCGAGAGGCGCTCCGTCAGCCTAGCGTCCTCCGAGATCCGTATCCGCTCCAGCTCGTTTGCAAGCCATTCCTCGACCAAAACCCGATCCGCGCCTTTCCTGCGCCAGATATCCGCCTGCCGCGTCGCCTGCTCCTCAACCGTCAGGACCTGCCGGGCCCACATATCCTCGATGTGCTCGTTGAGCCTCGCGATTTCTTCGAGGCGCTTCTGGTTCTCCTTCTCGGCGATGGCCGTCTTCATCTTCTCGACGGCCCAGAACTTGTCCCGCTCGGCCTCGGCGCGCAGGAGGTTCCCCTCCGAATACGGATCGTAGGGCCGTTCGGCCGTGATCTTGCCGCGATATTCGGTTTTCCCCATATCCACAGGTCTGCCGAACGCATCGATCCCGGCGATACTCTCGGCTTCTCCGGGGCTGCGCTGCAGGAACGTGCGGTAGATGACATCGACGACGGCGACGATTCCCTTGCCCGCCTGCTCCTTCATGTTGTTCCACTCAGCCCGCAGGCGCTGCATGCTCTCGTAGGCCGTCTCGGCCTCCGTGCCGAACCGGCCCGTCTGGATGGCGAGATTGGCCAGGGCGATGTCGGCAAGACGGATGTCCTCGACGCCGGCGGCCATGGCCCGGTTGAGCAGGCTCATCTCTTCCTTCGTGACGAGACCGTAGCGCCGGAGGGCCTTGGGCATCTGGTTGGCGATCGCGTCGGTGATCGTCTCGTAGGCCGTCTTGACATCCTCGCCGGCCAGGCGCGCCGCGTAACGGGCGCCCTGGGCGATGGCGACGAGCTCGTCGGACCGCAGCCCCTGGGCGATCCCCTTGGCCGCCTTCTGCATGAGGTCCGAATCGTCCATGATCCCGCGGGAAGCGGTCTTCATGGCCTGGTACATCTGCTCGGCGTTGATCCCGACGCTCTCGGCCATGAGCCGGAATGACTCCTCGGCCTGCTGGGCCTTGGCGCCGAGCTCGGCCAGGTCCTTCCCGACGGAGACCATCTGGTAGAGCCCGACGCCGGCGATGGTGAAGGAGAGGAGCCCCTTGAGCTGGGCGGAGATCCCCTCGGCCGACTTCTGCAGCTTCTGCATGGAGGAGCGGACCTGCTCGATCCCCGTGACGGCCCCGGAGGCGTCCGTGGTGATCCGCAGCTTGACCTCATTTTCGGCCATCGCGCTTGCCTTTCATCTCCTCGCAGTTCCGGCAGGCCCAGGCGAGAAATTCCCTGCCGAAGACTTCCTCGCATTCCTTCCGCTTTTCCTCGCTGCAGGGCCCCGAGGCCTCTTTCCTGCGCAGGGCCCGGAGCACTTCCTCCTCGAAAATCCCCACCTTTTCGAGGAAGCTTTGGTCGGGAACGATCCCGCAGCACCGGGCGGCCTCGATGACCGCGGCCAGGTCGATGGCATAGACGCCCCCGAACCCGACCCGCCATTGCGTCCTGCACTGCATCAGGAGGTCCCAGACCGCGGTGTTGCCGGGCAGGACCTCCATATCGCCCTCACCCGAGACGAAGACCCGGGTGAGGTCGATCAGTTTTTTAGTTCGTCCTGATGCCTCTCGGCCTGCGCCATCTCGAGGCTGTTGGCGAAGGCCATGATCCACTCGGCCAGCGCCGGCTGGTTCATGATCCGCCTCTTCGATTCGAGGTCGACGGGCAGGGGACGGCCATCCTCGTCGCCGATACCCTCGAAGTCCTCGATCAGGTAATCCGCCAGGGCGTCGTCGAACCTGTCGGCGTCCACCTTCTCCACGGGCGTCATGCGCCGCGACCGATGGTCGAGCTCCATCTCCGTGCGGACAAAAGGCCTGCGCAGTTCCCGCACGATCTCGTTGGTCAGCTTGCGGATCTTCATCCGCACCCCCGCCTGGTACGTCCCCCACGTGCCGGCCGGCGGGTTCGCCGGGTCGAAACCGAGCTTGCCGATCTTCAGCATCCGTCCATCTCCTTTCGGTTATGCCGCGTAGGCCGCGACCTTGTTGCCCACTTCCACCCGGCAGCTGCCGTAGGTGTCGTCCTGGAGGACGACGAGATCCCCGGCTTCGGCCAGGACCTTGCCGTTGACCGAAATGGGCGAGTCCAGGACGGCGCAGCGCGGGAAAACGATGTCGACGAAGTAGTTGCGCCCCGACTCGAACTCGGCGCCGGTGGCCTTCGCGTTGACCCCGAGATACTCGTTGTCCTTGATCTTCTGCTGCAGGATGAAGTCCCGCATCTGGCGGTTGAGCTTCAGCGTCTGCAGGCGGCCCTGGCGGATCACGTAGTTGGCGTACGCGCCGGTGCCGCCCACGCGGAATTCCACGGCCAGGTTGTTGTTGACGACATGCTCGATGCTCTCGATCTCGCTCGACATCGTGTGCCCCTCGAGAAAGGCCGAGCCGTTCCACTTGCCGCCCACGCGGACGACCAGGTCCGTCACCCGCAGCGGGGGCTCGGTCACGCGGGCCGGGAAGCTGCACCAGGCGGGCTCCGTCGGGACATAGAGGATCTCGTAGGTGGTGGACGTCGCGACGCCCCCCGGGGCGGAGATTGTGAGAACGGCGGGCGTGGCCGCCGAGACGGCCGTCACCGTCACGTCCTTCCATTCGCCCGTGGTGGGCACGAGGACCCGGACCTGATGCACGTTGTCGAGCCGTTCCTGGGCCGTCGATCCCTGGACGGCGTTTGCCGCCAGGGTGAGGCTCGTGGCGTTATAGGCCGCGGCGACGGATTCCTTCGCCATGTTGTCGGCATACTTGCCCGTCCCCTTCACGCCCAGGGAGAGCCTCGCCCAGGCATCCTTCGCGAAGGTGGCCGTGAGCTGGTCCACGTGCATCGAGGCGAAGCGGCGCTTCATGATCGTCTGCCCCAGGCGCATGGCCGCCGTGAAGGAGGGCAGGAACATGTCGGCCGTCGGGGTGATGACGTGCTTGTAGCCCGTGCCCCAGGCCGAGGCGGAACGGCTGCCGAAGGCAAAGGCGTAGCCGAAGCCGAAGTGCTGCGCCTGCGCCTTCTCGAACTCCAGGGTCCCTTCCGCCAGGGCCCCGAGATCGTAGACCGTGTCGGCCTCTTCCTTGCCGGTCAGCTCGTTGCGGTTGTCCTCCCGCCGGGGCTTGAGGAGGACCACGTTTCCCTTCGCGACGAGCATGGAGGTGTCGAGCGTCTGTTCCGTGTTCAGGGCGGTCTCCTTCGCATTCGCGGAGACGGCCAGCAGGTTGTAGTCGGCCAGGTAGTTTCTCATCGGTCCTCACCTCCTTCGGGTTCGTCCGCCGGCTCGAAGCGGTCCTCGTAACCGGCCGGGATCTCGTCGTAGGACGCCCCGGCGCGGAAGGTACGGCCGGCCAGGGGGCCGTCCACGATCGTGATGTCCGGTCCGTTCGGTTTCATGCGGTACTTCATGGCAGCCTCCTTAGCTGATCTTCATCAGGTTGACGACATAGTAGCGGTACTCGGCCGTGCACTTCTTGCCCACCCCGTAGGTGACGGAGACGGTCACGCAGCGCAGCTCGCGGGCGTTGTCCGGATCGAGAATCGCATTTTCCGAGTCGCTGATGGTGATCTCGTGCGTGCTGGAGACCGGCGTGAATGCCGTGTCCCCCTTGATCTGGGTTCCCGAGGCGACGTCGTCGATCCGGTACGTGCCGGACGTGGGGGTCACCGCATTGCCGGCCTCGTCCGCGAAGGAGAGGGTGACGATGCTCGTCGATTTCTCGTTGACCGTGTCGTAGCGCATCCTTCAGAATTCCCACTTCCCGGCCTGGTATTCGATCGTGATCCGCACCGTGGCGCGGCCGACGCCCTCGTCATTGATCATCAGCTCGATCGAGTCCCCGGCGGGCTCCGTCAGCAGGGCGAGGCCGCCCCACGTCTCGTCGGCGCCGATCGCCCGGTAGATGTCCTCGAGATAGGACCGCGCCCGGGCAGGCGGAATGTCCTGGCCTATGGCCTCGATAACCAGCGCGACGCGGTTGTCGCGCTCGCGCATCGTCCAGGCTTCGATCTCGGTCTCCGTGTCCCTCAGGCAGACGGCCGGCAGGCTATCGACAGGGATGGGCGTCGTCTGCCATTCCAGGACGTTCGCCCCGATATCCGTCGCGTAGCCGTTGGCGAGCCGGATCGTGGCCAGCCGGGCCCGCACCGCGTCGATGATCCGCTGCCGCACGCTCATGCCGCCTCACCCGATCGTCGTCAGGATCATCGTCGTCAGCCCGGCGCCGTCCGGCTGCATGTCGATGATCCGGTATTGCGTTTCGCCGATGAACAGCGTGTCGCCCACCTTCGTGCCCCCGATATCCGCCGACCGGCAGGTCGCCTCCCGTGTCGCCGTCCGCACCGCCGCGGCCGGGCCTTCCGCCAGGGCCGGCGATTCGTCGACGAGGACGGGAATATGCCGGGGATCCGCCCCCTCGCCCAGGTCGGCCTCGACGGCGAACTCGTCGGCATTGAGGAACACGGCCAGGTCGGCCTCGAGCTGTTCCCTGAAGGTCGCCATGGGCGGGTCATTCCTTTCCGCGGGCGCGGCCGAAGAGGATCCGTTCGAGGCACAGGGCCGCCAGGGCGACATACACCCAGATCTCCTTGTCCGGCGTCAGCGTGTAGCCGAGGCTCGAAATGGCCTCGACCGTCGCCTGCACCGCGTCCCGGAACAGGGCTATCGCCGTGGCGACGAGGGCCGCCGCGGCGGGCCCCGTTGTCTTGAGATCCCTGATGTTATCGAGGATTTCCTTCATCACCACTCCCCCTCGTACAGCACGTCATAGCACTTGTAGTTCCGGAACTTGTCGGCCAGGTTGTCCGGGTTCCATCCGTAACCCGTGTAATCGCACAGGCCGGCGTGATGGCAGTGCTCGACCACCAGCTCCGAACAGACGGGAATCTCGGCGACGTGCAGGAATTTCGCGAGGCCCACGGCGTGCAGCGCGAGCCGCCAGAAGGGGTAGACCCGCCCGTCCCACTTCTTGACGGCGTGGTAGCCGCGCATGAACGCCGGCATCGTCATGTCCCGGTGGCGGGCGACCAAGATCCGGCAGCCCGTGTAGGCGTTGATGTCGTAGTGGGCGATCCGGCGCAACGACTCGAACGTGGTGCCGTCGCTCGCGACGACGATGCCCGCGTGGTTGTACGTGCTCTCGCGGTCCAGCGCCTTGAGTTTCTGGGCCGCCAAGATGGCGCCAGCCACCCAGGAACCGGTGCGCACGCAGAAGTAGTCGCCGGGTCTCAGTTCGGTCTTCATTTCGCCTTCTCCGCCTGCGCGGGCGCGTTGATGACGACGGGTTGGTCCTGGCTCCCGATCCAGCCCCCGAGGCCGAATCCCGCCAGGATCGCCAGGATGATCATGATCTCGATGGTCGTGAGCCCTTTGCCCATGGTCCTCTCCTCAGATTCTCCCGTCCGGAGACATGGAGAAATGATTACCGTCCCCGGGGATGTCGCCTCCCCACCGGTTCAGCGGGTGCAGGGATTTCCAGTACTCCCCGGCGGGCCTGTAAACCTCGCTGTCCGCCACCAGCACCTTTCTTTCCCGGTCGATCATTGGGATGTCGACGGCAAGCCGCTCGAAGTGCAGGCTCACGCCGGACCCTTTCCCGACCTGGCTATAGACCGATCGGTCCCGCCAGAGATCGCCGCCGACGACCCAGCAATCCGTGTAATGCTCCTGCATCCACCGGATCAGGCGGGCCAGATTGCCCAGGAAGATGTGCTGCATTTCGTTCTTCGTCATAGTCCCGTGCCGTTGCGCAGCAGCTTGTCGACCTTGCCGTCGATCTTGCTCAGCCACGAGTTGACGGCCTTGATGGCCTCGACGACTCCGGAATGGTCCTGGCAGTGTTCCTTCGTGCACGGCCGCGGGGAAACCACCTTGAACACGATGGCGACGACCGAGAAGCAGACCCCGCAGATCGCGATTGCCGTCCCGATATCCATGATCACCTCGCCCTCAGTTTCCAGGTGCAGGTCACCTGATGAGTCCAATACCAGCCGGTGCGGACGGCGCTGCAGGAACCGTGAATGTAAAATTTACGGGATCGCTCTCCTTTCGGGTCCACGGCTCCTGGTAATTCTTGTAGGCCCGCACCGTGATCGTGTGCGATCCCGCCGGGAGGCCCCCGATGTCGAAGTACATGCGCACGCCGCCCGTCACGGCCTGTGCCGGAGACTCCACCACAGCGCCGCCATCCACAGAAACAGCGAAACCGTCAGGCTGCACTCCAGAAGCAGGATAAGGATCGCTGACCACGAAGGGAGACGGCCAGGCCGAAACGGGGACGAGGATCGCGAGAAACAGAAAGGCGATGACTTTTTTCATGGGTATCTCCTCTTCCGGTTGACGGCTCCTCCCGGCCTTTGCGGCCCGGGAGGGGCTACGGTAACTAGGTAAACCGCTTGTGGGCCAGCATGACGCACGACGAGTTGCCCGTCGCCGTCCCGCCGGCCACGGTGGCCACAGCCCGGACGATCCGTTTCGCGTCGGCCACGGGGAAATGGATCGCCTCGAAGGCGGCCGCGTTGCCGACCTCCGTGAAGGCCGCGCCGGGGATGTCCGCAAAGTTGTACTGGAAGATGCGGTACAGCAGGTTCAGCGTGGTGATGTCCGTCCAAGGGGTGTAGTCCTCGGCGTTGCCCCCGGAGGCCACGGCAAGGCCCTGCCAGCTGATGAAATTGCTGTCCGACGCCGTGTAGTTGCTGGTGAGCACCAGGTGGTACACGGTGGAGTTGGCCACGTCCACAGGAGCCGTGAAAACGAAGTCGTACCAGTCGTAGGTGGCCCCGACGCTGTTGGCCAGGATCGTGGCGGTGCCCAGGGCGGTGCCGGACGGCGCCCCCGAGCTGTCCGTCTCGATGGTCAGGGTGAGGAGCCTGTCCGACGCGATCGTGCCGGTCTTCTTGAGCCTGAGAGCGACGCGCTTGATGCTGCGGGCGCCGGACTGGGTGAACTGGACGGCGATCTTCGTCTTGCCGCTCGTCACCTTGTTCAGGGCTTTGTCCGTGTCCCCCGTCTCGTTGTAGCTGCCGCCCAAGGCCGCGGGGTCCGAGGCCTGGAATTTCACATTGAGCGTGACGCCGGATCCCTGGGCCTCCGCAGCGAGGATCGCCTTTGCGGGGCCGAGGTAATGGGACATGTCGAAATCCGGCCCCTTGTAGGTTGCGCCGCGCACCGCGAGGGGCAGGACCTGCTTGACGTCGTAGTTCTGGATGTCGCCGATCATTTTCTCTTTCCTCCCTTGTCCTCCGGAGCGTCGGCCGGCTTCCCCGTGAGCGCCTTTTCGGAATCCTCCCGGAGGGCCTGCTCGACAGCCTCGGCATCCCGGGCCGTCAGGGCCCGGGCCTTCTTCATCGCGATGAGGGTCTTGGCGTCCTTGTCCGCAACGTCCGGCCGTTCCCCTTCGGCAAAGAACTTGCCGCCGATGAAGACATTTCTCAAAACCATGATCTTCATGGGATTGCTCCTTGGTCGATTCTCCCGGGGCGGCCCGCCTGGCGCCGCCCCGGGATGTCAGGGGTTATCAGGTGGTCGATGCGTCGACGATGGCCGCGAAGGACTCTGCCCTGCGGCAGGCCCCGTCGACGTCCTGTAGCACCCGGACGCGGACCGTACCGGATGCGCCTCCCGTGTAGGGGTCGATCAGGATGTCGATGGCGCCCCACTCGCCGATGATGTAGTCGGAGAAGTTCCCGAAGATGATGGCCGAGAGGTTCGATCCCGCGTTCTTGGTCAGGTTGCTGGGGACCTGGTTGGAAACGCCGGCCCGGTAGCCGTTGAGCTCGCCGAAACCGGGTTCGTCGCCCTGCCCCCAAACGGGAATCTCGCCGTAGGTGGAGTTGATGAAGGTCTTCTTGAGCTTGCCGCGCACCTTCGCGTTGGTCAGGTAGGCGAGCGAGCCGATGTCCGCGTTGTCGATGGACACCTCGGTCTCGAGATCGACGATGTGTCCCCAGGTCGGGGCGCCTCCGTCGGTGCCGATGGCGACGGCCCCGATGCCGGACGTCTGCAGGATGCCCAGCGGCTGGCTGGAGCCGGAACCAAGGCCGTTGATGCCGGCGTAATCGATCGCCAGAGCCAGCACGGTGGCTAGGTCGTTGCGGACGAAGGCCTCCACATCGATGGAGGACTGGATGAGCAGTTTCCGGGAGATGTCCGTGTACGTCCCGACCGTCCGGGGCGAAAGGGCCACCTGCCCGAAGGTCTGCTGGCTTTCGGTTACGTCGACAGTCTCGCCGACCCAGTAGGCGGTCGCGCCGCCCGTCTGCTTCGGGATGGCGATGTCGCCCACGAGGCCGCCCAGGACCTGGGCCCCGAGACGGCGGAGAAGCATCTTGTTCCGTAGCAGCTCGATGAAGGAGGCCGCCAGGAGTTCCGTCGCCACGAGATGGCCTCCGGCCGTGGGGGTGCCTTTCACCAGGTCGCGCCTTCCCGTGAGGACGTCGTAGGGGACGAAGAATCCCTGGGGAGACTTGTGCAGCCGCTTGGCCACGGCCTCCGAGCACTCGAACTCGAAGGCGGCCAGGCCGCGGTTGCCTTCGGCCATGGCGCGGATCGCCCGCACGATCGAGAACTGCCGGATGTCGCGGTTCGACATGCCGATGGCCGGATCCGTGTCGATGACCGGCTTCGGGTCGAGCCGCTTGAGCTCCTCGAGGGCCCGCTTGAAGTCGTCGGGACTCGCGCCGGCTTCCACGTAGCGCAGGGCCACGTCGGCGAAACGCCGGTTGTCGCCCTCCTTCACGAGGCCAAGGATCGCCTTGACCCGGGTGGACTCCTCGTCGCCGCCCTGCTTGCGGGCGTCGTCGATTCGCTTCTGAATCTCTTTCTCGTCCATCTTCGTTTCCTCCTTGTCAGGATTGGTTTTCACGCCGACGCCCTGGCCGGCGGGGATCTGCCGCGAACGGCCGACGCCCACGCCGGGGTCGGCCGGGATCGTGACGAGGGAGACCTCGAGGGGTTCCCAGTCGGTGACGCGATAGGTCTGCACGCCGTCCTCTTCCTTCTCGAGGACCATGGCGTGGATGAGGTAGGACACGGATGTCGTCCGCAGCACGCCGGCGTCGACCTCCGCCCGCTTCTCCTGGCCGACGGCCGACGGGGAGAACCGCACTTCCGCACGGCCGCGCCGCGCCCTCTCGTCGATGCGGGCGCTCTCAATCGCGCCGATCAGCAGGTCGCGGTTGTGATTGAACAAAAGGCTGCCGGCGGAATTGAGCCGGTCCAACCGCACGGAGCCTCGGCTGTGGTCCAGGATCTCGATCCCCCACCAGCGCTCGACCGGCGTCTCGCTCGAGAAGGACAGCTCGTAGATGCCCTCCCTCCCCTCTGCGGCCCGGCACTCCATGTCGACATGGCGGGACAGGCGGCCGCCCGTCTTGCCCCCGTTGATCTCGTCAATGAGCTGCCTGAGTTTCGGATCCATGCTGCGTCTCCTTCCAGCGGCCGTTGCCGCCGTTCTTGTTCTTTCCTTCCCCGCCGTCAGCCTCGTCCCCGTCGCTTTGGCCCGAATCCGTCTTCGCCGCGGCGTCCGGCGTCAGTCCCTTGCGGCGCATGTATTCCTGCTCGTAGACGAGCTGGTCGATGTGCTCCTCGAAATCCTTCCCCTGCTCCGCCAGGAGATCCGTCCGCGTGGCCATGCCGGATGCGAGCGATTCCGTGTTCGCCTTGCCGTCCTTGAGGGGATCCACCCAGGACCAGGACCGGCCGCGCCAGACGGCCGCGCCGCAGATCCGGTCGATGTCTGCCGGCTCGAAATCGAGCGTGCGCGCCAGGACCTGCATCCGGAGCCAGCCCTCGAAGACCTGCTCGCAGAGGTCCTCGATCAGCCATGCCTGAATCGCCTTCCAACCGTCGCGTTCCTCGAGGGTGCCGGACCGGACGGAGCTGTAGTTGACGCTCTCGAGATCGGCCCCGAGGCTGTTGTAGGACACCTCGAGCCCGCAGGCGATCGCCCGGAGCACCTGCTTGACGAAATCCCGGTATGCCGTCGTCGGGTGCTGCGGGTCGAACATGTTCATCTTCGTCCCGGGCGGCATGATCGGGAATGTCCCCGGCTCGGCCTCGATATATTGCTTCCCGGCCCCGTCCTGGTCATCGGCCACGTAGATTCCCTCCGCCGTCTCGATGCAGCCCATCTTCGCGGCGGCTACGCGGGCGGCGACCAGCTCCGCCTCCTCGTACCCGTCGAGCACGTTCGTCTTCGCCATGACCGCGAAGGCCCAGGGCACGCCCCGGCGCTGGTTGACCCGGAACGGGACGAACAGGTGGATCATGTCCTCCGCCGGGATCCGCTCGCGCTGCCGATACGACACGGGGTCGGAATAGTCGTTTGCGGCCCTCCGGGCCACGTGATATGCCACCGGCCGGCCCCACGGGTCGATCTCGATCCCCATGATGATCCTGTATCCTTGCCCGAGATCCGCGTTGAAGGATTCATCGACGCTGTCGGCCTCGATGAGCTGGAGGGAATACCTGTGCGCGTTTTCGAAGTTGCGCACCTGGCGGATGAAGATTTCGCCGTCCCGCGCCACCGTCCGCAGGCAGAGGTCCTGAAGGCGGACCCAGGAGAGTTTCCCGGTAACGTCGGGCGAATGGCGGCGGCGGCCCCATTCCTTCCAGGCCGTCTCGATGGCGATATTGGACCTCTCGTCGAGGGAGCCGTTTTTGAATTTCAGCTTGCTCTGGAACGAGATGCCCCCGGGGCCCAGGACGTTGACGGCCACCATGCCGATGAACTTCTTGATGTAGGGATTGTTGATCGACAAATCGCGTGACCGGGCGCGGATCCTGGGGAGCTGGGTGCGCAGGACGGCGTCCATGGACAGGTTCGCCGGGTTCCAGGACGACACGAGGCGGTCGGTGCGGGCGGCGGCGAACCCCGTCATGCTGCGCTTCGCGATTTTCTGATAGCCCAGTCTCCGCAGGATCTTGTCCAGCATCAGAACCTCACATAGACATTGCCGCCGCCGTCGAGCCCCTTGCGGATCCGCTCGGCGCGGAGTTCACGCTGATATTCGGCCTGGTATTGGGAGCGGAGCCTGAGCAGGTCCGGCAGCGGCGTCTTCTGCAGGGAGCGCCCGTTGATCGTGTACGCGAGCTGGTCGTTCGTGGCGCGCCCCAGGATCACGGCCTCGATCGCGTCGAGAACCTTCTTGGCGTGGCTGCGTTTGTCCAGCCCGGCGATATATTCGGCCGGGCCTGCCTTGACCTCGCTGGTCCCGGTATCGACGATGCGCCGCTGAAGCGATTCGCCGGATCCCTTCTCGACGACGGCGACCCAGGCATACTCGCCGACGGGATAGAGCGCCGTCGCGGCGGCCGTCGCCGATGCCGAATAATCGGCGCCGTCTGCGACGGCCGTGATTTCAAAGGCCCCGGCGGGACCGGCAAACTTGTACTTGAGGGTCCATTCGGAGGCAGGGCACTCGACCGTGTTGCCGCCGGCGTCGATGTACGTCGTTTCCGCCGCGGCTCGTTTCCAGCCCAGCGTCACTCCCCTGTATATGACGGACGGCTCCTGCGGCATGCGCCCTCGTTTGGGAGCGGGGCACGGCCGAAAATGCCGCGCCCGCCCCGGAGAGAGGTAGATGACTGAGACGGGCAAACCTTAGCACGGGATTTTTTTCTGGAGGGGCGGGTTTTTCTATTTTTACCGAAAACACGGTTTACTTTTACCGAAAACACTATCAACTTTTACTCAAAATTTTCTTGACAGGTTTTTATTCCGCATCCGGGGGCACCTCGGTCAGCCTCCCGCGTGTCCGTCTCTGCATGAACTCCTCGATGTTCTGGGCGTGGGCGACCATGCGCCGGCCGATGATGGCGACGGGCAGGCCTTCCCGCACGAGATCGTAGAGCGACGGCTTCGAGATGCCGATGTAGTCCGCGATGGCCTGCGCCGTGATGAGGATCATCCGGCTCTTCGGGGGGCCGTTCATCTCCATTCTTCCGTTCATCTCCTCAGCCAGCCGCCCGCCGGCCGCGTCATCCACCCGGAGGCCGCAGACGGACGCACCGGTTCGTGTTGCTGCGGCTTTCTCGAGGCGGCCGTGACGAGCCGCAGGCCTCCGCCGGGGAACTCCATCTCCACGCATGCGGCCGCCAGGATCTCGGCGTCGAGCAGATGATTCGGACGCCCATGGACGTTCACCCACTCCTCGTGGCCTTTTTCGTTGCGCCGCTTCTCCTCGGCCAGGATCTGCGCCACATAGTCCGGCCCGGTGTCGGCATGCAGAAATGCCGCGCCGGGCAGCGACCGCGTCTCCGGCTTGGCCGCGAGCTGCAGCCGATAGTGGAGCTGGTCCTTCGCCTTCTCCGTGTCCACGGAGAGGATCCGCAGGCCGGCGGGCAGCTTCCTGCCCCGCGATGTCGACAGGACCTCGTTGCCTATCCTGAGCATCCCGGGCAAAGACGAACTCGAGCCCTTCGTTCCCCAGAGGGCGACACCGCCGCGGCCGCGGTTCCTGATCAGCCACAGGTAGGTTTCGTCCGTCATCGTCATGTCTTCATACTTTTCCCCGCCGCCCGTATCGACGCAGGCCCGGAAGATCCGCATGGTGCGCTCGGTGCCGGCCACCGGATAGGCTGTCTCGAATAAAAGATGCTCCACCTCTTCCCAGGTCGAGAGGAACCCGTAATGGATGGTCCAGCTGGTTCCGCTTGCCGCCCAGGCCTTCACGACGAACCAGAACCCGCTCTTCTGCACGTCCACGCCCGCCGTCAGCGCGACGGCTTCCTCGGGCACGGTCTGCGCCGGCAGCGGGCAGCGCGCGGCCAGGATCTGCGCCTCGTTTCCCGCGATGACCGTCAGCTTCCAGGGCTCCGCCAGGTGCTTGTTGTGGAAATCCTTGAAGGCGTTGATGTCGGAGAGGCTCCGGAGAAACGCCGCCGCAACGGTGGAGAGGCTCACGAAGGTGGAGAGCCACGACGGGATATGGAAGCCGATCTTCACGGGGCGCTGTTCCCGCAACACGTCCTTCATCGGGCGGTCGTCGGAACGGGCCCTCCAGCCGCCGGCGCGAACGGCCGCGTCGCGGTCGTAGTCGTTCCACTGCGCCAGGCAGTGCGGGCACTCGTACCAGGCGAGCTTGCCCGCCTCGATGACGGCCGGGTCCTCGGAGTGGATCCGGCCGTCCGGACCCGGCTCGGCAGCCCGCGGCCACTTGACCTGCTTGAATTCCATCTTCTGGCCGGCGCCGCAGGCCGGGCAGCACACCCAGTAATCGAAGACGGTCTGGACGGCGGCCAGGGCCCTCGTGATGTTTCCAGTCTCCGTCGTGGGCGTCGAGAGTTTCCAGATCTTGCGGCTGAAGCGGTACGTGATCGTCCGCGCCTCGGCCAGAGAGATGGGATCGGTCTCCCGCCTGCCGGCCGTGTCGACGTACTTGTCGACCTCGTCGCAGATGAGGAAGCGGATCGGTTTGTTGGCCAGCCGCGGCGCGCTGCGGGCCCAGGCCATGTAGATGACCATGTGCTGCAGGTTGATGCGCAGCGACGAGGCGTCGTCATCCACGCCCGTCATGTAGGAGCGCAGCCGCGGGCTGCCCTTGATCATGGGCTGGATGCGGTCCTGGTTGTTCTCCTTTGCCGTCAGCTCGTCCGGGTAGAGGACCAGGGCCGCGCCGGGGTCTCGGTCGATGGCGTAGGCGAGGCAGTTGAGGACGGCCTCGGTGCCGCCTACCTGCGGGGCCTTGCAGATCACGACCTCCTGGACGGTCGGGAACCATGAAGCGTCCATGATGCCGGAGAGGTACGGCGTGATCTCGTTCTTCCATCGGCCCGGCAATACGGACATGGTGACGTGGCGATAGCGCTCGGCCCAGCTCGACACCGGGATCCGCTTGTGCTTGCGGAAGACCTTGCGCTCCGACTCGCTGAAAGAGACCCTGTAGCGCAGACGGCCTGCGGCATGCCGAAGCGCGTCCGGGATCCAGGGTTTTGAGCGGGGGATGCGGATGACGGTTGCCATATCAATTCCCGACGTTGTCGTCCCTCTCGGTTTCTTCCTCGCCGTCGATCACCAACTCATACTCCTTCGCCTGGGCGTAATTGTTGATGTGTTCGTCCAGGTCCCGGATCATCACATTAATCAGCTCACCCGCCTTCCGCACGTCGCCGCCCACGGCCCGGATCCAGTCCGCGGCCCTGGACTGAACCCAGTGCTTCAGCCCCGCCTCGAGAATCCCCGCCCGGGCGGCCAGCTCGATCTCCATCTTCTCGCGCTCGATATATTTCCCGAGCTCCTTGTCGTGCTGGAACTTCTTCCGTTCGTGCTCGAGCTCCAGGTTCTTCAACTCCTGCTCGAGCTTCTTGCGCTGGAGCTGGTCCTCGAGGACCTTGATCTTCTGCCCCGTCCCGGCTTCCTTGAGGAAACTCCTCGCATATCGGTCAATGTCCTTCTGGCGATACTTCCCGTTGTCCTTCGGAAGGAACTTTCCCTCCTTGCGGTGCCGGTAAACCGTTGACTTCCTTGCAACCCAGCCGCAGGCGGCGAGATATTCGATCACCTCGTCGACGTTGTCGAAACATCTCTCCGGGGACTCTTGCGTATTGTCCGTCATGGGATCAGGTTCTCCCAGCTGATCTCGCCGGCCGGGTGCCCCAGGATGTAGTCCCGCACCTGCGGGTCCTGAAAGACCAGGTGGTTGATCCGCCCGCCGACGTACTTGCCGTCCCGCAGGACGGCGAATCGCTCCGGCGTGTTGATGATGCGCACGCCCGGGTTCTTGCGCAGCAGCTCGCGCAGCTCCATCACCGCCGCCGGAAGCTGGGCCGAGAGGATCCCGCCGGATGTCGGTCTTGTCTCTCCGGCGGTCCCTTTCCTCTCGGGCGCCGCGGCTTTCTTCGCGGCTGGTTCCTCGATGGTCAGCGCCGGCGGCAGCCCTGCCAGAATCCATCGGTCAAGGTCCGTCCCCATCGCGAACGCCTCGCCGGGGTCCTTCCCCTGGGGCACGGGCCAGCGGTCGCAGCGGCTGAAGTGTTCCTTCCACCAGGCTGTGGCCTTCGCACCCGGATCGTCGTAATCGATCGAAACGAGGATCTGCAGGGCCCCGCGGAGGACCTCGACGGCCTCGGCGTCCGGCTTGGCAGAGACCGAACCCAGCCCCACGGCGCCGGCGAGCCGGTTGTTGGCCATCACGGCAATGGCATCCAGCTCGCTTTCGACAACGACGAATGCGCGGCGATCCCTGCCCAGAAGCATGACGGACTTCGAGGATCCCGGCAGGACGATATACCGGCGATCGGCCTCGGGGCGGCGGATCCGTATTCGATGGATGACCCCGTCGCGGATGTAGGGGATTACAAGCCCCACGGGGATCCAGAGCGCCTTTGGCTTGCCGTCGTCGCGGCGCTCCTCTGCAAGGCCCCAGGCGCTGCGGGCCCGGTAGATGTCCCTGCCGTCCTCGCCGGGGTTCCACCCGAGGCGGTAGTCGGCCGCGGTGCCGGCGTCGATGCCACGGGCCGCCAGCCAGGCGAGGGCCTCGGCGTTCTTCTCGAGATGCCCCTGGGCCCAGGCAATGAATGTCTCGGCGCGCTCCTGCCAGATCTCTCCGGGGGCCGCGGATGTCTCCGGATTGAACGCCGGCTTCGGCCTCGGCACGTCCGGACGCCACCCGGCCGGCCGCTCGGGCACGTCGATCCGGAGCTCGTTGCAGGCCTGCCGGAAGGTCATTCCCTCGAAATCGATCAGAAACTGGATGTTGTCGCCGTACTTCCCGCAGCCCTTCCCGGGCCGGCACCAGTAGCTTCCGCCCTCGCGCTGGTTCGGCCAGACGTGAAAGCGGTCCTTCCCGCCGCAGCCCGGGCATGGGCCCTGCCACTCCCCGCCGTGGGTGGAAGCGGCCTTGCGAAGTTGCACCCGCTTGCCGGCCAGCTCCAGGACGTTTTTCATCGGCTTGCCCTTTTCAAACCCTCCCTCTTTTTTCCTTTTTTATAACTATTTAATTTCATTCCAATAATAATGATTCTATTTCATAGTTCCCCCCAGGAAAGTAGCCTTTGGGGAGGGTTGGAGAGATTTTTCACTATTTAATCGCACGAAACTTTTTCAAAAACAGTTAGCCGGGGAAAAGGTTGAAAAACGCTCCAACCCTCCCTCTCCAAATTTTGATGCCATCCATCCACGTCGATCCCCGAATAAAACCGGCACCTTGAATCCATGTCGGCAGAGCCCTGATAACAGGGATAGTTTCTGGAGGGTTGGGGAGGGTTGTAGATACAGGGAGGGTTTTTTACCCTTTCTTCTTTTTTTTGCGATTTTTCAAAAAACAACAGAAAACCCATATTAACCCTCCAACCCTCCCTGATTGCCGGCCAGGGCGATGCCGTGATACATGACGACGCCCTCGGACTTGTTCTTCTCGTACTTCTGCGAGAGCTGTTTTCCGAACCAGGTGCCGCTGGGCTCGTTCTTCCCGATGTTGTCGTGATACCAGTCGACGAAGCGGGCGTAGAGCGCCGAGCTCTTCTCCTTGGCCCCGGGCTCGCGGACGCAGCACTCGTCGATGAAGTCGGCCAGCAGGTCCTCGTTGCGGCGGTAAAGCTCCGTGGCCTCCGTTACCTCCCGGGGCGGTCTCAGGCCGTGCTTCTGGTAAAGCAGGCAGCCGCGCACGAGCCAGGACAGGATTCCGGGGTACTCCTTTGCGAGCTGCTGGTCCAGGTCCTTGATGGCCGGCCGCTCGTGCGTCTCCTGCGGCTCCCTGGTGACAAAGGAGACCGTGAAAGGGATCAGGTGCAGCCGCTCCCAGAAGGCCTTGTCGTTCGGCGGCGCCTGGGGCTGCGTGTTGGTCATCAGGAACAGCTTGTGCGTGGGGGTGAAGCGCGTCTGGTACTTGTCGTGCGGGTTGCGGCCGACCAGGGTGTCCTTGCCGGTGAGCCACTTGATCCTCGAGGCCGAGAACCGGTGCCCCTCGTCCACCTCGGACGCATAGGCAAAACGGATCCCCTTGAGCCCCATGATGTCCGGCGAAGGCCCGGCGGCGCCCTTCACGAATTTTGTCGAGAGCAGCATCTCGGCAGGGATCGATCCGGCCAGGTCCCCCATACAATATGCGATCCGCTCGACGATGAGGCTGCGGCCGTTCCACCCGGTCCGGCCATAGAGCACGGGAAAAACCTTTTCGTGCACGAGTCCCGTCATGGCATACCCGAAGAGCCGCTGGACATACGCGATAAGATCCTCGTTGCCGTTGAAGATCTCGCGGATGGACCGCTCCCAGAGCGGCGCCGGCTCATCGATGCCCAGGAAGGGCACCGGGCTGGACAGAGACAGGTAGTCGCCGGGGCGGCCATCATGCAGTCGCCCCGTCTCGAGATCGATCACTCCGTTTGCGCAAGGGAACAGCATGGGCTTGTTGTCAAACTCCTCCCCGGCGATGGCCAGCGGGTTGTCGATCGTGTGCGCGAATTTCAGGCACGCCGTGCGGCGCTTGTCCGCCCGCAGCTGGCTGACCCGCTTGAGCAGCTGCTTCTGCAACTCCGAGAGCCGCCTGATCTGCTTCGAGTTGTCCGCCTCCGCATCGGCCGTGAGGTCGGCGATTGTCCCGCCCAGGGCCTTATATTCCGCCATATAACAGGCCACCAGCTCCTCGACGGCGGCCAGCGATCGGTTCATGATGTCGCGCTTCCAGGAGTGGCCCTGCCATTCGTACCATTCCATGGTATTCTTGCAGTACAGGAACCGATCGCGAAACAGGGTCGCGTAGAGCACGCCGTCGCCCTGCTCGTTTGCGAAGAGGCATTCCTGGATGAATTGGCTGGAAAGCCCTGGGTGCTCTTCCGGCGGCACCGTCGCGGCCTCCCGGGCTACCCTCTCCTGAACCTGTCTGCGGATCTCGTCATCCCTGTCGGTCACGTTTCAGCCTTCTGCGCAATTCATAGACCCACCGCAACGAAATGTCCGGGATCGCCTCCCGGATCTTGGCCGGCTCGACGCCGGCCTCGATGAGCCGCATGACGACCGCCTTCTTCTCCGGTTCCAGGAAATGATCAGATCCGGCGACGAACTGCCGGCGGCACAGCGCGCATCGATATTTCTGCCGCCCGGAGGCGCCAAGGCCCCATTTCAGCAATGATGTGCTGTGACATTTTGGACAGGCTAGCGGCTTCTCCATTTCAGTTCGCGCTCGAATATCTCCCGGAATTTCAGTTTCGAAAAATCCTTCGCCGCCGCCATGATTCTCTTGGAGCCAAACAGCAGGGCAATGCCGGGGCCCAGGAGCTCCTTTATAGGAAAGCGATTCGATCCCGTCCGTTGTGCTACCGCAAGATGCCCTGATTTGAACCTGGTCAGGAACGCCTTTGGTTCCGTGCGGACGGGCTTACGGCCGGATTCATGTTTGACCAACACGCTCACCACCCCGCCAGCCTTACCCCAGCCTGCGCGCTGCGCTTTTTTCGTATATTGGGTCTCCCCCTTCCTTGTCCGCACCCCTTCCTGCCTAGCGTCGAAAGCGGAGAGAGGGAGCCCTCGACCGAGACCCGTGATCTCCGCTTCAAGCTCGTCGCCACGGGCCCTGGTTGCCACCTTCAGCCGTTTATTGATGTCCTTCGCCTTTATATTGTACTCGTCACGTATCATCTTCGAGATATGCGTCCGGCACTGGTCAGAGACTTTTTTGACAGCCGACCGGGAGGCTGCCGTGACGAGTTTTGGGTCCAGCACCTTCATGGCTTCCCTGACGCCAGTGAGTTCGATTTCAACCTTCATCTCCACCACCATCCAGTGTTCATTTTTTCCCAAATTCCCAATGAAATTAGAATTTTTCCGGAGCCGAAAATCGAGTCCAGGGTCTCCGCACGGCGTCGAGGCCGAGGAAGGACCCGCGGCATCGAGTGAACTCCGTAGATTGTTGTAAAGCTCTTATCAATGGAGTGCCGAACCGACCGGGGAAAACGATCGCACTTGAACCCGAAGAAAAAGAAGGGCCTGAAAGGAAAAAGAGCATTCAGATTTCTCCCCGATCCGCCCGTCTCTGTAGATCGCGGTAATTGCGGTTCGCTACGATGGCGAAGAAGAGGAAGCCGATGTTTGCACCCGCCATAAGCGCCGCGACGATCGCGCAGACGAGTTGCCACAGTTTGATCTCGATCATAACAGCCCCTCCCTCCGCTTCTTGACTTGCGCAACCAGCACGGACCATCCAAGCGGCATGGGCCAACCGTTTGGGATGAAATTAATAAGCATGTCAATGTCACTTTCGGCTTCCTTGAGGCGCTGCCATAGGTTGACCCTCTCGTCATACCAGCAGGGATAGACGCGCGTGCAATGCAGGCCTCCAGTATTATTGATTAAATGAACGCATTTTATTCTTTGGCAAATGCTATACATTATAACAGCCCATCCCTCATAAGGATCTCCTCGACGACCATCATGGCTTGGTCACCCGGCGTGCGTCGGTGGCTGCGGCAGTACTTCATCCAAGGCTCGTATAGGTCGTAGTTCTCTGGAAGGGTGAAATCAAGGAGAACGATCCGAGGATCAGGCGAAAGCAGAGTAGCCTGGCCCTTGATCTGGGCAATTGGAAGCGGGTCTGGCAGTTTGTCGACGACGACAGCGGATGCGGACGCCTTCTCCGCGCACTTCTTGGCGATACGAGCGTGGATCTTCGTCTTGAGTTGCTCGCGTTTCTCAGCATCGGGATGCTGTTTCTTTTCCATCCCCCCATCACTGGATACCTTCTTCGTTCCGTAAATATAACCGTTGCACTTCCAGCATTTGCCGTGCGCCATTAACGACCGCTCCTTGCCGCAGCAAGCGCAGATTCCCCTTTTGCTTGCCATATTCATCTCCTCCCTGATCTGTAGCCCCTGGGCGCAATCCATACAGCCGTTTATTTTTAGATTCGGCGCTTTTTCCTCTTCTGGGCGCGCCTTCTCTTGTCGGGCGATGCAGGCCTGCTTCTTCATGCGGGCCCTGTAGTGCTCGCAATAGAAATAGTCTGGTCCGTTCAGGATGTCATCGACCGAGGTTGTCATAGATCATCATGCAGTAGTTGGCCACGTCGACGGCCTTCTTGCGAATCATCGCCTCGTCGTTTCTCCGAAAGGCATAGCCCAGCTGCAGGACCTGATGCCTGAGCTCCTCCTCGAGCTCGATGATCGACATCGACTGCCAAGACTTTCCCATCTTCTTCGGGTCCGCCTCTTTCTCCACGAGTCGCCGCTGCCTTCGCGAAAGCGAAGGCCTCAAGCTCTCGCCAGTCAGTCATCATTTGCATCATCCTTGTCTTGGCAGGCGGAGCAGAGGTTCTCCTCGACCCAGGAGCAGCCGCCGTCGCAGCCATACTCATCGGTGCAACCGCAGACGCGGCAGACGGCAGCTCCGTTGGGTACCGGACATGCACCGGAACATTTGTATCCGTCCCCGATATCCGGGCATTCCTCGCAGCACAGCATCTCACCCTGATGGGGGCAAGTCCGGCGGCGCATGTAGCCGCATAGCCCGTTGGCGTCACGCGGACAACGATCCAACTCATCATGCATTCCGCGATCGGCATTCATGTCCAGAATCTCGGCTGGTACTTTCCCGGTTAGGTCAACACCGCTCTCGAGGATCACGCGGTCGAGCTCGGACTTTTTCAGGGCGCTGAATTTCCGCTTTCCCAGGACGTTCTTCAGGAAAGCCTCGGCCTTCGGGTCGGCGAAGATCCCCAGCTGCTCGCCGAAGGCCAGGATCTCCGCCTTCGTCTTCTTGTTGAGATAATCCTGATTGATGCGCCAGTCGCGGGCCAGATCGATGCCCAAATGGGCGGCGATGGCGCAGCGGGTCTCGTGCGAGGTCTTGTCCGTCTGCATGGCGATATAGCCACCCAAGGCCTTCAGGGCCGTTCGGAGGGCCGCGGCGTCCATCCCCTCGATGAATTTCCAGTCGGCCGCCTCGAAATGGTAACGGCCCCATCGGGAGGGTACGACGCTCGTCATCTCCATCTTGCGGAAGTATTCCAGGGCGGTAAAATTGCTATTGAGGATCCCGACCAGGACAATTCGAAGGCACCGGTCGCTGTCGGGCTCGAGATTCGAAATCCAGCTCGGCATGACTTCCTTGAAAAACTCCTCGCGGAAGTGCCTTCCATGCCAAGAAGCGCGGGGTGCGGGATTTTCGACCCTGCCGGGACCTTCTTCCGTCATGGGAGCCTGGGGAGAGGAATCGCCCGATGAACCCGGGGCCACTCGGTCGGGGCCGGAGCTGCGCTGCTGCCGAGACGGCTGGACTGGCTTCTTCAGTTTTTGGTAGCAGGCGATATCGGCGCAGGCCTGCTCCCAAGCGGGGATGCCCGAGGCTTCCATGATCGTGACGAAGTGCTCGCAGGAAAGGCATTTCTCGGCGACGTCCTTCCAGTACGCGCCGCGCTTGCCGTTGAATTTTCCCCACTCGGTGATGAACTGAAAGTCTCTCTCAAACCGGAAGCCGTTGGTGCCCCATTTCTTTCGGAACTTCTCGTCCCAGCCGGCAACCAGGGCCTCGCGCTGGCGTCTTTCGTAGCATTGCGGGTCGAGGCACGAACCAAAGCGCATCTGCTCCATCTCGTCTCCGAAGAGCAACTCCCTCTGGACATCGGTATTCTTCTGACAGGTATTGCAGCCAGCCTTGGCCATATCGAACCAAGGCTTCTTCATGGGGACGGCCAGAGAGTCGATCCCGTAGCGCAGCTCCGAGACTGTCAGCGGATCAAAACGGTCGGTGCAATTTGATAGGTAATCGAGAATTTGTTTTTTGTCGGTCAGGCGGGTGAGCTGCTCGCAGTGGCCGATCGTGATCTCTCCCTTGTCCCAGGCCTTGAGGACCTCGGGGGGCAGCGCAAGGATCGCAATGCGCCGGCGGATGTAGCGGGCTCCCTTGCCGGTGCGTTCGGCCAGGTCCTGGATGACGTCGGCCTTGCGGTCCTTCTTCGCCCGGCGATCCACCCAGGTCTTAAATGTGTTGGCCTCCTGGAGTTCGGTCAGATCCTTTCGCTGCAGGTTCTCGATGAGGCATGCATCGAAGGCGTCATCGTCTGACATCTCGCGCACCATGGCCGGGATTGTCGCCATCGCCATGCCGCCGTTCTCCTTGGCGACGACGCAGGAGGCGCGGAAGCGGCGCTCGCCGAAGATGATTTCGTAGTGATTCTTGACGGGCCGCACCAGAATGGGCGACAGGACGCCCTTGGCGCGCACGCTGGCCACGAGCTCCTCGAAGTCCGATCCCCGGAAATCCTCATCGCTTCGTGGATTCCAGGGGTTGGGCTTGAGCTTGGAAAGCTCGATTTCCCTGAAGTCGTTTGCGGTCATCGTCTCTCTCCCTTTTCGTACCCGGCGTTCTTTGCCCCCGGGCCGGGCGCCGGGGGATCCAATGGTGGTTATGCAGCGGTTGCGATGATCTCCTTCATGCTCGCCTCGCGGGCCCCCTTCGCGATGGCCTCACGCCTTTTCAGGGCGTTGATCCGGAAGTGCTCGATCCCGAAGTCGCGGCGGATCCACTCGGCTTTGAGGCCGAGCTTTCTTCCGAAGGCCGCAAGCTCGCCCGGGCAGGTGGCCACCATCATATACGGATAGCGCGTTCCGTGTTCGGGGTTGCAATCGACGAGGATCATGGTCACCTCGTGAACAGCCACAGAAGGACTGCGGCGAGAAAAAGAAACGTCCGCAGCTCAACGGCCAGAGACCACAGACTCTTTGGTCTTGGCGCTGTGCTTGCGCAGCCTCTCGACATACTCGTCAACCTCTTTCTCGAGGCGGGCCCGACATTCAGGGCAGAGGAAGCAGCGGATCCCGCTCTTCGGCTCTGTGATAACCTTTCTCTGATTGCGATGATACATCGTGCGAGCCTCTTCCAATTCCTCCGGAGACATACAATCGCAGAACATAGCCGGATTCTTCAGCCGGCCGCACCGACGGCAGATCTCCCATTCTCTCATCATTCCTCCCTCTCTTTGCCCTCCCTGAGAAATTTGCTGGGATCGAACGAGGACATGTGCAGCACCTCGCTGATCTTTTTTTGTTGCCCGGGGCCAGAGAAGGAGGGGAAACTGGCCCCGGGCGGCTACGGTGCGCCCGTCTCACTCTCACGGCGTTTGACTGCCGAGCCCGACGACAGCAGCGCCTTCGCCTTGTGCGGCGCACCGGTTCACTGCATGGGGCCCCTGAGCAGGACGGAGATCATCACGCCGCCCAGATAGGATGCCGCAACGAGCAGCACCCCCCAGCAGATGAGTCGCAGGATGCGACCGTCTTCCTCGATGAGGCGGTCCCAGCTTGAATTCTCGATGTAGTCCTGAAATCTCCTCAGCATGATCTCTCCCCCTTGATGGATGCGAGGGGCGGGATTTTCCCGCCGCGGCGCAGGTAGCGCTCCAGGGGCTTGCGGTTCCCGCGGGCCAGCTCTCGGATGGCGCGATTCAGGGCCGTCTCGTCCAAACCCGGATCCTGCACCCTTGCCATCATATTGACGCGGATGACCTCCTCGAGGCGCTCAATGCGCTCACGAAGCTCATCGAGAGTGGCCGGGGACGGGGAGGCGCCGTCCCCGGCCTGTGCAACACGAGGCTCCCGATGCGATCCGGATTTCATTTCTTCACCGCCCCTTCCACGCGCCGGAGAAACACCGCCACCTGGCGGATCAGCTCCCAGGCCTCGCGGTTGATCCGGTCGTGCTCCTGCCAGGTGATCTTCCCGTCCTGCAGGGCCTTTGACGCCTCCGAGGCCAGATCACCGAACTCCTGGATGGTCTTCAGCAACTCGGCGGAGACGGATGTGACACTGGTTTCGATGGCCGGGACGGGAATGACGATCTGGCCGAAGCGCTCGGCCAAGTAATAAATGGGGGCGAGGGCGTCTTCCGGCTTCACGCCCAGGGAGAGGGCCGTTTCGATGATGGTCTCGATGCGGTCCAGGGGATTGTAGGCTCCCGAATCCGTGAAATCGGTGGAGGGCTCCTGCCATTTGTGAACGAGAGAGGTTGAGACGTGCAGCCGCCTGGCATGCTCGACAGTCTGACGGCTGATGGCCCGGTTCAGCGCTTCGTAGGATTTCACAGTTTACAACCTCCGGCGCAGGGCATAATGGCAAACAAAAAATCGATGGGTTAACCGGTCGACAATCCCCTTGCTTTCTCTATAAGGCTGGTTTATGCATAACCTGTTTGTCCCTGTAGTTTTCGAATACCTCTCTGGGGTCCTTCCCCAGTTTCCGGCTGATAATCTCCATCAGGCGGGCGGAGCACAACTTCCCCCTGATGACCTTGGAAATGGAAACGGCCGAGACGCCGGCCTCCTCGGCGATCTGCGATTGCAGGATGTTTCTCTTCCTGAGCTCATACTGGATGTCGATGGGGTCCATATTTGCTGCTCCTCGGGTTGGGTATGAAAATCTATTTGATTGTCATCAAGACGACCCCCAGCGAATGGAACGAACACAAAGAATCGCTGGAAGGGGCGCTTGCCAGTGTCTGGGTTAAAACCGTTTCGGCGGAGAGCGCTCTTTTGAGGGCCCTTCGCTATGTCAGTGAGCATCAGTGGCTTCCGCAGGAGGTGCAAATGGGCCCGATAGAGATTGAGATGCCAGCAGAGCCTGATCTCGATCTGCGTACACGCGAATTAGTGGACCATGCAGACCGTTTCGGGATTTCAGCTGTATTTGATGCATGGGTGCGGAAACCGTCATGATCTGCTTCAATTGATGTCGATGGGGTCCATATGATTTTTTCATCCGAGAAACTTCCTGATGGAGAAACCGGGCTCGTTGAATTCCGCTACAGCACGTATCCCTCTGTGGGAGACAAATTGACCGTCACGACTCTCCCCGGGAAAAAGGTCCTGACGTTTCGATGTATAGAGCGCCGCTTCGATTTCTCCGGAGGGGAAGAATCCGCTTTTCTGCTCTTCGATGCTTGCTAATAAGCCGACTGCGGAGATATTTCAGCAGGCACTTTTTGCAATCGGGGCATGCAGGCTTCATGGATCCTCCCGTTTCCGGCTATGGGGCCATTGAACTTGAAAGAGACTTTGCTATCTCAGGCAGATGTCGACGGGCAACCCTCTCGAAATCGCTGAAGGGAACGCAGTTGATCGTATGTATAATTTTCACTGGCTTCTCTCTGCAGAAACAACAAAGAGAAGGTTGTCTTGGCCTCTGGGGCTGGTTCGATGTCAAATAGGTCTTCGCCTCCGCGATGGTCTGCCCGGCCAGTTCGTATGCGCGGGAATCGCGGACATTTTTCCCGGAAATGAGCAGCGGAGTCCCGCGCGGCTGGACATCAATAATGAGCTTCAGGTCCTGTGCCGCGTCGAGAAGCCTGAGAAGCAGTGATTTTTCGTATTCGTCCATATGCGTGCGTTACGGTCCAGAAGTTTCCAGGTCTTTCTTCAGGTGCTCGACCAATGAAGAAAGCAGACATAGCTGAAGCTTTTGCCGCGCTTCATCGAGCAGGATCCTTGCTGCCGCGGTCACTGCCTGATTCAGCGCCTCTTCCAGTTCTTCGGGAGTATGTTGCGTTCCATAGGGCCCTGATTCGTCTCCAAGAACGCGCTTTAAGGCTTGAGCGGAGACTGCGAAAGAAATCCCTGTTGTGATTCCCGACCAGGTTTCGGTGATGCAGATTGATAGGCCCATATAGTCTCTCGCAAGTTCATCCGTTGCAATCATCCTGGCCAGGCATGAGCCGGGAGCCCAGATATTGCTGCAATTGCGTTCTGCCGGCAGGATTGTCCAACGTTTCGGCCAGGAACGTTTCGAACACGGGGCACGAGTTTTCAGGCTTCATGGATCCTCCTGTTCCCGGTGTTACGGTCCAGGGGGTTTCTGATAACTTTTACCGCTGCACGGAGTAATTAATATACTATAGCTATAAATATGTCAAGTAAAAAAATTACTAAAGATATTAATTTTTCTAAACGCCTAAAATCGTTTATAAAAGATGAGCTTGGCATTACGCAGGCTGAATTTGCAGATAAAATGGGAATTACTCAAGGTTATCTAAATATGGTGCTCGGAACAAAAAATAGACCTCCTTCACGAGGCCCTTCTGCCGAGCTAATGGCTGGGTTATTTATTCACTATCGCGAATATCTCGACTGGCTCCTCACCGGCCAGGGCCCGATGCGGCGCGGGCGGGAGGCTCCGGCGGCAGAAGAGCCGGTTCAACCCTACACAACCACGAACGAGAAGCACGCCGAGGTTTTCGCCCTGGTCCGGGAGATCCTGGAATCCGGCGACGACCTGATCATCCGGTCGTTTCACGAGAGGCTGAAGGACTACAGGATCGCCCTGCGGCGCAACGACGAGACGAGATCGCTCAAGCAGCAGCTGGGAAGTCTCGAAAGAAAGTTCAAGGCATTGGAGCAGCGGATCGGCCCCCCTATGGAAGCCGGTGCGTCGGCGGATGCGGATGCGGAAGCCGTCGGCGCGGCAGACGCAGGTTCAGAAAAGAAGGCAATTTAATACATCTTGTGGAGGACTGAAATGGAATGGATCGTTCTCTGGCTCTTCTGCGGTATTGTCTCGTCACTGATCGCCAGCAGCCGCGGGCGCAGCGGTTTTGCCTGGCTGCTGCTCGGGGCGATCTTTGGACCCTTTTCCTTCGCCGTCGCCCTCCTGCCGAAGATCGAGCCGCCGCCGGAGGAACAGGGCCTCGTGAAATGCCCCTTCTGCGCCGAATTGATCAAAGCCGAGGCCGTGAAATGCAAACACTGCGGCTCGGAGATCACCAAACAGTCATAAATGGGCGCAGGGCTGACGGCATATAACTTGCTTATTCGGTTGCATTATAAAAATTTATTGACAATGCGCTCCGAATGGTTTAGAAAATTCCCCCGTTCGAAAAGTATTGACTTCCGGGCACAGGAAGCCGATATTATCATCAAACAGCCAATATGAAATCCACTCGGGAGGCTGGCGAGATATAAAATCTTGCCGTATAGCCTCCCCAAATTTTTTTGGGGGTCCTTTCATGAAAAAGGTGGCTGTTTTCGTCGATTGGGACAACGTCAGGAAGGGGGTCTTCACGGAAGCCGGCAAAAGGCTGAAATATAAGATCAATTATAACGACACTGCCAATGTTATCAAATATATAAATGCTTTCATCGATCCGGGAACAGAAGAGGTTTACCGGATCTTTTTCTATCTGACGGATCCCTATGGCGAAATCATCGACGGAACCGACTATTCGAAAACGAACACTTACAAGCACGCCACATCATTTATCGAACGCCTCAGCATCGCGAATCACATCGCCATCCGCAAGGGATCTCTCGTTCCGCGAGGAAAGGACGTAAACGGCAACACGATCTTCATCCAGAAAAAAGTCGATATGCTCCTCGGCCTGGACATTGCGCACGTCTCCTATTGCAGGCTAGCGGACAGGATCCTCATTTTCTCCTATGACACTGACGTTGTTCCTGCCCTGAAGGTGGCAAGGATCAACGGGCTCCAGGTCATTTTCCCGTCGTGTCCGGACGTGCAACCCGATATCAACCGGGAGTTGAAAATTCACTCCGATATTATCCGCGAAGTCCATTTCGGCAAAGTCTTTCCGAAACCATAAGTCTGCAGATGTCCGTCCGCCGCCGGGGAAACCGCTTCGTCATCGACTACTATCCGCAGGGCCGCCTGGGCAAGCGGGCCCGGGTAACGCTGCCGGCCTCCGTACAGGACGAAGACGATGCGAAGGCGATCGAGCAGCTCATGAAAAAGGCTGCCCGGAACGCCGACGACCCCATCGTGCCGACCGGTTCAACCGTCGAACAGGTTTTCCCCTCATACCTCGAATGGTACGCCATTCACCGCTCCAGGGGAACCCACTACGATCTCGAACGGGTCTACGAAAGACACTTCAAGCGGATCCTGGGCAGGGAGCGCCTCGAGGATCTCAACGTCCATCATGTCAACCTCTATAAGAAGCTGCGCAAGGCCGAGCACCATTTCAAGAAGAACGGCGACCTCGTTTCGAACCGCACGATCAACAAGGAGCTTTCCTATTTCTCCGGATTTCTCCGCTGGTGCCGCAAGCAGGAGAATCTCCGCCTGCGCCCCATCGAAATCGAGGCCCTGCCGGCGAAGCGCCCCACGCCGATTCCGCTGTCCTTCGGCGAGGCCGTCCGCATCATCGAGGCGGCTGAGGAGACCTACCGGATCTATTTCCTGTGCCTCTTCAGCCTGGGCCTGCGAAAGGCTGAGGCGGCCTGGCTGAAACCCGAGGACTTCGACCTGGAGAACCGAACCGTCCGGGTTAGACAGAAAGGCGGCTCCTGGAAGATGCTGCCGCTCAACGGCTGGCTGATCTCGCACCTCAAAAAGGCGGAGGCCATGATGAGGCCGGGCCAATATCTGTTCCTGAACAAAAAAACGGGCCGTCCCGTGCTGAACATCCGGAAGGCCCTGGCCCGGGCTGTGGCGAAGGCGGGCGTCACGAAGAAGGTCAACCCGCACCTGCTGCGCCACTCGATCGCGACGATCCTGATGGGGGAGGATGTGAACCTGCGGCTGATCCAGAACTACCTCGGCCACACGAAGGTCTCGACGACGGAGTTCTACACGCACGTCGCGGCAGAGCATCTGCGCAGGGCTGCCAATATCGTCGATCGTAACCTGAAGGCGTTCCGGCGTGACTACAAGAAATCCAGTAAAAACAATGACTTGAAAGTGCAATGACTACGGTCCAGAAACGCAACTATTTATTATTATTGAATAATATCACAACCGGAGCTGAGACTGAAAATCCGAGTGTCGGCGGTTCGACTCCGCCCTGACCCACCAGGAAAATCAAGGGGTCGGCTTTTGGGGGCTGATCCCTTTTTTTTGCGTTTGTGTCCCATTTTGACCGGTTGTCATCATTTCCTTTCTTTGCAGCCTGCTGTCCCTTCGAACCGAAAACTTACGTTAGAAACGCACACAGGCTGGACCGGAGGCGACCCTGCCTTGATGTCAGGCTGCGGCGCACAGTCAGTCGTCGCCACCAGACCGGAGTTCACGTCGTGCTTCATCCTCTTTGTCCTCTTCAAACCGAAAAAGCGGTAAAGACAGATTCCAATGCAGCGCAACAACTCGAATGACCAGCGTAGTCAGAACGGCGCCCGACAAGACAATCGGGGCCGGCAGTTCCAACCCGGAAAGCAACGCGAGCATTGCACCACCGCAGAGGCTTGCCGAGGCGTAGATTTCCCGTCGAAGAATCAGAGGCACTTCCCCGGAAAGAATGTCTCGGATTAGGCCTCCGGCCACACCCGTCGTCACACCCATGACGATCGCGATGCCGTATGCATGGGTGGCGTCAAACGCCTTCTGGAACCCGATGACGGTAAAGACGGCCAGGCCGAGAGCATCGGCATACATGAGGACCGTCATTGGCAGTTTCCAAATCCGCGCCAAGAAGAATGTGCATATCGCCGCGATCGTGGCCACGGCGAGATAGCGGGTGTCCGAAACCCAGAAGATCGGTTGAATCCCAAGGACGACATCCCGCAGCGTGCCGCCTCCGAGAGCCGTCACGCAACCCAACACCACCACACCGAAAATATCCATTCTCTTCCGGCCGGCCGCGAGCGCGCCGGTGACCGCGAAGACCGCGGTGCCGGCAAAATCCAGAATGTGCATGACAACATCCATACTTCATCCCCGAAGCAAGCAGGTAATATACTCCGCTGACAGTTCCAGAGTTATACTGAAATTCTATATCACTGAATAAGAAATCACGCTTGACGAATTGTGCATGTCACGCAATGCATGTCACCCATGATCACTGCATGACGGACGAAGAGGCATCGGCATGGTGAAAACGCTGACTGTCCCAATAGACGAGATCAACTGGGACGTATTAAGGTGGTCTGGCATGAAGATGCGATCGAGGACCTCGGGTGGGCGGGGCAAGGCACGCGCACGGGAAATCGTGGGCAAGGTCGACGATGACCTTTCGGGAAACCCCCTCGCCCCGGGAAAACCTCTGAAGGGGATCTTTCGGGGCTTTTTCCGATACCGGCACGGAGATTACCGGGTCATTCATTTCATCGACCGCAGGGAAGAGAAGAATTGCTGATCATACCGCCCTGACCCACCAGGAAATTGCGAAGGCCGGTTCCGCAGGGAGCCGGCCTTTTTCGTTGGCTTTTCCTGATGATACCAAAAGCAAGGTTCTTTTCATTTGGTGATACCAAATGAAATAGTACTTGCGTTTGGTAAAAACGCATGGCATGATGCTTTTCACCATGAAAACGGATGCAATCAAGACCAGGAGATTCTGGCTGGAAAAAATTGAACGGGGCTGGCAGCGGTCCATTCTCTGGCTCTCCGGGGTCCGCCGCACAGGGAAGACTCTGCTGTGCAGAAGCTTCTCCGATGCGGACTACTATGACTGCGAACTGCCCTCTGTACGGCGGATGATGGAAGACCCTGAAAGTTTCCTGAAGGGACACCGGGGGCGGCGCGTCGTGCTGGACGAGATCCACCGGCTGGGAAACCCATCGGAGCTGCTCAAGATTGCAGCCGATCACTACCCCGATATTCGCATCCTGGCGACCGGATCGTCCACGCTCGGTGCCTCCGCAAGATTTCGGGACACGCTGGCGGGCAGAAAATTGGATATCTGGCTGACACCGATGACGCAAAGCGATCTGGAGGATTTCGGCAATACGGACCTGCCGCATCGCCTGCTGCACGGGGGGTTGCCGCCTTTCTTCCTGGAGAAAACCCTTCCCGAGCGCTGGATCCAGGAATGGATCGACGCATACTGGGCAAAGGACATCCAGGAACTCTTCAGGCTCGAGCGGCGGCATGCCTTCCAGCGTTTCGTGGAGCTCCTCATGGCCCAGAGCGGGGGCATTTTCGAGGCGACCCGCTTTGCCCGGCCCTGCGAGGTCAGCCGGACAACCATTTCAAACTACCTGGCAGTCCTGGAGGCCACGTACCTCTTCCACGTCGTGAAACCGTTCAGCACCCACAGGGCGACCGAGATCGTCTCGGCACCGCGTGTCTACGGATTCGACACGGGCTTCGTCTGTTACTTCAAGGGATGGGACCGGCTGCGAAAAGAGGATCTCGGCACGCTCTGGGAGCACTTCGTGCTGAACGAGATGCACGCGCACCTGCAACATCGTCAAATCCGTTACTGGCGAAACAAGCGTGGCCTAGAGGTGGATTTCATCCTCGCCGGTCGAAAGGGCAGCCCGGTTGCCATCGAATGCAAGTGGTCCGCCGCGCACTTCGACCCCGCGGGGCTTCAGTCATTCAGAAGCATCTACGAAAAAGGGAATAATTTTCTCGTTGCCGCCGACATCGAAAAACCTTACCAGCGGAAATACGGGAACGTCGAGGTCCGGTTTGTCAGTCTCAAGGACTTGGTCAAAGCCATTGTCCGAAGCGGTTCATCTCCGCCCTGACCGATAGGAAAATATTAAGGCCGGTTCCGCAGGGAGCCGGCCTTTTTCACTCATCCGGGGCTGGAAGCCAGAGCGAAATCCGGGCCACTTCCAGGATATTTTGTCAGTCCCCAGTTACATGTAACGTTACCGGGGCATCATTCTAATACTTTTTTCGTATCAACAAAAATCGGCGGCTGCAGGCTTTTCGAAAAACCGTCGGGATCATTTACGGGTTCGCGGATATCAAAATAACTTCATGATTTCAAATACATATCAAAATTCATCCCTCACGCCGCCGGGCACGCCGTCGCCGTTCTTTACATTTCTGCATGCAGAAATTTCCTCCAATTTATGAATTATGCTTCTATTTCAGTAAGTTACAAATATGGCATGCATGTTGTTTCTCTTGATTCAGCGGTTTGAACAAAACTAGCCTTCAGTGCAAGTCTGCGATATGACCCAATGCTGATCCGCTGCGACGAAGAAAAGAAAGTCATATACGTCACGCCCGACGGGGATCTCAGGGCCAGCGAGGCGGAGTTCATGCACCGGCAGGTCCAGGAATTCGCCCGGAACGACGTCGAAGCGCTCGTCCTGGATCTCGCCAGGGTCCGCACAATCGACCCGCTCGGCCTCCACACGATCCTCCTGCTGTTCAACCAGCTCTGCAGAAACAGGGGTGAGCTGGTTATCGAGAATGCCACCCGCGAGCTCAAAAAGCTGTTTCAGCTGATGAGGATCGACGGGCGTCTCACCATCAGCCGGACCGGATGGCCCGGCTAGCGGGACCTGTTCATCTCCGGCATCCGAGAAAAGACCTTGTGAGCCCCTCTGTATCAGCCGCGTCATCGTGTGGTGCCGCAACGGCGACTCAAGCAGGAAGTGAAAGGAGATGGAGTATGGACAAATGGATGGATCTTGCCCGTCACAGCACAGGATGCCCCTACAAGGGCGTGGCGGTGTACGGCAATGAGGCGGAGCTGGCCAAGTATTACTCCGGGGTCTGTCCCGGGTGCAATGTTCCGGTCAAGTGGGAGAAGGTGAAAAAGGCCGTGGTGCATCCCGCTGCAGACCGCATCAACGCTGATTCCGCCGTGACCAGCCAATGATGACAGCCCGCGGCTGGCGATCTCCAACCTCACGACCGGCCTGAAATGAACGGGGCCGGCCGAATACGGCCGGCCCCGTTTTGCGTCTTGCGAATCATCGCACCCGGAAAAGGCTCGTCCGCGCCGTCACTGAGCACATATGAAAGAGAACGGGAAATATCCCAGACCTTCTGAATAAGTCCCTACCTGAATGCCTAGCGAACTCTCGTTCACACCTGTAACGATGATGGCGACGGGTTGTTTTTGGAATGAATCACTGCCATAGAGCGCCGCCGTGCATACGGGCGGCACCAAGAATGCTTCATTAAACGTTATCAGGTAAAACCGGCAAGGCAGCTGACCTCCTCCAAACGTGCAAAACCCGGTTTGAGTCGGCACCGAAACCGTAAACCCGCTTCCCCTCAAGATCCCCAATTCCGTCCCGTTATCATTTACGGTGATCGTGCCGGCCACCACCCTCTGGATCCCGGCCGCCGTCCCCGGGGGTCCCTGCGGCCCCTGGGGTCCAGCCGGTCCGGGAGGCCCCTGCTCACCCTGCGGCCCTGGAGGCCCCGCCGGCCCTGCAGGCCCGGGCGGCCCCGGCTCCCCTTGCGGCCCGGGGGGCCCCGGGGGTCCGGGGATGACCTTTATCCAATGACAGAGGTTATTGAAGAAATGAAACGGGCTGTAATAGCCCCCTCCCGTCGCCGCCGCGTAGCCGATCAGCGTCACGGAAAGCAGGATTCCCGCGATCGTCAGGACCGTCCGCTTCATCATACGCCCCTCCTTCCGGCACGGTTTGCTGTGGCAGCCGGCTGCAAAACGACTCGAGCCTCCGGCTGACGGAAAAGACCCAACGCTTCAAAAAGCGCCTGAGACGCATCACGGGTTTGACCCCGGAAGAAAGCGGATGCACGGCCCGCGGCGCTGAGAACCGGCGCGGGCTGGTACCGACGTGATCCGACCGGGGTGAATGATTTTGTCAATTATCGGCTCTCCGCAGGCAAGTCAAGAAGAAAGACGGGGAGGCGGAAATCCCCTCCCGTCCGGCTTCCCGGAATTCAGCAAGGGGCTTTACAAAAGGGCCAAAACGCGTTAACGTGCCCACCGTTACAATTCCGTAACACGATGAGGACGGCGATGACCGGGCAGGTGGGGTTCGACAACGAGAAGTACATCGAGGAGCAGTCGGCGGAGATCCTGGAGCGCGTCGCCAGGACCAGCAACCGCCTCTACCTCGAGTTCGGGGGAAAGCTCCTGTACGACTACCACGCCGCCCGGGTCCTTCCGGGCTACGACCCCAACGTCAAGCTCCGGCTGCTGCAGCACCTCAAGGACAAGGTGGACCTGCTGCTGTGCATCTTCGCGGGCGACATCGAGCGCAAGAAGATCCGGGCCGATTTCGGCATCACCTACGATGCCGACGCCCTGAAGCTCATCGACGATCTGCGAAACCGGGGCATCAGCGTCCTGGGCGTCGTGATCACGCGCTTCGAGAACCAGCCCGCTGCCCGGCAGTTCAAGAACAAGCTCGAGCGGCGCGGCGTCCGGGTCTACACGCACCGCTTCACGAAGGGCTACCCCACCGACGTGGACCTCATCGTGAGTGACGAGGGCTACGGGGCCAACGACTACATCGAGCCGGAAAAGCCCCTCGTCGTCGTCACGGGCCCGGGGCCCGGCAGCGGCAAGCTCGCCACCTGCCTCTCCCAGCTCTACCACGACTACCGCAGGGGCATCCACTCGGGCTACGCAAAGTTCGAGACCTTCCCGATCTGGAACCTCCCGCTCAAGCACCCCGTCAACGTGGCCTACGAGGCCGCCACGGCCGACATCCGGGACTTCAACATCATCGACCCCTTCCACCTGGAGGCCTACGGCAAGATCGCGGTCAACTACAACCGCGACGTGGACGCCTTCCCGCTGCTCAGGCGCATCATGGAGCGGATCACGGGCGGGGAGTCCTTTTACAAGTCGCCCACGGACATGGGGGTCAACCGCGCCGGTTTTGCCATCATCGACGACGCGGTGACCCGGGAGGCGGCCAAGCAGGAGCTCATCCGCCGCTACTTCCGATACCGATGCGAGTACGCCATGGGGTTTGCCGACCGCGAGACGGTGCAGAGAGTCGAGCTGCTCCTCAAGGACTTCCAGCTCGTGCCGGAAAACCGGCGCGTCGTCGAGCCCGCCCGCCGGGCGGCCGGCGAGGCCCAGGCCCAGGACAAGGGCGACGAGGGCATTTACTGCGGTGCGGCCATCGAGCTGCAGGACGGCACCATCGTCACGGGCAACAACTCGCCGCTGCTGCACGCGGCATCGAGCGTCGTCATCCACGCCATCAAGCACCTGGCCGGCATCCCGGGCATGATCAAGCTGCTGCCCGAGTCCATCACCGAATCGGTCCGGCACCTCAAGACGCGCATCCTCGAGGAGAAGAGCGTCAGCCTCGATCTCGAGGAGACGCTCATCGCCCTCTCGATCAGCTCGGCGACCAACCCGGCCGCGCAGCTTGCCATCGAGCGGCTCAAGGAGCTGAAGAACTGCGAGGTGCACATGACGCACATCCCCACGCCGGGCGACGAGGCGGGCCTGCGCCGCCTCGGGGTGAACCTGACGAGCGACCCCAACTTTTCCACAAAGGACCTATTCGTCTCTTGAAATCGCGGCCGTCCCGGGTATAGTCTACGCGCATGAGGGCACCCGCCGCGGGCGGCGCGGCCCCGCCGACGAGAATGGAGGAACCTGCCATGAGCAAGCAGCTCGATCCCGAGCAGTTCGAGGACATCAAGGAGATGATGGTCTACGAGGTGGTGCTGTCGGAGGCCCTCGTGAACCTCCTGGACCGCAAGGGAATCGTCACGAAAGCGGAACTCCTGGAAGAGATCAAGAAGATCAAGTCGAAAACCATCGAAAAGAAGAAATAACCGTCGGCCCGACCCCCCTTATCGACCATGCGGACAATCACGCGATGCACCCTCGGGGTGATGGCCTTCCTGGGGGCCTCGGCCCTCACCGCCTGCCTTCCCCTGCAGCGGCCTGCCCTCCCCGGTCCCCCGGAATTCACGGTCCGTGCGGCCCCCGGCGCGCCCGGCAGCCCGCGGGACCTGGCCGGGCGCTTCCTGTCGCGCGCCCCGTTCCCGCTGACGCCGAAGACCCCGATGCACGAGGGGCTGTGCTACGCGGAGCCCTTCTTTCACGACCCTGCGCTCGATCCCGCGGGGAGGGACACGGACCGCTACAACGGCGTCGAGACGGCGCACCTCTTTTTCAGCGCCACGCACGGCACGCCGGAGACGTGGCTCGCCGAACCCAACGGGAAGGACCCCGTGAGGTGCCCCCAGAGCGCATCGGAGTCCCACGTCGTGGACCCGGGGAAAATGCGCCTCGGCAACGGCACGGGCATCGGCGACGGCATGCGGTACTTCTGGCAGTGCGCCTCGACCGTGTTCGCCCACGGGCCGAGGCAGTGTCCGGCGCCGGCGCCGGAGTTCGGGTGCCCCGAGGGGTTCGACGGCACGCAGGACACGGTGCTCTCCAGAAACGCCTACGAGCGCTGGGGCCCCATGCTCGCACCGGGCCTCCGGATGGCCTGCGGCTTCTCAACGGCCGCCTTCTGCGACCCCGAGGATGCGGACAGGGTCTGGGACCTCTACGACCGGTCGTCGAACCGCTTCGGTGTTGCGGACGCCTTCATCGAGGGGTTTCGCGGGGGCCGCCGGGGGACGGTGCCCGTGTGCATCACGCGGGGAGGCCCTGACGTGGAGCGGACGGCCCTTTTCGACGCGGCGTTCTCCCCGGCACCGAGCCCCTTCGTGACCTCCCACTACCACGCCCAATACCCCGCTGCCTTCCGCTCGACGGGCCATGCCGAAACCGCCGCCGACGAGGGTTCCCCCCAGTGGGCGCCCATCTACAGCCTCCGGCCCATGCCGCTTCCGCATGCGCTCAAGGCCCTCGCCTACCGGCAGATCGACGGGGCGCTCCACTCGTCGGATTTGGAAGGGCCCATGGGGCTTGCCGTGCGGGTGGACCCGAAGAGCGGCGCCGTGCACCTGATCGGGCGGACGGCATTCGACCCGATCGGCCGCCCACTCGGGGAGGACGCGTATCTCGACCGCGCGGACCGGTTCCTGCGGCAGATGGGCCTGGCCGAGGCCGCCGCGAGGCCCGAGGGGGTCCGCATGATGCTCGAGTCGGTCCCCGTCGCCAACCGGACCTACGACGTGACGCGGCGCCAGAAGAGCGTGATCCTCCACTACAGGCGCGAGGTCGACCTCGACGGGAAAAGCGCCCCCGTCCTCGGCGACGGCGGCCTGATCCGGGTCGTGCTGAACAGCGACGGCTCCGTTGCCCGCGCCGCCAAGACCTGGCGGGAGATCGCGGGGGTCCGGAAGATCGCCCGCGTCAAGCCCTTCGACACCGCACTTCAGGAGGCGGAACGGCAGCTCGCCGACCCCGGCGGATACCGCCTGGACGGATGGGCCTGGGGCTACAAGGAGCTTGCAAGCGGCGAGGAACAGGCCGACCTGAGGATCGTACACGTGTTCTACTTCACCCCGAAGGCGGGCGGTACCGGTCTCGACCGCACACCCCGGCGGATCGAGATCGCCTCCCACATCGACGTCTCCGAGGCCACGATCGACCGGTAGCCGGCCGGCAGCGAGGCACGTGGATCAGAAACCCCCGGCAGGACAGGAGGCGGATGCCTTGGCAGCCGATGCCCCCGCAACCATCGAAGCCCTCGCAGAGCGGCTCGTTGCGGCGCTGGAGGCCTTCGAGTCGGCCCAGCGGCATTACTTCCCCGGCATCGCGCCGCAGCTGCGGGCGCAGTTCGCGCCGCTCGCGGACGGGCTTGCGAAGGCCCGGGCGTCCGTGGAGGAAACGCCCGCCCCGGCCGATGAGGAGCCTCTCCGCAGGGCCCTGCTGGACGCCTCGGCGCAGTGCCTCGAGGCCCTGGCGACGGCGACGCAGGGCGAGGGGCTCGAGTCCTCGCTCGTCAACTTCCGGAAGGCAGGCCGGAGGATCCACCGCATGCAGGAGGCCCTGCTGCCGCTCTGCCCGTTTTCCCCCGCCGTCAACCGGTATTTCCTCGAGCCCGACCTCCGGGACCGCGCGTCCGACTTCTTGACCGAGCCGGGGGCGAACCCCGCCGCGGGCCTCTTCCACGGCGGCCTCGAGGACGATCCCTACGCCCGGGGGAGCGTCTCGTTCTACATCCCCGACACCCGGGAGGGGTCGGAGCCGCTGCCGCTGGTGGTCGCCCTGCACGGGGGATTCGGCCACGGGCGGGACTTTCTCTGGACGTGGCTCCGCGAGGCGCGTAGCCGGCGCTTTGCCCTCGCCTGCCCCACGTCCCACAATATCACGTGGTCGATCCTGGGGCCCGACGCCGACGCCGCGCTGCTGCAGAAGACCCTTGCCTACGCGGCCGACCGCTGGAATATCGACCGCGGCCGCATCCTGCTGACGGGGCTCTCCGACGGGGCCACCTACGCCCTCAAGCGCGCCCTCGACGCGGAGACGCCGTTTGCGTGCTTCGCCCCGTTCTCGGGCATCCTGGTTCCCCTCGACATGCGGCACGCGAAGGGGCGGCGCATCTACTGGGTGCACGGGGCGAAGGACTGGATGTTCCCCGCCTGGAGGGCGAAAATGGGCGAGAAGGAACTGCGGGCTGCCGGGGCGGACGTGACGCTCGAGATCGTCCCCGACCTCTACCACGCCCACGCGCGAGAGAAAAGCGGCACGGTCCTCGCCTGGTTCGATCCCCGGCTGTCCCTTGCGCCCCACGGCGTCTGACGATCCGCCGCCCGGGGCTGTCGCGCCGGGCCGATCCCGCCCGCGCCCTTGAACGGCCGCCCCGCACCGGCTCCCCTGCCCTCAATCCTGCCCCGGGATGATGTCCTCCTTCCGGCTCTCGCGCAGCCGGATGACCGACAGCAGCGCCAGGGCGGCCACGATGAGGGCGATGCCCCAGCCCTCCCAGAACCCGATCGGCTCGCCCAACTGCAGCCTCGAGCCCGTCATGCCGATGACAGGGACGGCCAGGGTGCCCAGGCCCGCCAGACCGGCCGGCAGGCGGTTGATGACGTAGGTCCACAGCAGGAAGGCCACGCCGCAGACGAGGATCGCATTGTAGGCGATCGAGCCGACGAGGTAGGGCGACCAGTCGATGGGCCGCGACGGCACCAGGAAAGCGACGGGGATGAGCGGCAGGGCGCCGAAGATGAGCTGCCACGTGGTGAGGCGGATGAGATCCAGCCTGCGGTAGCGACGCTGCAGGAGTTTCACAATGACGGCGCCGGCGGCCCAGCACACCCCGGAGATCACGGCGAGCAACTTGCTCTGGGGCGTGCCCCCGAGGGCCCAGGGCTCGAGGATGCAGATGAGCCCGCAGAAGGCCAGGAGGATGGGGGCCCACAGGGCGCCGCGCACCTTCTCGTCCAGGACGAGCCAGGCCAGCAGCAGGATCCAGAAGGGCATCGTGTAGACGAGGATCGAGGTCTTGCCGGCCCCTCCCGTCTCGAGGGCCCAGACGATGAGGCCCGTCCCGAGGGCCGTCTGGGTGAGGCCGAGGACGGCCGTCCAGGCGGGAAAGGGCGGCCGCAGGGGCTCGCGCTTCCAGGCCATGAAGGCAAAGAGGAACACGCTGCCCAGGGCCATCCGCAGGGCGTTGAAGTCGAAGGGGCCCGCGTAGCGCAGCGTCTCCTTCATGACGACCCAGTTGTAGCCCCACACCAGGGAGATGCAGGCGAGGGCCAGGACCGGGCCGGCGGCGGAACTCCCCTTGTTCAGCCCCATGCCGCGTCGGACCTCACTCGTCGTCCTTCCTGATCTTCAGCAGGCCCAGGAGGGAGTCCTTGATGTCGCGGGCCAGGCCCGTGAGCCCCGAGAACGCCCCGCCCACCTTGCCCTTCGAGGCCGCCCAGAGGGCCCGCGAGATGCGCGCCGTGCCGTTCTTGACGACCTGGCCCAGCAGTTTCGCCGCCTCGGCGGTGGCCGACCGGCGCAGCGTCCGGCGGTCGGCGACGACGAGGCTGCCGCACCAGCGCCTCGCGATGATCCCCACGCGCAGCGTGAGAAAGGCATTGGCGGCCCCCGTCAGGATCGAGGTGACGACGATGGACGCGGCGGCCTGCATGCCCGGCACGGAGAGGCTCACGGCGCCGAGCGCCGACGAGAGGATCGGCTCGATCTGCTCGCCGATCTCCGCCTCGTCGAGCTCCCCCGCCACGAAGGCCGTGGCGGCCACGTTCGCATAGAGGTGCAGGAGTTCCCGCAGCGCCGGGCGCTGAGCGTAGATCGAGGCGATGCGCCAGACCATCCGGACGTGGGCCGTCAGGACGAACAGCGTGTCGAGCCGGCCGCTCTGGGAGATGGCCGTGCTGACGAACACGGCGGCGGCGCTGTCGCGGATGACGGCGTCGCACTCCCTGCCGAGCGCCTCCAGGGCCCGCTCGATCCCTGCGCGGTCCGACAGGTCATGGCCCCTGAGGCGGGGGTTGGCGGCCAGGCGCTTCCGGAGGGCGTCCAGGTAGCGGGAGAATTCCGGCTCCGCCTCGGACCCGGGGGGCACGAGGGGCTTGGGGAGCCGCAGGAAAAAGGCCGCGGCGGCGAGGACCAACGCGGCGTAGAGGCCGATCAGGAACCACAGTACGGCCGTCCCGAAGGCCGGGCTCACCCGGTCGGCAAGCGCCACCGCCTGCGCCGTCTGGTTGACGACGAACAGGACGAAGAAGAACAGGATGACGGCGCTCACCGCGAGCGCCACGTTCTTGATTGTGCCGTACATGCCCTTCACCGCACCCCGCAAAACCGGGCGGCCCGTCACCGGCCGCTTCCTCGGGGTCCTGCTACCCCCCTGCTCGTCCCCTCAACCCCTTTACCCTGTGACCTGCTTATTCATAGCCCAGCTCGGCCAGCTCCTCCTCGGTCATCCCGATGAAGTGCGCCACCTCGTGGACCACGGTGATCTCGATCTCCTCCTCGAGCTCATCCATCGTTTCGCACATCTCCTCGAGGGGCTCCTGGAAGATCTGGATCGTGTCCGGGTACTGCAGCATGTCGAAGTGGGAGCGCTCCATCAGGGAGGCGCCCGTGTAGACCCCCAGGAGAGGCTCGTCGGGCGGCAGGCCCATCTCCTCGAGCAGTTCCGGCGAGGGCCGCTTCTGCACGGAGATGACCATGTTGTCCAGGTGCCTCCGGATCTGCGGCGGGATGCGGCGGATCGCCCGCTGGACGGCCCGGTCGAACTCCCTGGCACTCAGCTTCCTCACGTCCCCGCCACCTCCGCCAGGAACGCCTCGAGCGTCATCACCCGCAGGAGCGGCTCGAGGGGGTTTCTGCGGTAGATCGCGAGGCAGCTCTCGTGCATCTCGCGGTTGAAGCTCGCGCAGCAGTCCTCGAGGATGACCACCCGGAAGTCGTTCGACAGGGCGTCGAAGGCCGAGGACAGCACGCACCAGTGGGTGGCGATCCCGCAGAGCGCGACCGTGTCGACGCCGCAGAGGCGCAGCGTCTGGTCCAGGTCCGTCTTGTAGAACGCGCTGAACCGCCGCTTGGGCGAATAGAAGTCCGTGCCGGCCTGCGTGAGCAGGTCCGTGACCTCGGCCCCCTTGGTCCCCCGGATCGAGTGGTGCTTCATCCTGCCCTGAAAGATGAAGTCCCCGGGCAGGAAGCTGTCCATGGAGAAGATCACGGGAATCGATCGCTCCCGGGCAAAGCCGGTGAGGCGGTTGATGGCGGGCACGATGGCACGGCCCAGCTCCTTGATCGGCATGGGGTGGGCGCCCTCGAGGGTGTCCCTGAGCATATCGACGATCACGACGGCCGGTTTCATGGGGTATCCCGTCCAGCAAGGGTCATTGATGTGCACTGTAGCAAAACGCCCCTGTTTAAGCACGGAAAAAGAGGGGGGGCCGCCCGGCCGGGCTCAACCTCGCCGGCCCCGGAGCCGATATAGGAGAGTATCGAGGAGGTTGCAATATGCGGGAAGCGCTGACCGAGGCCGAGATTCACAGGCTGGGCGTCCACATCGTCCGCGAGGAGCTGCAGCAGGACGGCTGGGTCATCCTGGACGTCAACGTCAACCCCAAGGTCAACCCCCAGATCGTCGCCCGGCGCAACGGCACTCTGGGGCACGTGCTCGTCCGGACGGCCCGGCACCCCAACCGGGGGGCCGTGGAGAACGACGAGGTCGTCCGGCGCTGCCTGGAGCACGCCGCGCGGCACAACGCGCAGTGCTATTTCGCCGGCCTGCGGGTCAGCCACGCCGATGCAACCCGCCTGCACGACGAGAAGGCCATGGGCTTCCCCTTCAGGGGCGAGGGGGTCCTCGTCGCGTTCTCGGGCCTCGAGGAGCTGCGACACGCGGGGACGTGACCCTTCGATCCGTCACCGCCGAACCCCATCCCCGGATCCCGCGCTGAAGCCGTCGCGCTGCGCCCCTTGCGCGCCCGTACCCTCCCATATCCCCTTGTGCAGACGGTCCGCGAATCGGTCCGGGACAGCGATCAAATTCTTCCCCCGTACGAAACAAAGCAGCGGCTGAGCCACAACATGCCTTGACGGAAAGCCCCCAATGTGTAATCATTACAATAAATATGTAATCGCAGGTATCACCATGGTCAGAACGCAGATTCAACTGACGGAAGAGCAGGCCCGCGCGCTGAAGGAAATCGCAGCCGCCCGCGGGGAATCCATGGCCGAAGTCATCCGGCGTGCCGTCGACGGGGTGATCAGCTCGGGCGTCATGATGCCCGCCGACGAGAGGAAAAAGCGGGCCATGGATGTCATCGGAAAATTCAGGTCCGGAAAGCACGACGTCTCGAAGCGGCACGATGCCTACCTGGCGGAGGCCTTCGACCGATGAGGGTCTTTGTCGACACGTCGGCCTTGTACGCCCTCCTCGACCGGGACGACGACAACCACGCCGCGGCGCGTAGAGGATGGACCGACATCCTGGAGAGCGGAACAACGGCGGTGACAAGCAGCTACGTCCTCGTGGAGACGGTTGCGCTTCTCCAGAGCCGCCTCGGTCTGGAGGCCGTGCGGGCCTTCGAGGATGCGGTGGTCCCCATCCTCCACGTGGAATTCGTCACGGGCGATCTGCATCGGCTGGGAATGGCCGCCCTGCTCGTCGCTTCACGGCGAAGGCTCAGCCTCGTCGACTGCGTCAGCTTCGAGATCATGCGGCGCCACGGGATCGGCGCGGCCTTGACCTTCGACGGCCATTTCAAGGAACAGGGCTTCCGCATCGCTCCGTGACGGAGCGCGGCGCCGTCACCGTTCACGCCCGGATCGGCCTCGAGGCGGATACCCCGGGGTGATTCAGAAAGAGTCCCGCGTGCTGCCTTTCCCCCTCTGGCGTCGCGTTCAATCAACGCATGCTGACCTTTTCCGGCGGACAGGCTCTTCTCCGCATCACGCCACGCTCAGGATGCCCGCGTAGACGATGTCGCCCGTCGTCTTCGAGACGCCGATGAGCATCGTGCCGCCGTCGACGACCAGGAAGGGGTCGACGCCGCACTCGACGATCCAGCAGTCCGCAAGCGAAGCCGCCAGCTGCTCGTTGGCGGCGAAGTAGGCCTCGAACTCCTCCCGGACCCGGTCGTCGATGCCGATGATGGAAAAGGCGCCCTTGTCCGCCAGGTAGGCCTGGGCGATCTGCAAGGCGTCCTGCCGGCTGACGACGGGCTTCTTCGCCCGTTGCTTGCCCGTCGGGGCCTTCGCCCTGCCTCCCGTCGTTTTGCGTTTCTTCGTTTCCGCCATGCCGATTACCGCTCCGTTTTTCTGCCCTGACAAAGCGATGCCCCTCGCATGGAGGGGCATCACGGGATGTATGCCACAGCCGGAGGGTTCTTCCCCCTCTGTCCTCCCCGCACCCGCGGCGATGCCTCTCCCACCGGCAACCCAGGATGAAGCCGGGGCCGGCTGCTCCTGCTGAACAGCCTTCTCGGTTCCCCTCCCTCGACGGGAGGGGATCAAGGGGAGGGTGAGTGCGTTCAGGCCCCCTCACCCTCTCCCGCCAGAGGCTGTGTCGCAACAGTCAAGAAGGGACGAGGGACGAGTTGTTTACCCGTTCTTTGACAACAAAATATCCGTAACGTCTATCCGCGCACGGTCTGTCGGGCAGGTTTTGATGGTTCAGGGCCCTTGAAGAGCGCCGTTGAGCCTCATGCCGGTGCGAAGCAGGGCCTTCCGAGGGCCCGGAGCCTCTCGATGAGCCCGTTGACCCCGAGCAGCGAGATCAGGCGAGCCACATTGAAGCAACTGGCCAGCATCGAGACCTCGGCTCGCGCCCCCTCGAGCCCCCGTAGCAGGAAGGCATCGACCTTGAGGTTGCGCTTGATGTGCCCGAAGGGATGCTCGGCCCGGGTTTTGCGCCTCTCGTAGACGGCCTGCGAGGCGGCCTCCTCGTACTGGGCCTCCAGCCTGAGCTTAACCTCTTCGTTGGGCAGCCGGATGATCTTGCGCCCCCTGCGCGCCTGGGTGCAGCTCCCGTAGTGCCGGCACGCGTGGCAGATGGCCGCGTCGGTGATCACGTAGTGCCGCTTGCCCGTGCGTTTTTCCGTCGATTCATACCGGAGCCTGTGACCTTCAGGGCAGCTGTAGTCATCTTGCTCTGGGTCATACGCAAAATGGCTTTTGCTGAACGGCTTTTCCGGCTCTTTCCTCGCCTGCCGCTGTGAAGGCACGATCACTCGGATCCCCTGGCGGTCGATCTTCTCGAGCTCCGCCGTGTCGGCATAGCCGGCATCGGCGCAGGCCGTCTCGCAGGGACTCTCCAGCAGCGCGTTGGCGGCCTCGATCTGCCGGGCGAACTGGTTGACATCACTGGTCTCTTCGACGGCATCGGCCTGCAGCAGAAGCCCCTGCTTGTCATCCACCACCAACTGGACGTTGTAGGCCGCGTGGCTGCCCTGGACGCTCTTCATCAGGGCGCAGTCCGGGTCGGTGAGGTTGACGTGCCGGTGGCTGCCTCCCTCGAAGCCCCGCAGGGCCTCCTGGACCCGGTCCTTGAGCGTGTTCGTCTGGGCAAGGTCCTTTCGCATCGCCACGTACGAGTCCATGTGCCGCTCCCGGCGGTCGATGGCCTCGCAGTCCTGCAACAGCTGCTCGATGCGCCGATCCAGATCGGCCAGCTTCTTCTCGTACCAGGCCCGGTCATGGCTGCGGTAGCGTGAGGCATTGGCCCGGATCTTTGTGCCGTCGACAAACAGCACGTTGCCCGCGATTAGGTCGAGCTTGATGCAGAGCCGGGCGCAGTGCCGGAGCACCTGCTTGAGGGCCGCCTTGTGGTTGCGCCTAAACTCCGCGATGGTCTTGTGGTCGGGCCTCAGCCCGGCCATCAGCCACACAAAGGCCAGGTTGTGGTGGCACTCCCGTTCGAGCTTGCGGGAACTGCGTACCCCGTAGGAGTAGCCGTAGACCAGCAGCTTGAGCATCGCGCGCGGATCGTAGGCGGCGTTGCCGACCTGGTTGGGGTCCACCTCGATGCCCAGTTGCGGCAGATCCAAGGCCTCCACGAAGGCATCGTAGGCCCGTACCGGGTCCTCGGGGGACACGTAGTCCTCGATGCTGGCGGGCAGCAGCCCCAGTTGCAGACGGTCGCCGGTTCGATAGGCATGAGCGCATCTCCTTTCGCGGAGCACTCTAGCACACCGGGCCGGGGTTGGCGATCCTTCGAGGTGCGTTACGGATATTTTTTTGTCAAAGAACTCAGCCCCTACTCCCTATTGCGACACAGCCTCCCAAGGGAGAGGGAAACTTGGGATTGCCTATCCCGCCGGGGGAGAATGTGTTTCTTCTATCGAGAACCCCGTCCCCAGCCGGGCCCGCGGCGCGCCGTGATGCACACGCCTCACTTGTGCAGGATCCGGTAGTCCACCACGGAGACGCCCTTCTCGTAGACGATGACCGGGTTGAGATCGATCTGGTCGAACCCCGGGTAGTCGTCGGCGATCCTCGCGAGCCTGCCCATCACGTCGACGAGGGCCGCAATGTCCCTCGGGGCCCTGCCCCGCGCCCCCGCCAGGATCGGGTATCCCTTGATCCCCCGGATCATCCTCTCGAAATCGCCGGGCGAGGCCGGCAGCAGGCACAGCTGCACGTCCTTGTAGATCTCCGCGAAGATTCCGCCGAGGCCGAACAGCATCGTCGCCCCGTACTGCGGGTCGCGGGCGATGCCGAGGATGACCTCGACGCCGCCGGGCGCCGCCATGGGCGAGAGCGTGACCCCGTCGATCCGGGCGCCGGGTGCCTTCTTGCGGACCGCTGCCATCATGGCGTCCCAGGCCTTCCGGACGCCCGAGGGCGGGATGCCGAGCGCGACGCCCCCCACGTCCGTCTTGTGGGAGATGTCGGGCGAGACGACCTTGAGGGCCACGGGCCGGGTGAACCGCCTGGCAAGCCTGACCGCCTCGGCCGCGCTCTTCGCGGGGGCCGCCGTGACGGCCGGGATCCGGTAGGAGCGCAGCAGGCGCACCGCCGCCGGCGCGGGCATGAGCCGGAGCCTCGGCCCCGCGTCGTCCGCCTTCCCGTGCGGCTCGGGCGCCCTGGGCACCGCCTCCTCGTGGGCGAAGAACTGGGCCAGGGCCCGCACGCCCCGCTCCGGCGTGGGGTAGACGGGGATGCCCTTCTCGTGCATCTTGAGGGCCTCCTCGCGCTCGACCTCGGCCCCCCCGCAGAACACGACGAGCTCGCCCTTGCCCGTCACGATGTCCGAGGCGCCGTGGACGGGGTCGCCGAAGATCACCACGCTCGTGTCGTAGTCGGACTTCGCCTCGGCGATCGTCTTCGAGTACAGGCTGGGGTCCGTGATGGCGTCGCCCGTCAGGTCGATGGGGTTCGTGAGGCCGCAGTGCGCGGGCAGAAACGCCCGGAGCCGCGCCTTGAGCTCCTCCGGCGGGAAGGGGACCTCGAAGCCGTACTTCTCGGCCTCGTCGATGCCCAGGATCGCGGCGCCGCCGGAGCTCGAGATGAACAGGAGCCGCTTGCCCGCCGGCCGGTCCAGGTACGCCAGGCCCTTGGCGAAATCATAGAGCTCCTCGAGGTTGTCGGCGCGGCAGACGTTGTATTTTTTGAAAATGGCCTGGTAGACCTCGTCGCTTCCCGCCAGGGACTTCGTGTGGCTCTCGGCGGCTACGCGGCCCCTTGCCGTGCGGCCCGACTTGAGGATGACGACGGGCTTGGAGGCCTGCCTCAGCGCCTCGACGAAGGCGGCGGGGCGCTTCACGCCCTCGATGTAGCAGGCGATGACCCTCGTGTTGGGGTCGTCGTTGAAGTAGTGGATGCAGTCCGACTCGTCCACGTCGGCCCGGTTGCCGAGGCTGACGAAGCCGCTGAACCCCAGGTGCTCAACGCTCGCCCAGTCGATGAGGGCCGCGCCGACGGTGCCGCTCTGGGAGATGAAGGCGATGCGCCCTCTCGTCGTGATGAGCGGCCAGGATGCGCAGAGGCTGCTGTAGGGGATGTTCACCCCCTGGCAGTTGGGCCCGATGAGCCGCACGCCGTGCTCCCGGCCCGCCTTCGCCAGCTGGGCCTGGAGCTTTTCCCCCTCCGCGCCCGCCTCGGCAAACCCCCCGGTGACGACCACGGCGGACTTCACGCCGGCCTTGCCGCACTCCTCGATGGCCCCCACGACCATCCGGGCGGGGATGACGACGACGGCCATGTCCGCGGGCGTCGGGGTCGCCCCGATCGACGGATAGGCCTTGAGCCCCAGGATCTCGTCGGCCTTGGGGTTGACGGGATAGATGGGCCCCGTGAAGCCGGCGTGGATGAGGTTGTAGAGGATGTCGTAGCTGAGCTTTCCGGGCGTGCTCGAGGCGCCGATGAGGGCCACGCTCGCCGGCTTGAAGATGGCATCCAGCGGACGGATCGATTCCATAGGTCCTCCTTTGTCGTGCGGTTGCGGTGAAGAAACGGTGGGTCCCCCTGACAGAACGGCCGAATCCTACCACAGGGGCCCTGCATTTTCTATGGGGAAGTTGGATCAGAAACCTCCCGATCCGGCGTCATTTTCCGCTCAAGAGGAATCTTCGCGCAGCCGATATTCAGATGCAGGGCGGCCGATTCGACCGAGCCCGGGGGAATCGCTTGCGCCCAATTTCGGCACGGCCGGCTTCATGGACCCGAAAAACGACTTCGCCAAATACGCCCTCGACCCCGACGAGCTTCGCGAGAAGAGGGAGGAGCTCGGCCGGCTCAGTGCCGTAAGGGACCAGATCGTCAGGGCCCTCAAATCGGCGATCCTGAAGCCGGATCAGCGGGAGCGGCTGAAGAAAGCCCTGCCCCTGTACGAGGCGAAGATCCGGGTGCTGCGAGACCGGATCATTGCCAGTGAGCTGCTGGGCAACCTCAACCCCGACGAGATCCGCATCCCGACCCACTACCAGGACCGGAAGAGATAGCCGGTGTTGCGCCTTTCCCCTTGCCATCCCCCGCCCGGATGCATTATAGAGTCCGTGGGTCTGCGGGCACATCAAGACGAAAGGAGGGTCCGCCCATGAGGCATCGCACGGCGGGAAAGGTCGCGGAGAACCTCTGGTACCTCGGCCGCGAGGAGTCGGGGGTGTACTGGCTCGAGGGGCGCGACGGGTCCATCCTGATCAACGGGGGGCTCGCGCACATCCTGCCGGACGTGCGGAGGCAGATGCAGGACTTCGGGCTCGACCCGGCGAAGCTCACGAAGATCCTGATCCTGCACTCGCACTTCGACCACATCGGCGTCATCCCCTGGTTCAAGCGCAACTGGCCGGCCATCGAGGTCTGCGGCTCGGCGGAGACCTGGCGGATCCTCCAGATGCAGAAGGCCATCGACATCGCCAACCAGTTCAGCCGGGTCGTGGCGGAGAAGATGGGACTCGGGGCGGCCCTGCAGGACGTCGATTTCGCCTGGCGCGACGACATCGCGGGCACGACCGTGGCGGAGGGCGACCGGATCGACCTGGGAGGGGTTTCGCTGGACATCCTCTTCACCCCCGGGCACACGAACTGCTCCATCACGGCCTACGAGCCCGAACGGAAGGCCCTCTTCGCCTCCGACGGCGGCGGCATCCCCTACCGGGAGGGCTCCTTCGCGTCGGCCAACACCAACTTCACCCAGTACCTCGAGAGCCTCGAGAAGATGAAGCCCCTGGCCGTGGAGTTTCTCTGCGCGGACCACTACGGCTATGTCACGGGCGAGGACGCCCGAGGGTTCATCGACCTGACCCTGCGCGAGGGCCGGAAGCTCCGCGCCATGATGGAGGGGATCCTCCGGGAGAAGGGCAACGTCGACGACGCCGCCAAGGCGATGAACGTCCTGTTTTACAAGGAGTGCCCGGATTACTTCATCGCGCCGGACATCCTCGAGGGGGTCTTCCGGCAGATGATGAAGTTCCTGGAGAAGAACCTTCAGTCCTGAATCCCGCCTGCATCGATTTGCCGCGGGGGCGGCCGCCCGGGCTGCCCCCTTTTTTTCCCTCCTGCCGCCGATCCCCGCTTGAAATGCGGGCCTGCCGCTGGCATACTCGGTCCGTGCGATCGCCGCTGGGGAGGGGGGATATGAACCGTCATCGGCTTCTTGCCTGTTTCCTGCTCGTTCTGCTCTGCGGGCCTCCCGGCTGCCCCGTGCGGGCCGCGGCGGCCGCAAGCCTCGAAGAATGCGCCCTGATCGAAGACGACGCGGCGCGGCTCCGCTGTTACGACGAGGCGGCCGGACGCAGAACGGCCGAGCGTGTGATGCCCGCTCCCGTCCCGCCCGCGACGGGCGATGCCTCGCCGCCGTCCTTTTTCAGCCGGAAGTGGCAGCTCGACGAGAAGAGCCGGCTGAGGCGCTACGCCATCATGCCCCACCGGCACAACTACATCCTGCCCTACACCTACAACTTCCACCAGGAGAAGAAGCCCTTCGAGTCGGCCTACCCGGGCACGGAGCTCGACGACGCCGAGATCAAGTTCCAGATCAGCCTCAAGGTGAAGCTCTGGCAGGACATCCTCGGGCTGCCCCTGGATCTCTGGTTCGCCTATACGCAGCTGTCGTTCTGGCAGTTCTACAACACCGAGTTCTCCTCCCCCTTCCGCGAGACGAATTACGAACCGGAGGCCCTGCTCAACTACCGCACCGACACGGACATCCTCGGCCTGATGCGGAGCCGGTTCATCCAGGTCGGCCTCAACCACCAGTCCAACGGCCGCGGCGAGCCCCTCTCGCGCAGCTGGAACCGGATCGTGGCCAACTTCGGCTTCGAGAGGGACGTCCTGAACCTCCAGCTCAAGACCTGGCTGCGCATCCCCGAGAGCGCAGACAAGGACGACAACCCGGACATCGAGTCCTACCTGGGCTACGGGGAGATCTGGCTGGGCACGATCTGGCGGGATTTCCACCTGGCGCTGATGCTCCGCAACAACCTGCGCCTCGACGACAACCGCGGCGCGGCGCAGCTCGAGGTGAGCTTCCCCCTGATCGAGCACCTCAACGGCTACGTCCAGTACTTCGTGGGCTACGGCGAGAGCCTCATCGACTACAACCACTTCGCGCACCGCATCGGCGTGGGCGTGATGGTGAAGGACTGGTAGGGTAGAGGGATGCGCATCCGGCTCCGCCTGCGCGGCGCGCTGCCGGGGCTTGCCCGCCTCGGCCTGTGCGCCCTCCTCGGGCTCCTGACCGCCGCCCCTGCGGCGGCCGCCCGGGACATTGATTTCGAGGCCCTCGCGCAGGAGATCGTCCGCGAGGTCAACCTGGCCCGGACGAACCCGGGGGCCTATGCCGCCTGGCTGAAGGCCCAGCGGCCCTGGTACCGGGGCACGCAGCTGAGGCGTCCCGGGGAGACGCCGATCCGGACGGAGGAGGGCCGTGCGGCCGTCGACGAGGCCATCCGCTGGCTCGAGAGGCAGCGGCCCGTGGGCGCCCTGAGCCTCTCGCGCGGACTGTCGCTCGCCGCCCGCGACCTCGTGGCGCCCCAGGGGGCATCGGGCGGTTTCGGCCACACGGGGCCCGACGGCAGCACGCCGTCGCAGCGCATCGAGCGCCACGGCCGCTGGGAGTCCATCATCGGGGAGAACGTCGCCTACGGCCAGCGGACGGCCCGCGACGTGGTGGCGGCCTTCATCGTCGACGACGGCGTGCCGGACCGCGGGCACCGGAAGAACCTTTTCAACCCCGCATTCCGCGTCATGGGCGTCGATTGCGGCCCGCACGCCGCCTACGGCGTCACCTGCGCGATCACCTTCGCGGGCGGCTTCCGCGAGAAGACAGGCCCCTGACGGCATCGGCGCGGCATCCGCGCCAGGGCGCCCCGTACTGCTCACGCCCCCCGCCCGGAACGCTCGCCGTAGCGCCTCAGCGGCAGCACGAGCCCGAAGAAGGGCACCAGGTACATGGCCGCCGTCATCGTCTCCCGGGGCCCGAAGAACTGGGCCGAGAAGACGATCATGAGGACGTTGTTCATGTGCGCCATCATCACGGCGCCCGCCAGACGGTCTTCCACGGCGCTGCGGCGGAAGAAGAGGATACCCGCGGCGGCGTAGAGGGCCGACAGGGCGATGCCGACGAGAGCCGCCTCCCCGATGAGGCCGGGGTCGTTGTAGAAGACGTCGGCATGCTTCGAGAAGACCCCGAGGTTGATGCAGGCAAACAGGACGAGGTTCACGGGGTAGGCACGGCGGTTGGCGGCCTCGAGCAGCCGGGGCGCGGCGCGCCGGAGGGCCTGCACGGCGGCAATCGGGACGAGGATGGCCAGCGCCAGCACGCGGAGCATGTCCCAGAAGGACAGCTCCACGCTTTTCGCGAGGACGATCTCGACGACGGCCGGAAGGCTGAAGGGCACCAGCAGCGACGTGATGACGGTCACGACGAGGACCCGGGCGCTGTTGCCCCCCACGAGGTTCGACATGAAAGGCGCCACGACGCCCGTGGAGACCGCGGTCAGCAGGAGCGCCGAGAGGGCGTAGTCGGGCAGGACGACCCGGAACAGCCCGTAAAGGATGAGGGGCAGGACGAACATTTTCAGCAGGACGAGGACGAGGAGCGGAAAGCCCGCCAGGCGAAGGGCATCCCGGACCGCCTCGAGCCGGATGGAGAGGAAGCTCATGAAGAAAAGCGCCATGAGACACGCGAGCGGGTAAGGCTGCAGGAAGGCGAAGACCCCCGGGCAGCAGATGCCGGCCGCCATCGACGAGAACACGACGGCAAGCAGCAGGATGTCTCTCGGCCGGAACGGGAGCGCCATGGCGGGTGCTCACACCGCGCCCTGCGGGCGGCGGCGGACGATCTGGTTGCCGATGACCGTGAAGACCGTCTCGCCCTTCTGGTTGCGCGCGGAGTAGCGGAAACGGACGATGCCGCGGTCGGCGGCCTTCGAGGGCCTGAGTTCCAGGACCTCGCCCTCGGCCCGCAGCGTGTCGCCGGGGCGGACGGGCTTGAGCCACCGCAACTCGTCGAACCCCGGGGACCCCAGGCTGTTCTCCGCGTTGAGGGCGCCCGTCATGAGGAACAGGCGGAACGTCAGGGCGATCGTGTGGATCCCGCTCGCAATGAGCCCCCCGTAGGGGGTCGCCTTCGCCGCCTCGGCGTCGACGTGGAAGACCTGCGGGTCGAAGCGCATCGCAAAATCGATGATCTGCCCCTCCGTCACCGTCATCCCCGGCGACTCGAATCGGTCGCCGACCCTGAAATCGTCGAAATAGAGCGTTCCCATCCTTCCTGCTCCGTTCCCGGGGCTCGTCATTCATCTCTGCAGAGCCGGGCCGCCCCGGTGAGGCTTTTCTATACCATCACGCCCCTTGCCGAATCCACGCTTTCTTTGCCGGGCGATACGCTCCGCTGACACCGCGGGAAACGGACGCGAATTGACAAACCCTGAAGAGCCCACTATAGTTTCGTCAACACGGATGGAAAGGAACGGCCATGAAGACCTTGAAGACAACAGCGGCCCTCGCGTTGCTGATTGCCCTGGCGGCCTCGGCGGGCCTGTGGGGCTGTGCGAACCACACGCGGGCCGAGGCGGGGGCGCTCCTTGCCCAGGACTTCCGCAAGATGGACAACGACGAGCTGCTGCTTTACCATTTTCGCCTCACCGAGGAGATCGACCGCCGCGAGCGTTCGGGTCCCTCGTCGTCGGTCGGCATCGGCATCGGCGGCGGAAGCTGGGGATGGGGAAGCGGCGGCGGGAGCGGTGTGGGAGTCGGCGTCTCCACATCGGCCCCCGTGGGCGGCAGCGGGACCGAGGAGCTCCGGAACCGCCGTGCCGAGGTGCGCGCGGAGATGCAGCGCCGGAACATGAAGCTGCCCTGAGCTCAGGGTGCAGGGTAAAGGATCCAGGAAACGCAAAGAGGGAGGATCGCTCCGCGTTCGTCCCTCTTTTATTTCCGTCCGTTTCCTGAGCCCGGTCCCCCGAACGTGCGGATCCTCTGCGGGCACCTTTCTTGCAGCGTTTCGTTGAAAACCGGTCATTGCGCAAGGGCATGGGCGATAATGCAATCCCGAGAGCTTGCATCGCCATGCCCGCAATGACGACCCCCAGCGTCCATGCCGTCGCCGCCAAAGAAAAAAAAGACCGTCAAATCGAGGCCTTCTAAATCAACCCAAGGCCGCACCCTCGCCGACATCCTCGGTGAGAACCGAACGCTGACGGCATGGCTGCGCCCCGGGAAAGGCGCCGCGCCGGAGGCCTTCGTGATCCTTGCCGAGGGCCTTTCGCCGGCCGACCGGGAATTCCTTGCCGGCACGGCCGACCTCGTCGTCGAGCCCGTGGATGACCTCGCCGGACGCCTGGCTGCGCTCGCGCACGAGAACCGGCAGCTCAAGTCACTGAGCCTCAGCGACGACCTCACCGGGCTCTACAACAGGCGGTTCTTCTCCATCCAGCTCGAGATCGAGATGGCCCGCTCCCTTCGGACGGGCCAGCCCTGCTGCCTGATGATGATCGATTTCGACAATTTCAAGGACATCAACGACCGGCTCGGCCACGACGAGGGCGACCGGTTCCTCACCCAGATGGGCGGCCTGATCCGCGAGAAGCTGCGCCCCACGGACTTCGTCTGCCGCTACGGCGGTGACGAGTTCGCCGTCATCATGCCCGCCACGAGCCTGCTGGACGGGATCGGGATTGCGAAGCGGCTGAGGGAATTCACTTCCCGCTACACCTGGAAGATGGCCGTCCGGGTCTCGGCGAGCTTCGGGCTGGCCGTGTTCGAGCCCTCGAGCCCGATGGGTGCTGAAGAATTCTTCAAACAAGCCGATAGTGAATTGTATCGGGCCAAGAAGACCGGCAAGAACCGCATCTGCCACCCCGCCCAGGCTGCGGCCCAGGCCCGGCAGCGTCAGCCGGTGGGCCCGGCGGAGCGCGAGGCGCTCTTCGGCCTGGAGACGGCTCCGCCAGGCAGAGAGTGAGAAGGTGAGAGGGTGAGAACGTTGGATGAAGCTGTGACAAAAAAGCATTCTCTCCGCTTATCCAACCTTCTTACCTTCTTACCCTCTTTCCTTCTGTATCGATACCGCACCGTGCGAACAACAGGCTACGAGAGAGAGAAATGACGATGCACCCGAACAAGACGCCCCTCATCGTCACGATCACGAGCGGCAAGGGGGGCGTCGGCAAGTCCTTCGTCACGGTGAACCTCGCCGCGTCCCTCGCCTCGCGCGGGCGGAAGGTCCTCGTGGTCGACTGCGACCTCGGCCTGGCCAACGTGGACATCATGCTGGGCATCCATCCCCGGCTGAGCCTCAAGGACGTTCTCTTCGGCAGCGCCCCGCCGGAAGAGGTCATCATCCCGACCCGGGCGGGCTTCGATCTCCTGCCGGCCTGTTCCGGCGTGCGGGAGATGGCCCAGCTCCTGTTCGAGAAGATCCAGATCGTCAAACGAATGCTTCTGACCCTGGAGGGCTACGATGCCATCCTGCTCGACACGGGTGCGGGCATCGCCGAGACGGTCCTGCAGTTCAACCTTCTGGCGCCCCGGAACATCATCGTGCTGAACCGCGAGCTGACCTCGATCACGGATTCCTACGCCATGATGAAGGTCATGCACCAGGTCTTCGGGAGAGACGCCTTCGGTCTCGTCGTGAACACCGTGGCCGATGACCGCGAGGGCGAGAGGATTTTCAACCACGTCGACGGCATCTGCCGCCGTTTCCTGGGCGTCGCGACGGAATACCTGGGGCCCGTCTACCGGGACGAGGCGGTGCCGAGATCCATCCTCCGGCAGGAACCGCTCGTCGTGGCCGAGCCGGCCTCGAAAACGGCGGCTTGCTTCTCCCGCATCGCCGAGGGCGTCAGTCGTTGGGGCGCCCCCGGGCCGAGGCAGCGGACAGGCCGCGCAAGGGCCGATGCCGCCAGGGGGACGCTGCACTGACGCGCGTCACGCAGGCTGCCGGAAGCGACAGGGTCTGAAATCCCCCGTGCACCGGGGATTTTCCGCCGTCTGCCGGATTGCGTTCACGGCCTCGGAACCCTGCACCCGGGCCCCTTTCTCCCTGAAAATATTCATGGACATTTCATAAAAACATGCTACCTTGGGAGACCAATCATTATGTTCGCGGTTTCATGGAGGTTTTGATGAAAAGTGCCAAGGGCAAGCTCTTCGTGACCCTATGCCTTCTGCTGACGCTGTTCGTTCTGTTCGGCCCTTACGGGGACACCAGAGTCTCCGCCGTCGACACGGCCACCTACAAGAGCCTCAAGATCTTCAACGAGGTGCTCGACATCGTCGAGAAGAACTACGTCGAGGAGGTCAAGCAGAAGAAGCTCATCGACGAGGCCGTCAACGGGATGATCAAGTCCCTCGACCCCCACAGCGCTTACCTGACCCCCGACCAGTACAAGGAGCTCCAGGTGGACACGAGCGGGACCTTCGGCGGCCTCGGCATCGTCATCTCGATGCAGAACGACCAGCTGACCGTCGTCTCCCCGATCGAGGACACGCCCGCGTTCAAGGCGGGGATCAAGGCCGGCGACCGCATCATGAAGATCGACGGCCAGATCACGAAGGGCATGTCCATCCAGGAGGCCGTCAAGAAGATGCGGGGCCCGGAGAACACCAAGGTGACCCTGACGATCATGCGCAAGGATTTCAAGGAGCCCAAGGACTACGAGATCACCCGGGCCGTCATCAAGATCAAGAGCGTCAAGCACAACGTCTACGAGGACAGCATCGGCTACATCCGCATCTCGGCCTTCCAGGAATCCACCGTTGACGAGCTCAAGAAGGCCCTCCAGCAGATCAGCGGCAAGTCCAAGGAACTCAAGGGCCTCGTCATCGACGTCCGCAACAACCCCGGGGGTCTCCTGGACCAGGCCGTCAAGGCATCGGATGCCTTCCTGAAGTCCGGCACCATCGTGTCGACCAAGGGCCGCGCGAAGGCCATCGAGAGCAAGTTCGTCGCCAGGGACGACGGCACCGAGCCTACGTCCCCCATCGTGGTCCTCGTCAACGAGGGGACGGCCAGCGCCTCGGAGATCCTCGCGGGCGCCCTGCAGGACAACGGCCGGGCCATCGTCCTCGGGATGCCGACCTTCGGCAAGGGCTCGGTGCAGACCGTGATCCCCCTCGAGGACGGCTCCGCCCTGAAGCTGACGACCGCCAAGTACTACACCCCCAAGGGCCGATCCATCCAGGCGGAGGGCATCAAGCCCGACATCGTGGTCGAGCCCATCCGCCCGGCCGAGGGCCCGGAGACGGCCGAGGCCCACATGCTGAGGGAGAAAGACCTCAAGGGGCACATCCGCGGGGATCGTGAGGTCGAACAGAAGCCTGAGGAGGGCAAGGGCAAGGAGCAGGACAAGGGCAAGGAGAAGACCGATCTGCAGCGGGACAATCAGCTCAAGAGCGCCGTCGACATCCTCAAGAGCTGGGAGGTATTCAAGCGCATCGGGAAAAACTGAGAGGCGCGCGCCGACCCTTGAAGCGCAGGAAGAAGAGGCGTTCCACCGAAAGCCTTGGGACAAGGCTGTCCCTGATCCTCCTGGTCGCCTGCATCACGGGCCTGATCGCCCTCTGGCTCATCCCCGAAGGCGGCCGGCAAGACGGCGCACCGCCCCCGCCGCCATCGAAGGAACCCGCCGGGAAAACCCCGCGTGCCGCCCCGGACAGGCACGGCACGGTCCCGTCCGGCGAAAAGGGCACCGCGGGCAAACGGGTCGCCATCGTCATCGACGACATCGGCCACGATCCCGACGCGCTGGGAAAGCTGCTGGCCATCAAGGCCCCCTTGGCCTTTTCGGTGCTGCCGCACGCCCCCCACGCCCGATCCTGCGCTGACGCCATCCATCGGGCGGGCCGGGAGGTTCTCCTGCACCTTCCCATGGAACCCCACGGCTGGCCCGAGCGGGACCCCGGCCGGGGCGCCCTGTTTGCCTCCATGACGGCGAGCGAAATCCGGCGGACCCTCCTGGAAGACCTGCAGGCCGTGCCGCACGCAAAGGGCGTGAACAACCACATGGGATCGAAGTTCATGGAGGATCGGGAGGCGCTGCGGGTCGTCTTCGGCGTGCTGCGGGACAGAGGGCTCTACTTCGTGGACAGCCGGACGACGGAGGCCTCTGTTGCGCGGGAGCTGGCCGCGGAGCAAGCCCTGCGGTTCGCCGAGCGGGACCTCTTTCTCGACGAGGCCGAGGACCCTAGCCGGGCCGCGATGCGCCTCGAGAGGCTCCTCGACAGCCGGGATGCGCGGAGCGAGCTGCTGCTGATCGGTCACCCCTACCCGGAGACGGTGAGCGCCCTGGAGGAAGCGGTCCCCCGGTTGTCCGCGGCGGGCATCCGCTTCGTGCCGCTCTCCGAGCTCGTCGAGGGCCGTGAGGCCCCCCGGGGCGCGGCCATGCACAGAAACCCAAACAGGAACCGGTAGCCATGAAGAAAGCCATTCGGAATGCAATCCTGCTGGCCGTCACGCTGGCGGCGCTGGCCGGCCTCGCCGCCCCCGCGGCGGCAAAGCAGGCCGCGGCGTCCGACCCGTCAAGGAACGCCACCTATCACTACTCGATCGGCACGATGCTCGCCCTGGACGGCAAGCTCAAGGAGGCGGCCGCGGAGTACGAAAAGGCCCTCGCGCTGGACCCCAAGTCGGCCTTCCTGGCCGGGGAGCTGGCCTCGCTGTACGTCAAGATGGGCGATTTGGACCGGGCGCTCACCGTCTGCGAGCAGTCCCTCGTGCACAACCCCGAGCGCGCGGAGACCTACGCGCTCATGGGAAGCATCCACCTCTTCAAGAAGGACTACGAGAAGGCCATCGGGGCCTACAGGCGCGTCATCGCGCTGGACCCGGAAAACCACGACACCTACCTCTACCTGAGCGTGATCTATGCCGAGCTCAAGCGCTACGACGAGGCCGTGGCGACCCTGCAGTCGCTCCTCGCGAAGGACCCCAAGAGCGTCATGGGCCACTACTACCTCGGAAAGATCTATGGGGAGATGAGGCTCTACAAGGAGTCCGCGGCGTGGATGGAAAAGACCCTGGCCCTGAAGCCCGGCTTCGAGTCCGCCCTCTCCGATCTTGCGCTGCTCTACGAGATCCAGAACGAAACCGCCAGGGCCCGGGAGATTTACGGCCGGCTCATCGAGGAGCACCCCCTGCGCATGGGCTACCGGCTGCGCCTGGCGAAGCTCCACATCCGGGAGAAGCGCTATGCCGAGGCCATCGCGATCCTCGAGGAGGTCCTGAAACTCGACAGCCGCAACCGGGAGGCGCGCCTCACCCTGGCGCTGGCGTACCTGGAGACCCAGAAGACGGAGCGCGCCATCGAGGAGCTCAACACCCTTCTGGCGAGCGCCCCCAACGACCACGAGGCGCGCTATTTCCTCGGGGGAGCCTACGAGGAGAAGAAGATGCCCGGCGAGGCGCTCGAGGAGTACGAGCGCATCCCCGCCGCATCGACCCTCTACGGAAGCGCCCAGGTCCGCGCCGGCTACATCCTGAAGGGACAGGGCAAGACCGCCGAGGCCATCGTGAGGGCCCGGAAGGCCCTGGCCGCCAAGAAGGACGACCCGGCCCTCTACGGGCTGCTGGCCGCTCTCTACGAGGCCGACGGCAGGCTCGACGAGGCCGAGGCGACCCTCAAGGACGGCATCGCGGCGGCTCCGCAGAACACGGACCTGCGCTACCGGATCGGGATGCTCTACGACAAGATGGGTCGCCCCGACGACGGCATCCGCGAGATGGAGGAGATCCTGAAGCGGGAACCCGACAACCCCGAGGCCCTCAACTTCATCGGGTACAGCTGGGCGGACCGCGGGATGCGGCTCGACGAGGCCGAGGCCATGATCAAGAAGGCCCTCTCCCTCAAGCCCGGCGACGGCTACATCACCGACAGCCTCGGCTGGGTGTATTTCCGGAAGAACCGGCTCGACGAGGCCATCAAGTATCTCAAGGAGGCGGCATCGATCCTGCCCGAGGATGCAGCCATTGCCGACCACCTGGGGGATGCGCTCGAAAAGGCCGGCAGGCTCAAGGAGGCCCTCGAGCAGTACGAGAAGGCCCTGAAGCTCAAGCCCGACATGAAGGGGCTGGCCGAGAAGATCGACGCCCTGAAGGCGCGGACGGGCGGCAAACGGTGAGGCGGAGCCTGTCATCATGCGGAAGTTGAGAAGTTTTGAAGTTATGAAGGTTGGATCGTCTCCCCGGACGAGATAGGTCGATAGCCCATCCAAGCTTCTCAACTTCCCGGCTTCTCAACTTCATCATCCACGAGCGGAAACTCATGATTGGAAGAAAACCCGCCATCCTACTCTCCCTGTTCAGCCTCCTCGCCCTCCTGGCCGGCTGCGCCCCCGTGGGGGGGCTCGTCGTCTCCGAGAGGGACATGCCGCCGCCGGAAGCCCTCCTCGACAGGCTCGGCGCCGACGACGCCCCCGGGAAAGTCCTCATCGGCATCCTGCATGTCACGGCGAGTCTGCCCCGGGAGAGGCACACGCTCAAGATCGCAGCCGCGGCCATGCGGCCCGACCGCCTGCGTCTCGAGGACATCTCGGTCATCGGCCTGCCGGACTTCATGCTGGCGGTCAGGGGCGAAGAGATCCGGATGTTCCTGCCCCGCTCGGGGGAGTTCCTGATCGGGACGGAATCGTCGGAGGAGATCCGGCGCGTCCTCCCTCCCCCGCTGAGGCCGCTGGACCTCGTGGCCCTGCTCTACGGGCAGCCGCCCGGCGTCCCGGGAGCGAAGACCCTGAAGGGCTCCGTCGACGGCAACCGCTTCCGGGTGGACGTCTACGCGGGCGGCCGATGGGCCCAGTCCCTCTGGGTGGATCCGGCCTCGGGACGCCTGGCGCGGATCGAGATCGCAGGCCGCGACGGCGGGACGGCGTACGCGGCGCAGTTTCACGACTTCACGGACGTGGGGTCGATCGCCGTGCCCGGCCGGATCGAGATCGAGACGTCAGGCCTGGCGGCCGTCCGGCTGTCTCTTCGCAACACGGCCCCGGAGCTGGCGGAACGGGATGACGACCGGGACCTCTTTCTGCTCACCCCCCCCGAGGGCGTCACCCCCAGGGCGGCCCGGTAAAAAAAGGCGCCCGGCCTGACGGCCGGCGCCCCGCAGAGAAATCCCCCTTCATCCCCCTTGGTCTGAGGGGGATTGCATTTACTTCAGTTCAGAAAGCTTGGCCTTCGCGACCCGCGCCTGGTTCGTGTTGGGGTACTTCTTGATGACCTGGTTGTAGACGATCTTCGCGCTCGCCTTGTCGCCGAGCTTCTGGAAGGCCATCCCCTGCTTCAGCAGGGCGTAGGGGACCTTGTCGCCGTTGGGGTGGTCCTTCACCACCTTCTGGTACTCCACGATGGCCCGCTCGAACTTGTCCTCCACGTACCACGTCTCGCCGATCCAGAACTGGGCGTTGTCCGAGTACGCCGTCTTGGGGTATTGCTTCAGGAACTTCTGGAATTCCTCGCGGGCCTTGACGTACTGGCCCTCCTTGAAGAGCTTGTAGCATGCGTTGTAGGCCGCCTCCACGTCGTTCTTCGGCTCTGTCGTCGCCTCGGCGGCCCCGACGCCCACGCCCTCGGCCTTCGCGCCGTTGGTCGATTCCTTCTTCGCGATCCCGAGGAAGCTCTCGATGTAGCCGATCCGGAAGGCCATGTCGTCGAGGCGGGCCTTGAGGTTCTGCCCTTTGCCGACGCCGGAGAACTCCTTGTGCATCTCCTCGACCTGCCCCCGCATCGTCTGGACCTGGTCCCGGACGCTGCCGAAGTCGGCGCCGAGGTCGGCCTGGTTTTTCCGGAGATCCCGCGTCGTGTCGGCCTGGCTCTTCTCGAACGCGTCGAGCCGGGCCTGGAGCTTTTCCACCTCCGCGCGGAGCGCCGCGATCTTGCTGTCGGAGTCCCGCTGCGTTTTCTTGAGGTCATCGGTCGTGGCACAGCCCCCGATGATCAGCAGTGCGATGGTCACCAGAATGACAGCCGTTCGTTTCACCGTGAGCCCTCCCCTCCCCGTCTGCTACTTCCCGGAAAACACGAAGGTCGCGTTGCGGTTCTTCCGCCAGCAGGCCTCCGTCGGCTCCGTGCAGACCGGCCGCTCCTCGCCGTAGCTGATGGTCTTGATGCGCTTGCGGTCGATGCCGAGGTTCTGCAGGTAGCGCGCCGCCGCATCGGCCCTCTGCTGGCCGAGGGCGAGGTTGTACTCGTTGGTCCCGCGTTCGTCGCAATTGCCTTCGATCGTGAGGCTCTTCGTCGGGCTTGCCTTGAGCATCTGGGCCACCTTGCCCAGCGTCTCGCGGGCCTCGGCGCTGAGTTCCGCTCGGTCGAACTCGAAGTAGATCCGCAGGTCCTTGAGGCTCGCCGCCTCGGCGGCCGCCCGGTCACGCTCGGCACGCTCGCGGGCCTCCTGGTCCCGGATGGCCTGCTCGCGCAGGGCCCGCTCACGGGCCTCCTGCTCGGCCCGCTGCCTGGCCATCTCCTCTTCCGAGAGCCCCGGCTTCGCCGCGGGCTTCGCCACGTCCTCCTTCACGGCCTTCTTCGGGGCGCCGCACCCGACCGTGAGCGAGAGAGCCAGCACGAACGCCATGATGACTGCCGGAAGGACACCGTATCGCCTCATTGCCATCCTCCTTTTGAGCCCTTCGGATGAACCCCGTTGTCAGCTCCTCCGGGCCTGATGAGGCAAGTGCCCGTAAGGAAATTGCTTTTGACGGGTTTCTCTTAAACCATCCCTCCGGCTCCGTCAATACAAATTTAGGTGGGGCGACCACGTGGGGGACACGTAGGCGTCGAGCCCCTCGTGGATGACGCGCACGTTGGTGCCGTTGGCGTTCATCACGCAGAGCCGCGACTTGCCCCCTGCACGCGACACGAAGGCGATGTAGCGACCGTCAGGGGACCAGGCGGGGTTCTCGTTGCGGCCCCCGTTGGCCGAGACCTGGACCGGCGTGCCCCCCTCGGTATCCATGACCATGATCTGGAAGCCGCCTCCCGCCCGGCCCTCGTAAGCGACCCGGTTTGCGCGGGGGTGCCAGGCCGGGGATGTGTTGTAGCCCCCCTCGAAGGTGAGCCGCCGGACGTTGCCGCCGTTGGCATCCATGAGGTAGATCTGGGGCGTGCCGCCCCGGTCGGAGACGAAGGCGATCTGCCGGCCGTCGGGCGACCAGGTTGGGGAGACGTCGATGGCCGGGTCGTGGGTGAGCCGCGTCATGGCGCCGTCGGCGAGATTCAGGATGAAGATGTCCTCGCTGCCTTCCTTGCTCGAGGTCACGAGCATCCGCTTCGAGTCGGCCGACCAGCTGCCGGGAAGGTTCAGCCGCCCCGTGGACAGGATCCTCCGCGTGGTCTTGCGGTTGAGATCCATGACGTGCAGGTCGGGGTTGCCGTCCTTGTAGGACAGGAACGATATCTGCCGGCCGTCGGGCGACCACCTCGGGGAGAGCGTGATGGAATTGAAGTTGGTCAGCTTCACCGGTTCGGTGCCGTCGTAGTTGACCGCGTAGATTTCGGATGCCCCCCCCTTCTTGCCGGCGAAGGCGATCTTCGTGTCGAAGAGCCCCTTTTCACCCGTGAGCGCAACCAGGATCTCCTGGGCGAACCGCACGACCATCTCCTTGCGCTCCTCGATCTTGCCCGAGTAGCGCTTGCCCACGAGGAGCTTGCCCTGCACGACGTCGAAGAGGCGGCACTCGAGGGTGAGGTCGCGGCCGCTCACCGTGAACCCGCCCGTCACGAGCGACTCGGCGCCGATCCCGGCCCAGGCCGGGAACTGGATGTTCTCCGTGGCGATGCCGAGCTTCGCCTGGTCGACGAGAAAGGCCTTGCGGTCGAGGACGTTGAAGAACCCCGTGATCTCGAGGGTCTTGCCCAGCGTGTCGGCGAACCAGGGCGAGAGGCTGTCCTGGCCGGCGGCGTTGTTCATGTTCTTGAAGGTCGCGATGGCAATCGGGAACTTCTGCGCCGACGGGGAGTCGATGTTGATGTAGACCTTGGCATCCGCCGCCGGCGCGGCGGCGAGCAGCAGAACACTCACAAAAAAAAGAACGATGCGGTTTTTCTTCATCGTGCCTTCAAACCCTCCCGTTTTGAAAAGATGGAAGTTAGGAAGTTGCGAAGTTATGAAGCTTGGAGGATCCTTCAGAACGCGAAAAACCTGCATGCCTTCCAAATTTCTCAACTTCCAAACTTCTCAGCTTCATTATTTTCGATAGTCCGCCGAGCGGAACCGAATCCCCAAGTCAACGCTCGAGTCCTGGATCCAGGACGGCAGCGGCGGGAAGGGGTCGGATTTCCGGATCGCCCGGTAGGCCGACTGGTCGAAGTAGCTGTTGCCCGAGCGCTTCTCGAACCGCACATCCGTCACCTGCCCGCTGCGCAGCACCCGCACGTCGAGGATGGCCTCGAGGTTCCTGTCCGCCAGGATGCTCTGCGGCAGGGCCCAGTTCTGCCTCACCCGGGACCAGATCTCGGCGTAGTACTGGCTCATCAGCGAGGCCGTGTTGCCCTGCCCCGAGAAGGGCTGGCCGCCCGCGTCGGCGGACTCCGCCCTCTTGCGCATCTCCTCGATGGCCTGATTGAGACGGGCCGCGTCCTGCTTCGTCGTCGGCGCATCCGACTTGAGCAGCGGCGTGGGCGTCTTCGTGACGATGCTCTTCTTGAGGACGATCGCGTTGTCCCGCACGCTCTCCCTGAGGGCCTCGCTCATGACCTCCCGGGAGAGGGCCGCCGTGGCGCTCTTGCCCGGGCCGGGCGGCGCGCTCACCAGGTCCACGGAGTAGGCCGGGCCGAAGGTCCACGTGCGCGACGGGAAGGCGGGGGAGAAGAAGAGGACGGCGAGGGCGACGGCGTGGATGAGGAGCGACATCAGGACGGCCGCATTCAGGCTCGCGGGGCCGTCCGGCCGCCATCTGAGGATGTTGCCTGTCATCTCGAATCCCTGGGCGGTTCCGTGATCATGCCCAGCTTGTCGATGCCGGCCTTCCGGACCTCGGACATGACCTGAACGACGACCCCGTACGGAACTTCCTTGTCGGCGCGCATGAAGAGCTCCCGGTCCGTCCGCGACTTGAAGATGCTCTCGAGCTTGGCGCTCAGGTCCGGAAGCGTCGTCTTGAACTCGTTGATGTAGATCTCCTGCTTGCCGTTGATCGTGAGCACGAGCTTCTCCTCGCTGACGTTGATGCTCTTGGCCTTCACGCGGGGCAGGTTCACGTCGATCCCCATCTGGAGCATGGGCGCCGTGACCATGAAGATGATCAGCAGCACGAGCACCACGTCGACCAGGGGGGTGACGTTGATTTCGGCCAGGGGCTTGTTGCCGTTGTCCGTCCTTCGTCTGAAGCGGGCCATGCTCTACCTCTGCAGGTAGTGCCTCTCGACGATGTTGAGAAACTCGGAGGCGAAATTGTCCATCTCCAGGGAGATGGAGCGGATCCGGTTCAAGTAGTAGTTGTAGAATACCACCGCGGGGATGGCCGCCGCAAGGCCGAAGGCGGTGGCGATAAGGGCCTCGGAGATCCCGGGCGCCACGACGGCCAGGGTGGCCGACCCGCGGGCGCCGATGCCGCGGAAGGCGTTCATGATGCCCCAGACGGTGCCGAAGAGGCCGATGAAGGGGCAGGCGCTGCCCGTCGTGGCCAGGAACCCCAGAAGGCTCTCGAGCTTCGAGGTCTCGGTGCCGCAGGCCCGGTGGAGGGCACGCTCCACGTTGTCGAGCCCGCGCATCTCGATGCCCGGCGCATCCAGGAGATCTCCCTGGCTTGCCCGGGGGGTGCGGCTGATCTTTCCCAGCTCGAGATAGCCCGCCCGGAAGACCTCGGCGATGGTCGAGTTCGGATACCGCTTCGACTCGGGCAGCACGTCAGAGAGCTTGCTTGCGTTCATGTAGGCATCGAGGAACTGGTTGTTCTCCTTCTCCGTCCTGGAGATGACGCGGTACTTCATCAGGATAATGGCCCAGGAAACGATGGAGAAGACGAGCAGCAGCAGCAGGACGAACTGCACCATCGGCCCCGCGTCGATGACCATCTGGAGGAGATTCCCCCGGAATTCCCCCCCGAAGTCGACGGCGGATACCGCGAAGAGAGTGCCCATGACGACCTCCGGGTCCGGCCCCTAAATGCGATGAGACGATGGAGCGAGACCTCGCATCCATCGCCTTGGGGCAGCGACCCTGACAAGTTGAAGTGGCCTATCTGTAATGGATAAGGCACCGGATGTCAACCCTCTTTTCCGGGCGGGCACGAGGGGCGGCGCAGGAGTCAGGGCCCTGCAGGCGCAGGGCAAAACCGGCCGGGCCGCCACGGATTCCTTGACTCCGCCCCCTGCCTCTGCTATAGACGAACCAACGCCCTTTTAAGAGCAATCCGGAGAGATTGAAAAAGGTCGCCACCATGACTGTCACCGTTGTTCGTCGGCTGCCGAGAAAACAGGGCCTTCCCGGATGAGGGAGGGTTTTTTTTTGCGTGCCGGAGGGCCGCAGGGCGCCGAACGCGGAGAGGAGGGACATGAAGAAGCGAAAAGTCGTCATGGACGCCGAGGGGATCGAACGCTCGCTGACGAGGGTGGCCTACCAGATCCTCGAGAAGAACAAGGGGGTCGAGAACCTCGTCCTGGTCGGCATTCAGAAGGGCGGCGTCCTGCTGGCCGAGCGCCTGGGGAAGAAGATCTCCCAGATCGAGGGGGTCCCCGTGCCCGTGGGCAAGCTCGACATCACGCTGTACCGGGACGACATCATGAAGTCCGGCAGGGCACGCCAGATCGGCAAGACGGACATCCCCTTCTCGCTCGACGGCAGGAAGGTCGTCCTCGTCGACGACGTGCTCTTCACCGGCCGGACGATCCGGGCGGCCATGGACGCCCTGATGGACTTCGGCAGGCCCACGCTCATCCAGCTGGCCGTGCTCATCGACCGCGGCCACCGGGAGCTGCCGATCCGGGCGGACTTCGTCGGGAAGAACCTCCCCTCGTCCCACTCGGAGGAGGTGCTCGTCAAGCTCTCGAAGCGCAAGACCTCGGACTCGGTCATCATCGAAGAAGCCTTTTGAGAAAGCGGCACGCTGCAAGCCAAACGGCCCTGACGTCGGGTGCGCCCCGGCCGCCGCGGGCTGAGCGACAACACCGCAACCTGTTGCGCATCCACGGGGTTTCGACATGAAGCTGGCCAGAAAAGACCTCCTGGGCATCCAGGAGCTGAGCGTCGAGGAGATCAACCTCATCCTCGACACGGCGGACTCCTTCATCGACGTCTCCACGCGGGAGATCAAGAAGGTGCCGACCCTGCGCGGCGTGACCGTGGTGAACCTCTTCTACGAGCCCAGCACGCGCACGCGCACCTCCTTCGAGATCGCCGCCAAGCGCCTGAGCGCCGACACGATCAACATCGCCACCTCGACGAGCAGCGTCGTCAAGGGCGAGACCTTCATCGACACGGCCCGCAACCTCGAGGCCATGAACCCGGACATCATCGTGCTGCGCCACAGCGCCGCGGGCTCGCCCCACATGCTCTCGCGGGTGGTCCGCCAGTCCGTCATCAACGCGGGCGACGGGGCGCACGAGCACCCCACGCAGGCCCTGCTGGACATGATGACCATGCGGGAGAAGAAGAAGCGCCTCGCGGGCCTCAAGGTGGCCATCGTGGGGGACATCGCCCACAGCCGGGTCGCCCGCTCGAACATCTACGGGCTCACCAAGATGGGCGCGAAGGTGAGCGTGGGCGGCCCCATCACCATGATGCCCCGGTACATCGAGCGCCTCGGCGTCGAGGTCCACTACAGGCTCGAGGACGCCATCCGGGACGCCGACATCATCATGATGCTGCGCATCCAGCTCGAGCGGCAGGAGACGAACCTCTTCCCCTCGCTCCGGGAGTACGCGCGGTACTACTGCCTGAACCGCACGAACATCGCCGCGGCGAAAGACGACGTCCTCATCATGCACCCGGGCCCCATGAACCGCGGCGTCGAGATCTCGCCGGAGGTCGCCGACGGCCCCTACTCGGTCATCCTCGAGCAGGTCACCAACGGTGTCGCCGTGCGGATGGCCCTTCTCTATCTCTTGTCGGGAGGCAAATCATGACGACGCTGCTCAGGGGGGGACGGGTCATCGACCCCTCGCAGAAGATCGACGACGTGCTGGACGTTCTCATCGAGGGGGGGAAGATCGCCGCGACGGGGCGCAATCTCGTGGACGACGGCAAGGGGAAGAGGAAGGATGCCGGCCTCACGGTGATCGACGTCCGGGGCAAGCTCGTCGTGCCGGGGCTCATCGACATCCACACCCACCTGCGCGAGCCGGGCTTCGAGTACAAGGAGACCGTCGAGTCGGGGTGCGCGGCGGCCGTGGCGGGCGGCTTCACGTCCATCGCGTGCATGCCCAACACCAACCCCGTCAACGACAACCGCTCCGTGACGGAGTTCATCCTGCGGCAGGCCCAGAAGGCGGGCCTGGCCCGCGTCTACCCCATCGCCGCCGTCAGCAGGGGCTCCGAGGGGAAGGTGCTCACCGAGTTCGGCGATCTCAAGGAGGCGGGCGCCGCCGGTTTCTCCGACGACGGCAGGCCCGTCATGCACTCGGGCCTCATGAAGCGGGCCCTCGAGTACGCCCACTCGCTGGACATGCCCGTCGTCTCCCACTGCGAGGACCGGCAGCTCTCGACGGGGGGGCTCATGAACGAGGGCCTGGCCTCGACGGAGCTGGGCATGCCGGGGATCCCCACGATCGCCGAGGACATCATGGTGATGCGGGACATCCTGATCGCCGAGTACGTGGGCACCTCGGTCCACATCTGCCACGTCAGCTCCGCCGGCGCCGTGCGCATCATCCGGCAGGCCCGGGAGAGGGGCGTCCGGGTCACGGCCGAGACGGCCCCCCAGTACCTGCTGCTCACCGACGAGGCCCTCAAGGGCTTCGACACGAACTGCAAGGTCAACCCGCCCCTGCGCAGCGCCGAGGATGTGGCCGCCGTCCGGGCGGGGCTGCGCGACGGGACGATCGAGGTCATCGCCAGCGACCACGCCCCGCACTCGGCCATCGAGAAAGAGGTGGAGTTCGAGTACGCCGCCAGCGGCATGGTCGGCCTCGAGACCTCGCTGGGGCTGTGCTGGAAGCTGGTGGAGGAGGGCGTGCTGACCCCGTCGGAGCTCATCGCCCGGATGACGGCGCATCCCGCCCGCGTCCTGCGGATCCCCGGCGGAACGCTGAAGAAGGGCGCCGATGCCGACGTGACCGTCATCGACCCGAAGAAGGCCTGGACGGTGGACATCCGGAAGTTCCGCTCCAAGAGCCGCAACTCGCCTTTCGACGGCTGGAAGCTCCCCGCGAAGGCCGTCCTCACCATCGTGGGGGGCGAGATCAAGTACAGCGAACTGTAAGGGCGGGGGCAAATCCTCTCCCCTGTCGCCTCTATGAAGACGTCTCAGAAAACAAGGGCGATCGTTTTGCGGTCGCTCGACTACGGCGAGTCGGACCGCATCCTCACGTTCCTCACCGACGACTTCGGCAAGCTCAAGGGCATCGCCAAGGGCGCACGGCGCAGCAGGAAGCGCTTCGCCAACGCACTGGAGCCCTTCTCGCTCACCACCCTGCTGTTCTCCCGGAAGGGGCGCAGCGGGCTTGCCCTCATCGAGGGATCCGATGTCATCCGGCACTTCGCCGGCATCCGGGAGGACCTCGACCGGACCCTCGTGGCGGCCTGCGTGGCGGAACTCGCCGAGCACTTCTCCGTGGAGGGGAAGAAGAACCTTCCGCTCTTCGACCTTCTTGCGGATTTTCTCGACTTCATCGAGTCCGGCCGGATGACCGAGACGGCGGAGCGGTTCTTCGAGCTGCGCCTCCTGAAGGCGGCGGGATTCGAGCCGGTGCTGGACCGGTGCGTCACCTGCGGGGCGCCCCTGGAGATGATCGCGTCGCCCCGGTTCGACTGCCGGGAAGGGGGGATCCGCTGCCCGCGCTGCGCCGCAAGCAGCCCCGACAGCATCCCCGTCTCCGCCGGCACCCTGCGAACCCTGCTGATGGGCCGGGACATCGACTTCGTGAGGATGCCCCGCGTCGTGCTGTCGGGACCCATGGCGCGGGAGGGCCGGGAGGTGCTCGGCTGCTTCATCCGCCACCTCACGGGCCGGGAGCTCAAGTCCGCGGGCGTCCTGGCGGAGATCCGGAAGCGCTATACAGATAGAAGTTGAGAAGCTACGAAGTTGAGAAGTTCGGAAAAGCCGGACGGACGCGTTCGGCCATCGGTTTGTCCAAGCTTCCCAACTTCACAACTTCCCAGCTTCCCGTTTTTTAGTTGACATACCCCCCTCTTAGTGCTACTTGTCGCGCTCGACAGATCCCCGTTTTAACAGGTGTTTTGCGCGACGGGGCGTTTCTTCGATCAACCGGCTGCCCCCTTGGGCCGCACAGCGGGAGGTGACGGACGTGACCTTTCAGGAATTGGTTCTTGCTCTGGACAAGTACTGGGCCGGCCAGGGCTGCATCCTGCAGCAGCCCTACGACCTCGAGGTCGGTGCCGGCACCTTCAACCCGGCGACGTTTCTGCGCTCCCTGGGCCCCGAGCCCTGGAACGTGGCCTACGTGGAGCCCTCCCGGCGCCCCACCGACGGCCGCTACGGCGAGAACCCCAACCGGCTGCAGCATTACTACCAGTACCAGGTCATCATGAAGCCCTCGCCCATGAACATCCAGGACCTCTACCTGGACTCGCTCCGAAGCTTCGGGATCAACCCCCTGGAGCATGACATCCGCTTCGTCGAGGACGACTGGGAGTCCCCCACGGTGGGCGCCTGGGGACTGGGCTGGGAGGTCTGGCTCGACGGCATGGAGATCACCCAGTTCACGTACTTCCAGCAGGTGGGCGGCATCGACCTCAACCCCATCTGCGCCGAGATCACCTACGGCATCGAGCGCATCGCCATGTACCTCCAGGGCATCGACAACGTCTACGAGCTCGAGTGGGGCCACGGGATCAAGTACGGCGACGTCCACCACCGGGGCGAGGTGGAGTGGTCGCATTACAACTTCGAAGAGGCCAACGTGGAGATGCTCCGCAAGATCTTCGACATGTACGAGGCCGAGGGCATCCGGATGGCCGAGAGGGGCCTCGTGCTGCCCACGTACGACTGTTGCCTGAAGTGCTCCCACACCTTCAACCTGCTCGACGCCCGGGGGGCCATCAGTGTCGCCGAGCGCACCACGTACATCGGCCGCGTGCGCAACCTCGCGCGCCTGAGCGCCGAGGGCTATCTCAAGCAGCGCGAGCAGATGGGCTTCCCGCTCATGGGGAAGTTCCGCAAATAGGAAATATTGGAATGATGGAATGGTGGAACCATGGGGCTTTTTGAATAGAAGAATTCTTCTTCATTCACCCCCAATATTCCATTGTTCCATTATTTCAAATGCAACCGAAACAAGACATATCCGACATACACGCATGCAGCGATTTCATGGAGTAGATTGATGCCGAAGGAGCTGTTTCTCGAGATCGGGACGGAGGAGATCCCCGCGGCCTTCCTGCCGAAGGCGATCGCGGACATGGAGGAGATGATCCGGAAGGAGTTCGCCGCGAACCGGATCCGGCACGGCGCGGTCAAGGCCATGGCCACACCCCGCAGGCTTGCGCTCTGCGTGGCCGGCGTGGCCGAGAGGCAGGAGGACCAGCTCATCGAGAAACTCGGCCCTGCCAAGAAGGTCGCCTACGATGAGCAGGGCAACCCCACGAAGGCCGCCCTCGGCTTCGCGAAGGGACAGGGCATCGACATCTCCGAGGTGGAGATCATCACGACCGACAAGGGCGAGTACATCGGCGCCCGCAAGAAGCTCGAGGGCGAGGAGACCGCGAAGCTGCTGCCGACGCTGCTGCCCCGGTTCATCCTCTCGATCCCCTTCAAGAAGTCCATGCGCTGGATGAACCTCGAGATCCGCTTCGCCCGGCCCATCCACTGGATCGTGGCCCTCTTCGGCGGCGAGGTGATCCCGTTCCGGATCGAGAACATCACGAGCGGCGACACGTCCCGCGGGCACCGCTTCATGAGCCCAAAGCCCTTCAAGGTGAAGGGGTTCAGGGACTACCTCGCCAAGACGCGCAGGCGCTTCGTGCTCGTCGACCCCGAGGAGCGGCGCCGGATCCTGCTCGAGGAGGCCTGCAAGGCCGCGGCCGCCGTGGGCGGCAGGATCCTCGAGAACGAGGACCTCGTCGGCGAGGTCTCCTTCCTCGTCGAGTACCCGTCGGCGGTGCTGGGCAACTTCGAGAAGGACTACCTGAAGCTCCCCAAGGACGTGCTCATCACGACGATGATTGCCCACCAGAAGTACTTCCCCGTCGTCGACGGGTCGGGCAATCTCATGGCGCACTTCGTGACGATCAACAACACCGTGGCGAAGGACCCCGCCGTCGTGGCCCGGGGCAACGAGAAGGTCATCCGGGCGCGGCTGGCCGACGCGAAGTTCTTCTTCGAGGAGGACCAGAAGACCCCCCTCATGACGCACTTCGAGCAGCTCAGGAAAGTCGTCTTCCACTCGGCCCTCGGCACGTCGTACGAGAAGGTCATGCAGTTCCGCGAGCTGGCGGCCTGGATCGCCGACCGGGTGAACCCCGCCCTCAAGGACACGGTGGACCGGACGGCCCTGCTGGCCAAGGCCGACCTGGAGACGAAGATGGTCTACGAGTTCCCCGAGCTGCAGGGGATCATGGGGCGCGAGTACGCCCTGATCCAGGGCGAAAACCCCGTCGTCGCCAGGGCCGTCTACGAGCACTACCTGCCCACCTCGGGCGGCGGCGACCTGCCCCGGACCGATGAAGGCGCCATCGTGAGCATCGCCGACAAGACGGACACCATCGTGGGCTTCTTCGGGATCAACGTGATCCCCACGGGGACGGCCGACCCCTACGCCCTGCGCCGCCAGGCCCTGGGCATCATCAACATCATCCTCGACAAGGGCTACCCCCTCGAGCTGCCCGAGCTCGTGGACCGCAGCATCGCGATCCTCGCGAAGAAGCTCAAGCGCCCCGCCGAGGAGACGAAGAGGGACGTCCTGGAGTTCTTCAAGGGCCGCTTCGCGAACCAGCTCGTCTCCCAGGGGCGACCCTACGACGTGGTGGAGGCCGTGCTGGCCACGGGCCTCACGAACCTCGTGCAGGCCATCAAGAAGATCGAGGCCGTCGAGGCCACCAAGGGCAACCCCGACTTCGAACCGCTGGCCGTCGCCTTCAAGCGGGTCAGCAACATCCTGAAGGACTTCCGGGACGGCCGCGTCGACCCCGCGCTCTTCGAGCACGAGGCCGAGGGGGCCCTCTACAGCGCCTACACGGAGATCCGGAAGAAGGCCGAGGCCCTCATCGGGACGGGCAACTACAGGGAGGCGCTGCTCGAGATGGTCCGCCTGCGAAAGCCCGTGGACGACTTTTTCGAGGCCGTCCTCGTCATGGCCAAGGACGAGAAGGTGAGGTTCAACCGCCTTTCGCTGCTCGAGGCCGTGTCGAAGCTCTTCCACCAGGTGGCGGACTTCTCGAAGATCGTGACCGAAAAATAGGAAAGCGGGGCACGGGATCCGGGCCCCCGAAGATGACACACAAACAAAGGATCGGGGAGATAACTCTTCGATCCTTTTTTTATGGCCCTACGTTGCCCGGGGTCCCTGCGGCAAACGCGTTCACACACCCGCCGCCGCGGCGGGAGACGCTTCCTATGAACCGCAGGAGGGGAAACGTTTCAACTCAGATTCCGCTGCACCGGAACAGCGTCACCGGGCGGGATTCGTACCAGGCTCTGAGCGTTTCTGTGTCGATTCTCCGCTCTTTCCGGATGCGGTAACCGTTGTCCTCGAGCCGTCGTTGGAACTCCCGGGTGAGGTCCGCTCGGATGAAGAGCACCGTCGTCCAGCGGTCTGTCTCGAGGATCACGAAGTCATAGCCGCCCGCAACGGCGACGGGGTCACCCACCTGGTTGAGCTCCCGGCTGAGATTCGCCGCAAAGTGGAAGGCCCTCTCCGGGTCCTCCTCGAACCGGAGTCGATCCGGGGCCTTCGCGTTTTCGTAGGTCCGGTACCAGAACACCTCGGGCCGCTCGCGCAGGAGGATGTCCGGGTTGACCCGGATGCGTCCCAATCGGGAGAAGAGATCGCTGCGGGCGATCGCGGGGTTTGTATACCCCCAGAGATCCACGATCTCCCGGTCGTTCATGTACCCGAAGGCGTTGAGTTCCGTCGTGGCGACTCTCCACCCGTCAGGCAGGAGACGGTCGACGATCTGGCCGCCCACCGTGTAGGGCGGCGCCGGTTCACCGGGGCTCCGGGACTGATCGCTCAGCATCGTCGCGACGCCGAGGCCCGGCACGACGGCCAGGCAGAGTGCGATGCCGAGGGCCCGACGGAACCCCCCGGCGGAAAAGAGACGCCGGCTCTCCAGGACGGGGGGAACCCCTTGACGGTCGAGGTACAGCAGGGCGAAAACGGCCAGCATCAGTTCGAAGCCGACGTAGTACCTCCCGTCCCCGACCGGGTTGTAGGCCGTCGCCGTGTAGAACACGAAGAGGCCGCCCATCACGAGAAAATGCCATCGGATCTTCTTCTCGTCGAAGTTGCGGACGAAAAGCGCATAGGCGACCACCAGCGTAAAGAGGGCCTGCTGGGGCTTCGCGAAAAACAGTCCGATCAGCCATAGCTCATACAGGCTCAGGAGCGGAATCAGGCAGGGCCGGAACGACTTGAAGACGATGGGGTTCGGGACCCAAACGCCGTAGAAGAATCGGCACAGGGCACTGTAGAGCAGGAGAGCACCCAGCGCAGCGGCGATCTGCCGCACCGGCACGACCCGGTCATGCGCCCAGGACACGAGGAAGACCGACGCGCTGTACAGGACGGCATCCGGCCGGATGAGCGGCATCACGGCGGCCGCCCAAAGGGCTCTCTCTCTCCTGCCCTCCAGGTGGCACCAGAGGCTGGTGAAGAACACGAGCGAGAGGAGGCCCCCGCCGAAGCCGTTGGAGAAGATCTTCACGAGCGAGGGGTTCGCGGCGAAAAGCAGGAGCAGGCCGAGCCGCAGGCCGAGGTCCCGGCTTGCGAGGCAGCGGTCGAGCAGCACCAGGTGCAGGCCCCCGATCAAGAGACCGAGCGCGAAATCCGCGTAGAGCAGCGACAGGTGACTGAAGGCAAAAGGCGCAAGGAGGAGGTAATAGAGAAATTCGACAGTCCCGGCCACCGGCTTCGCCGGGGAGAACGAGAACAGGCCGTGGTGGTGGAGGTTGTAGGCGTGTTCGAGGTTGACGAAGACCTCGTCGAGGTAGAAGCGGGTGGCGATGAAGGTCCCCAGGTAGGCAACGGCGGCAACGGCAAGGGCAAGCTTGTTTTTCAGGGCCGCGCCGATGCGCTCACCCGACCGCAGAAGCAGAAACGCCGGGATCGCAGAAAAAAGCAGGATCAGCGCCCCGACCTTCCAGGAGGGAAACCATTCCGTATAGAGCAGCAGGGAAAGGGGATCCCCTGCGTATTGATGCCAGTAGATCATGGCAAGCGGTCCCTCCGGTCAGGAGACACCCCGCAGCAGGCGCAGGATTCCCTGCCGGAGCCAGGCACGGTGCGTCGTGCCGGTCTTTCGGTGCGCGGCGTCGAGATGGGCCGCATACCAGTCGTAAGATGCCGCGAGGGCCTCGGCATTGCTGAGGCGCGGCTGCCAGCCGAGCTGCGTCCTCGCCTTGGCGACATCGAAGAAGAAATCCTTGTGATAGGTGTAGTAGTGCCAGTCCGCCAGCGGCGACAGGCGCATCGCGTCCAGGGCCCGCAACAGGGGAATGGCCAGCGCGGCGGGGATCGACCGGATGCGCGATCGTGACCCCGCGTGCGCCGTGAGCGCCCCGAGATCGTCGCGGAGGGTCCCGAAGCGGTCCGTCCCGATGTGGAACAGATCATTCGATGCCCGTTCCGCGATCCGGATGCAGGCGTCGGCCAGTTCCGAGACCTCGACGAACTGGATCCGGTTCGTCCCGGGGCCGATGAGGTAGATCGTCTTTCCGGCGCGAACCCAGTCGAAGAGGATCGAAAAGATCCCCAGGCGGCCCGGCCCGATGACGGTGCGGGGGCGAACGATGGAGATGTCGAGCCCCTTCGTCCTGTAATCGAGACAAAGGGCCTCGCCGTCGGCCTTGGAACGGGCGTAGACGCCGATCGGGTCCAGTGCGGCGGTCTCGTCGAGAGGGCTCGGCCTTCGGACCCCCAGGACGGCGGAGGAGGACATGTGGAGGACCTTCGAAACCCCGTGCCGGAGCGCCCCGTCCAGGACGTTCTTCGTCCCTCCCACATTGACGTCCCAGAAGGCCCGGCCGGCCTTGGAGATGGGAACGAGGGCCGCGATGTGAAAGACCCTGCGGACCCCCCGGCAGGCCTCGATCACGCGCTCGCGGTCCCGTACGTCCGCCCGGACGAATTCCCAGCGCCCCCGCGGCAGGTCACCTTCCGGGGCGGCTAGATCGAGAATGCGCACCCCCTCGCCGCGCGACAGCAGTTGCCGCGCTATGTTGATTCCGATGAACCCGGAACCGCCGGTGATGAGATTCATACGGACTCCGTTGATCCTTCCGTTCGCATTCAGCCTGCCCCGGCTTTCCCGTCGCCGCGGGGAGCTGCAGGAGATACCCTGTTTCACTCCCTCAGCGGTAAATGATGACCGATGACGACAGGGCCCAGAGGAGAACGCTGACGAGCAGCGGCCCGTCCGTCAGGATCACCTCCGTGGGTGAATCGCCGAGCTGTTTCACGTAGAGCAGGTAGTAGTACCGCATGAGACCGTAGAGAACGAAGATGGAGGACAGCAGCAGGCCCTTGGTCCCGAACTTCCCGTAGGCGTAATCCGATACGGTGTACAGCATGTAGGAGATGATCACCCCCGTCGCGGTGATGAGGAGGAGGCTGTCGAGAAAGGGGGCGTTGTACTCCTCCAGCACCCTGCGCGTGCCCCCTCGCACCGGGCTCCGGGCGGAGAGCAGCTCCGCCCGGCGCTTCCCGAAGCCGAGAAACAGCGTGAGAAAGATCGCGGCCACGTAGACCCACTCGGAGGTCTCCGCCCTGACCAGAACGATTCCCCCGAGAATCCTCAGAAAGAACCCCAGTGCGATGACGAAGACGTCGACGATGACGACGTGCTTCAGGTATGCCGAATAGGCGAGGTTGACCAGGATGTAGACGCTCAGGACGACGCCGAAGTCCCGGGCCAGCCCGAAGCCCAGGACGACGCAGGGAACGGAGACGGCCGCGGCGGCGGCGAGGGCGGTGACGGCGGAGAGCTTTCCCGCCGGGATGGGGCGATGCCGCTTGGCCGGGTTGCCGCTGTCGGCCGCCCGGTCCAGGACGTCATTCAGGATGTAGACGCTGCCGGACACCAGGCAGAACAGGACGAAGCCGGCCAGGAGCTCCAAGTTGGCCTGGAGGTCCATGAGCTTCTTGCTGAAAATCAGCGGGGCGAAGATAAAGCCGTTCTTCACCCAGTGATGGGGCCGCATGGAAACGACCACATGGGAAACGACGCCGTTCGAAAGGGTCAGCGTCCGAGGGATCATGGCAGCAGCCCCTTGCTCCTGCACCACGCGATGGACCGCCGCATCCCCTCGCGCAGTTCGACCGCGGGTTCGTACCCCAGATCGGCCCGCGCCTTCTCGACGCTGCAGGCGATGTTCTTGTTCATCTCGCCGGCGACATGGATATTCATCTCGTAGAGGCCGAGCGACTGCAGGCACCCGTCGGTCCACTTGCACAGTTCCGAGAGCGCCCCCGGAACGAACCGCGGCTTCAGGGTCACGCCCAGCAGGTCCGCCACGGTCTCGTAGATCTCCAGCATCGAGTAGGGACGCCGGTCGGCAATCCAGTACAGGTTCCCCGCGGCCTTCTCCGACAGGGCGGCGAGGATGAGCGCCTGGCAGGTGTTGTCGACGTAGGACATGGAGCGGAGATTCTGCCCGTTGCCGAACACGATGGGCTTCCCGCCGCCGATCATCTTGAAAAACCGGGTCTGGCGGGCCGGCTGGCAGGGACCGTAGAACCAGCAGGGGCGCAGGATGACGGTCTCGATCCGCCCTGCCTCATGGAACCGCCGGACTTCCAGCTCGGCGTAGTATTTGCTCAACCCGTAATTCATGTAGGGGTTGTAGGGCGATTCCTCCGTGAAGAGCTCGTGCGCCGATGGATTCAGTCCCGCCGGCGAGTTGGAACTCACGTAGACGAACCGCTTCACCCCCGCATCCGCCGCGGCGTGGAGCAGGTTGCGCGTCCCGTTCGTGTTGACGTCGTAGACACGGCGGACATGGAACAGGGGCGGGTGGATCATCCCCGCGATGTGAAACAGGACGTCCATGCCCTCGCACACGCCCTTCAGGGCATTCCGCGTGATGTCCGCCCGGGCGATCTCGACCGCGGGTGACAGTTCTTCGATGGCCCGGGTTTCCACCCCCGGCTCCACGACGCACCGGATCCGGTCCCAGGGCAGAACGGGCCCCTGATTGCCTTCAAACCCGCGGAGGAGAATCTCCAGAAACCGGTTTCCCAGCCAGCCCGGGACACCCGTGATGAGCACATTCATGCAGGACTCCTTGATCGGTTTCTTTGCTCTTCTGCCTGCTTTTTTGCAAGATCTGTGCATGAGGGGCGCGGCAATCGCGTCCCGATCCTGTTCAGTGATGCCGCCGGCCCGAGTACTCGATGATCGAGATGATCACGGTGATCAGAAAGGCCTGCCCCACGAGCAGGATGCTGTCGATCGTCCGGGCGTTGCGCAGGGCGATGGCGCTGATCCCCAGGGTGGCGGACAGGGTGTAGATGAAGAGGACGACCTTGCGCTTGTCCCCGAGCAGCTCGTAGAGCCTATGGTGCAGGTGGTCCTTGCCGACGTAGTCGATCCACTCGCGGAAGCTGCGGACCTTCCCGGTCGCGATGCGCTCCACGGTGATGTAGGTCATGTCGAAGATGAGGACCCAGAAGATGAGGACGGGCGCCGAGAAGGAGACGATTTCGTTGTCCGTGACCGCCCACTCGCCCTTGACGGCGATCGCCGCCAGGACGAACCCGACGAAGGTGCTCCCCGTGTCGCCGAGGAAGATGCCCGCGTCGCGCTTCATGTTGAAATTGTAGGGCAGGAAGCCCAGGCAGCTGCCCAGCATGGCGATGGCGATCCACCCCATGGTGGGCTGCCCCGTCTGGTAGGCGACGATCCCGAGGAACAGGGAGATGATGGCCGCGACCCCGGCCGCCAGCCCGTCCATCCCGTCGATGAAGTTCATGGAGTTCGTGATCCCCACAATCCACATCACCGTGAGGAACGAGTCCAGGGCGAACCCCCAGACCGTCTCGTTGGGGAAGAGGTCGAGGACGATCCCCTCACGGATCATGACCGCCACGACCAGCAGCTGGACGAGGAGCTTCCAGCGGGCCGGGATGTCGCGCCAGTCGTCGATGACGCTGACGATCGCCACGACGATGCCCCCCGCGAGCACGACGAGCATCTGGTGATCGAGGATCATGTTGGCGAACAGCGATGCGTTGAAGGCGAGGATGATCGCCAGCCCGCCCAGCAGCGGCGTGTTGCGCTCGTGGATCTTGCGGCCCCCGGGGACGTCCACGATGTCGAGCCGCATGGCGGCCCACATGATGAAGGGGGTGAGCGCCCCCGCGAGACAGCACGACAGCAGCAGGATGTAGAGCCAGCGCTTGCCCAGCTGAAAGAAAAAATCGCTGAAGGCAGGAATGATGAGCAGGCACGACACGATGGTTGCCACGAACCAGAAGATCCGCCGCGGAAGAATCTGCCTGAATGGAGCGGTCAGCATGCCCGGCTCGCCTGTCCCAGGGGCCTTTTTTCCTGCGCCCGCTCCGTGCAGTGCCTCGGCAGCACGAGCCGCAGCGCCTTCACGACGGTTTCGATCTCGGCGGCGCCGAGAGCCGGGTACAGCGGAATCGACACGGCCCTGCGCCAGGCCTCTTCGGAGGCCTCATACCCCGAAAGCCCGAGGTAGCGGTGCAGGGGCTTGAAGACGGGCCTGCGGCACTCCACGCCGCGCCGCCGCATCTCGTCGATGAAGGGCCCCGCGTCCCCGTCGAGCGTCAGCACGTACCGGTACCAGACGGGCTCGCCGTCGGCCGGCGCAAAGGGCACAGGCAGGCCCAGGCCCCGCAGCACGTCGCCGTAGAGGTCGGCGATCTCCCGTCGGCGGGCGATGAAGCCGGCGAGCTTCCGCAGCTGGCTCAGCCCGAGGGCCGCCTGCAGGTCCGTCATCTTGCAGTTGTAGCGGACGCGGAACTGCTCCTTCTCGTCCATGGCACGCAGGTCGCGGACCTCCGCGAGAAGGGTCTCGTCGTTGCCCAGCACCATGCCGCCCTCGCCGGTGGCCATCATCTTCGTGGCGTAGAAGGAACAGACGGCGAGTGACCCGTAGCCTCCTGTGCGCTTGCCGCGCCAGCGGCTCCCCAGGGACATGGCCAGGTCCTCCACGACGGGCACGCCCAGCGAGTTCAGGGCATCCAGGTCGGCCGGGGTCCCGAACATGTGGGGGACGATGACGGCACGGGTTCTCGGGGTGATCCGCCGCCGCGCGTCGCCGGCCGAGAGGTTGAAGGTCGCAGGCTCGATGTCGGCCACCACCGGGGCGGCCCCCGTGTGGAGCACGGCGTTGAGCACGGCCGGGCAGACGTAGCTCGGCACGAGGACCTCGTCACCCGGGCCCACCCTCAGAGCCAGCAGGGCCAGGTGCAGCGCCGCCGATCCCGAGCTCACCGCCACGGCCCCCCGGACGCCGACATACGAGGCCATGCGGCTCTCGAAGCGGGCGACTTCCCCGTCCTGGGCGAGCTGCCCGGAGAGCAGGACCCGCTGGACCTCGCGTGCGTCTTCCTCGTCGATGGAGGGCCGGGAATGGGGGATCATGGTGATGTCGCCTTCTGGAATCACCCGCCCAAGCAAAAAAGCCCGGGGGGATCCAATCCCCCTGACATCCCCCTTGTCAAAGGGGAAAGAGGGGGATTTCGTCCTTCACATGTTCACGAACAGCCGCAGCGGCACGAACCCCTCCGCATACTGGACCCTGCCCTGGATGCCGCGGAAGACGGCCGTCGAGGTCGCCACGTCCGTGATGGAGAGGCCCTCGATGTTGGTCTTCATCACCTGGGACCGGTGCGCCAGCAGCGCGTCGATCTTCTTCGGGAGCGTGTCCTTGATGTCGACGAAGACCAGCGGGCTGAAGTTCACCGTCGTGGGGACCTCGTAGAACAGGACGTTCTTCACGTAGCGCGTGGCCGAGACGGTGGCCTTGCTCAGCGAGCGGTGATCCTGGTGCGTGTCGTTGCCGCAGTTGACGAAGATGAAGTCGGGGCCGATCTTCCGGATGAGCACCTCGATGTCGCACACCATCCGGTTCATGTGGGGGGAGAGCTCCGTGTCGTTGTACCCGCCCCAGATCAGGTCCTTCGCCCCCAGCAGCGCCGCCGCGCGTTCCTGCTCCTGCCTGCGCACCTCCGCCTCGCCGCCCCGGGCGCCGTTGGACATGACGAGCAGGTAGATGTCGTGGTGACAGCCCGCCTGGGCGTACTTCAGCAGATTGCCGGCGCAGCCGATCTCGATGTCGTCGGGATGGGCGCCGATGGCCAGGATCTTCACGACAGCCCCCTCAGGATGGGGAGGCTCGCCTCCCCGTGGTTGTAGATCAGGTCGATGACGGACAGGTGGGACTCGAAGGCCCCGAAGAGCTGGTCGTACCGGGGATGACGATAGTCCTGGAAGACGACCTCGATGCCCGCCCGCTCGTACTTCGACAGGTCCATGTAGCCGTGGCCGCCGCTTCCGGCCAGGTAGGTCCCCGCCCCGAAGTGCTTCGTCAGCGCGATGAGGCGCTCATCGGGGTCCTCGGGGAACGACCCCAGCTCGGAGGCCACGTAAATCGGGGTCGTGATCCCCAAAAGAGCGGCCAGGCGCCTGACGACGTGGATGTTGAGCGCGGCGACCGTTTCCCAGCTTCGCGAGAAGAGGTCCTCGAAGAAATCCTCCAGGATCCCCCAGTGGGGCGCCCTGCGGTAATTCGTGGCCAGGGCCTGGCGCTGCCGGTGCTGCCAGCGCTCGCGGCTGTTGACCCCCACCTCGCAGATGCGCTGGGGGTAGCGGTACGTGACGGGCACCGTGAGCCACTGCGGGCCCTGGGCCGTCTTGATCCGGTTGCGGTTCTGCCACTCGTTCTTCTTGTACTGCACCGTGTCGAGCAGGACGAAGACGTCCGCCCGGTCGATCTTGTCGAAATAGCCCAGCCAGGGAAGGTACTGCGGCTGGTGCACGGAGACGATCATCGCGATGCCCCTTTACGCCGGAGGCTCAGCCCCCCGTGGCCTGTTTCACGTCGAGATTCATGCGGTAGTCGACGAATATGGGGTTCGACACCAGGGTCCCGTACTCCTGCATGTCGACCCGGTAGAACGCTCGCTCGCCGGGCCTGAAATACTCGTCCTCGTAGTGAATCTCCAGGGGCAGCGGCCCCTCGAAGACCTTGACGAGCTCGCCCGATCGGATCAGCCGCACCCGGACGGGTGCCGAGGACCCGGCATCCCCCGAGATCCGGACCCGGATGACGGGGTTTCCCTTCAGGGCGATCTGCTCGCCCGAGATGGCCCGGCTGCCCCCGTCGGCCGAGGAAACGGAGAACTCGTCGAGGCGGGCGAACTGCGGGTACCGTCCCCGGTAGGCGTAGGTCTTGCCCGTGCGCAGGGCCTCCAGGACGTCCTTGCGGGTGAGCTTCTCCACGAAGAAGCCCGTCTGGAAGTTCCCCAGCTGCTCGCCGGCTTCGTTTTCCTTGTGGTAGTGGGCCGTGGCGATGCCCCAGGCGGGGTGCTCGCGGTACCCCCGGCAGTAGTCCGACAGCAGCCGGTCCCACAGCCCGCCGGGCTCGGTCACCGTGACGGTGTCGCCGTACAGGACGGCAAAGCCGGTGTAGCCCCTCGACTCGTCGAGGACCTCGGGGTGAGGCGCCGTGTGAACCTTGATGGGCCCCATCTCCCGCACGCCGGACTGTGTTTCCACATGGTTCCAGAAGGTGAGGCCGCCCTTGCCGCGCACGTCGTCGATGAGCAGCTGCCAGGGGGCGATCCCCTGATCCCCCCTGTACGGGTCGAAGGGCGAGCTTCGGAAAGGGTCGCTGTTGGCGATAAAGGCCACGCTCAGCACGGCCACGGCGATGCCGGCGATGCGGTAGTGGCCCTTCCAGCGGGTCATGACCACCCCCACCGCCAGGGCCGCCAGGAGCGCGAAGATGCCCGGCAGGGCCAGGTTCATCCACCGCGTCGAGAAGCCGTTGTGGAGAACGGGCAGCGTCTCGTAGTCCTCGGGGGTGTCGAGCCCGACCGTCAGGATGCGCCGCTCGTGGTTCCAGGCGGTCAGATCGCCCGTGATGGGGCTCCCGGTCCAGTGGTAGAAGGGCGCCGTCTCGGTGCCCGGGATGACGATCATGTCGGGGTATTTCTTCTCCGCTTCCCGGATCGCATGCAGCCAGGAAGAGGCCCCCCAGCGGTTGATGGATCCCTTCTCCTCGCGTTTCTTGACGAGGTTGCGAAGCGGGGGCAGGCCGTATTCCAGGGCCATGCGGTCATGGTCATTGATGACGACGACGGAAAACCCCCGCTCCCTGGCCATCCGGACGAGCGTCTCCACGTCGTAGGCGCCGTCGCTGAAGCTCGAGCGCAGGTCGATGAGACCCCGTGCCGGCGTAAGACCGGTCCGCGTCTCCTGCTGCGCATCGGGCGCCGCATCGGCTGATGCCGCGAGGGCCGCCGCAAGGACGATCGAACAGATCAACGCGAGGTTCTTTTTCTTCAGGCCCATGGGATGTCCCCGGAAAAGGGTTTTTCTCCTTCGCCCCTGAATGAGCAAAACCCTTGCCAGATTGATGCGTTAAGCGAAAAAAAATGAGGGGGATATCAGGAGGGAGTAGGGTGCCTTGGGGCCCTCACGGATCGGCGAGGCAGCGTGCCGGGGCCTCGAGGCCCTCCGGGCGCGGGGCGAATTCGGCATAGAGGGCCTCGATCTTCCGGACCATGGCCGCAGAGCCGTAGACGGCCGCCTTCTCGGCGGCCCTGCGGGCCATGCGGCGGGCCGTCTCGGGGTTTTCCAGGCAAAACAGGATGCGCTCGGCCAGGGCCTGCGGGTCCCCCGCCGGGACGAGAAACCCGTTGACCCCGTCGTCGACGAGGTCGATGATGCCGCCCACGCGGCTTGCGACGACGGGCTTTTCCAGGGCCATGGCCTCGACGAGCGCCTTGCCCATCCCCTCGTTGATCGACGGGAAGGCGAAGCAGTCCAGGGCGCTCATCAGGCGCGCCGCGTCGGGACGCCATCCCACGAAGCGCACGTTCGCCGCGATCCCAAGGTCTGCGGCACGGGCCTGCAGTGCCTCCAGCAGCTCGCCCGCGCCCAAAAAGACGAACACGCTGTCCGGGTGACGGCCGATGACCCTGCGGGCCGCATCGACGAGGACCCCGGGGCCCTTGATGGCCGTGAGCCGTCCCACGGTGCCCACGGCAAACGCCCCGTCGGGGATGCCGAGGGCCCGCCGCGCCTCGTCCCTTGCCGCCTTCGCCGCCATGAACGGCGCCAGGTCGACGCCGCTGTGGATCGTGACGAACGCCTCTTCGGGTGCGATGCCGACGCGCAGGTGATCGATCCGCTCCTGGTCCGTGAGCATGACGAGCCGGTCCGTGACAAGGGCGGAGAGCTTCTCGAGGAAAATGAAGAAGCGGGTCTTGGCCGGGCCGAAATACCCCCAGAAGACGTGGCCGTGCGGCGTGTGGATGACAACCGGGACCCCCGCCAGCCACGCCGCCCAGCGGCCGAGGATCCCCGCCTTCGATGTGTGGGTGTGGACGATACGGGGACGCTCCCGGCGGAAGAGCCGCCAGAGGGCAAGCAGGGTGACCAGGTCCTTGACGGGGCTCACCCGCCTGACCAGCCCGGCCAGGGTCAGG
>JABLXY010000001.1:900000-1026914 GCA_013177795.1 Syntrophaceae bacterium | reverse complement strand
CATGAGCGCATCTCCTTTCGCGGAGCACTCTAGCACACCGGGCCGGGGTTGGCGATCCTTCGAGGTGCGTTACGGATATTTTTTTGTCAAAGAACTCAGCCCCTACTCCCTATTGCGACACAGCCTCTAACGGGAGAGGGTGGGGTGAGGGTGAATGAAGATCCTCGAGTGTGTCCCGAATTTCAGCGAGGGTCGGGACCGGCGGACGGTCGACGCCATCGCGGAAGCCCTTCAGCGGGCCGGCGGGGTGCGCCTGCTGGACATCTGCACCGACGAGGACCACAACCGCACGGTCTTCACCTTCATCGGAACCCCCGAAGACGTCGAGAGAGGGGCGGCGGCGGCCTGCGACCGGGCCCTGGAGCTCATCGACATGCGCGCGCAGCGGGGCGTTCACCCGCGGATCGGCGCGGTGGACGTCGTCCCCTTCGTCCCTGTAAAAGACGCCGTCATGGCGGACGCCGTGGAGACGGCCCGGCGTTTCGGCAGGGCCTTCGCGCAGCGAAACGGCCTTCCCGTCTATTTCTACGGCGAGGCGGCCCTCGTCGAGGAACGCCGCGAACTGCCCCGGATCCGCAGCGGGGGCTACGAGGCCCTGGAAAAGCGGATGCGGGACCCCCGGTGGGCCCCCGATGCGGGTCCGTGCGTCCTCAACGAGCGCAGCGGGGCAACGGCCGTGGGGGCCAGGGACTTTCTGATTGCGTTCAACGTCAACCTTGCCTCGGCGGACCTGGAGGCGGCCCGGATCATCGCCGAGACGATCCGCTTCTCCAGCGGCGGGATGAAGCACGTCAAGGCCATCGGCGTGCCCCTCAAGAGCCGGGGCATCGTGCAGGTGTCCATGAACCTCACGAACTTCCGGGAGACCCCCGTGAAGGCGGTCTTCGACCGGGTGAAAGCGGAAGCCGGGCGCCTCGGTGTGGAGGTGCTCGAATCGGAGCTCGTCGGCCTCATCCCCGAGGCGGCCCTGAAGGGCACCACGCCCCAGGAGCTCATGCTCAGGGATTTCAGCGAGGACCGGATCATAGAAAGGCACCTGTAGGCAAGGTCCCGGGTCGAGGTCGAAGGCGGAGTGGAATGGGGGATTTTGTAAGGGAATTCCTGTTCGGCGATGCAGGGATCAGCCGTGACGGGGATGCCGTGCGCTCCGAGATCCGGATGGATCTCAGAACGGAGGGCTGGATCGGCATTCCCCACGGCGGGATCAGCATGGGGGCGGTCGTCGACCTCTATGCGGCCCTCGAGGAAGCGCGACGGCGCCGGGGTCTTCCCTTGCCGCTGGAGCTGGATATCCGGATGGGGGGCAGCCGCCTGAGAACGGGCGAAACAGTCTCCGTGACCGTCGCGCCGGAGGGCGACGGCGCGAAAGGCATCGTGTCGCTGCCCGGGGGCGATTTGCCCTACCTCGAGGCGGTCGTCACGCCGGGGACAAGGCCGGGAACACCCGGCGCCCCTTCCTTTCTGCCGCCGTCCTTTGACCGTCTGGAGCGAAGCCTGTCTCCCATGCCGTACTACAGGAACTGCTTCGTCTGCGGCGTCGGCAGGGTCCACCCGGGGCTCAAGCGGACCTTTCACCTTTACGAAACGGCCGGGCAGGGCCGGGTCGTCATCTCCAGCGCAGGCTTCGATGCCGCGGACAGGGAAGCGGTGCTGCGCTTCGAGAGAGGGGGCCGGGTTCACCCCCTGGCCCTCCTGGCCCTGGTGGACGAGACCATGGGCTGGGCGGGCTTCATGAACTATGCAAGCGGCGCCGTCACCGTCCGGCTGGGGGCCACCCTGCACCGCGAGATCGCCCTCGGGGAGAAATTCGTCGTCTTCGGCCGCGGGGAAAAGGTCCGCGGGAAAGGGGCCCGGATGCTCTACTGGACCTCCGGCGGCATCGCCGCCGTGGGGAAGGGGGGCGCCTTCGAGACCGTAGCGACCGCATCGGGCCAGTTCTTCGGCGTGCCGGAGTTGACGGAGCAGATGCGCAGGGAGCTGATCCCAAAGGATCTGACGAGACGGGCCTTCGAGATCGCCGAATCAGGTCCGCCTTGACAGTCACGTCCTGTCGTGCTACCGTCCCCCATCCTGCCATTGAACGATCGTGCCCCCTTAGCTCAGAAGGATAGAGCAACGGATTCCTAATCCGTGTGCCCCGTGTTCGAATCACGGAGGGGGCACCAAGAAAAAAAGGGTTACAGACCATGCGCTGTAACCCTTTTCTTTTCTCTGCCTTCTTCTTACCGCTATTTTGCCGCTTTGAAAAAACAAAAAGGCCAGCCAGGTGAGAAATCACGAATGGCTCTAATGCCCCCGCTGTGCGTTTGAGGGTCGCGGACCGGAAGGTGAGGGAGGGGGCGAGGGGTCGCCCGCGTTGTCGTGCAAGAGCTCGAGGGGAAGCCGGCCGGTGACGATGCTGGAGGCGCAGCCGTGGCGGTCCCCGCGGCTTCACACCATGGTATCGCCGACGCGGCAGTCACCGAGATACAGGTATTCCTTGGCCGTGGAAACCTACCGGTGGAATCGGCGGGAGGGGCAGCGGCCTCGGGGTGCGTCGATTCACGCTCCGTCGGCCGCTGACTTCAGTCCTGTGTTGAGATTGATCTGTCCAACGACCTGCGTTTTGAGCGGAGGGTCACGGGTTTACATCACCGGTAGACGCACTCGATCCCGTCCAGCCGGACCCAGGCTGATGCAGAATCGGCAGCGGGGGGGCCGCTTCTCAAAGTCAGCCGGTCCTTGTGCACCGGGGAGGCCCTGCCTTCCGCAGTCTGCAGGCTGCAAGAGGTGCAATGATCCCACCGAAAAGCAGGAGCATGGCCTCACCGGGGAACTCCAGGGCATAGACGATCAGGATCAGGGCCCAGCGGACCGCCGCCTTTGCGGGTTCGTGCCGGCTGATGAACGAGGCGACCGGCGGGGATACCCCGTTGTAAAGACCGACCAGCAGCCGGCCGGCGGCGTTCGTGAGGAGATAATTGTCCCTGAAGGAACGGAGCACACGGACGTGCGGATCCAGGGGGCTGCCAAAGGCAGCGGTGGCGATGAAACATCTGCCGCTCTCTCCCCCGGGCGCCACGCAGGCAGGCCCCACGAGAACCAGGCTCACAGTGGAGATCTGCACGTCCCCCTCCAGCCTGCTCGTTTCATAGGCGACGAGGAAGTTGGCGGAACGAGAGTTGAACGATGCGACGGGACTCACCTGGTCGTAGGGGGCACTCGAAACGACGAAGTCGCCGCCGCTGGGCGAACCGTCTGCACCTACATAACGGGCGTAGATATCGCGCGAACCACTGCGGCTGTCTTCCCAGGCGACCAGGAACCTTCGGTTGATGCCGTCAAAGACCGCAACGGGGTTCCCTTGGCCGCCGGTGGCGTCGGAGATGATGAAGTTGGAACCGCTCGGTGTTCCGTTCGCACGCAGAAGCTGACCGTAAATGTCGGAAGACGAGCCGCTTCGATCGTCCGACCATGCGACGAGGAACTGCCGGCTCGCGCTGTCGTATGCCACCGAAGGGTTCCGCTGGTCGCCGTCGGCGTCGGAGATGATGAAGTTGGAACCGCTCGGTGTTCCGTTCGCATCCAGAAGCTGACCGTAAATGTCGGAAGACGAACCGCTTCGATCGTCCGACCACGCGACGAGGAACTGCCGGCTCACGCTGTCGTAAGCCACCGAAGGGTTCCGCTGGTCGTTTGTACTCTCTGAAATCGGGAAGTTTGATCCATACGGGGTGCCGTCCGCACGCACCAGTTGGCCGTAGATGTCGTACCCGTTGACGCCTCGGTTGTCTCCCCAGACGACGAGGAATCTGCCGCTGGTACTGTCATAGACCGCTTTCGGGTTGCGCTGATCCCCGTCCGCGTTCGAGATGGTCAAGATGGGACCCAGAGGGGACCCGTCGGCACGGACGAGCCGTCCGAAGAGGTTGGCGGCGCCGGCGGGGCCCTCTTCCCAGACGACGAAAAACCTCCCCTCGGCGTCATCGTAGGCGACGGCAGGGGCGCGCTTTTCGGCATTACCCTCGGAGAGAACAAAGGCGCTGCCGACGGCGGTGCCGTCACATTGCCGGAGCTGCCCGTAGACCTGCGCTGTCAACCCGATGTCGCGCCGGACGAAGACCAGCAAGTGGCGGTCGTTCCGTGAATCGAACGCCAGGGCGGGGGCCTCATCGGCCGCCGCCTCCGGCGCGTGAAAAGCCGCCAGGGACAACAGAAACACGAGCAAGCCGATCCCGCCGAAAGCACGCCTGACCGCACCGTCCATGAGCGTCCCTCCTGCCGGGAGGATCCCCTCCCCTGCGATCCCGCCACTTCAGGGTTCGAACCGGAGTTGCTCCAGGAAGAGCCCCCAACACGGCCGCACGGACCGATCCGTCGAGCGAATTTTACATCCACTTCTTGCATCTTTGCAAGGTGCCCGATGTCTCATGAATAAATGTTACCGGAGAGGGGGAACAGATCGCTGACGGGAGAGAGCCCGCTTATAGCAGAGGCCGAAGATTTTTCACGCTTGCGATCCATGGCCCCCCTGAGCACGAAGGGGTTGAGATTCCAGAACCGAGCGGCGAGGGCGATTTTGGTTTGAATTTGTGAAAGAGCCGCCACTCGGTGCGGTACAGCTCGTTGAGCAAGGGGACCAGAGCCGGGTCATTGAAGCGTTGATAGCCGAGCCACGGGCGGATGCGGGTCTATTTTTTCTGTTCGATGTGGGCGTTTCGTCCTTTCGGCAGGCCCGGCTGCGGGTGAACTGAACGGGCCGGACGCGTTCGGTGACGTGGCGCACGAGATGCCGGTTGAGGAACTCGCCGCGATCCCAGAGGGCCCGCTGTTCGGTCCAGGTGGTCGCGATATCGACGCAGTCGAGGCTGCAGACGAACTGTCCGGCCATGGGGAGCCCGCAGTGGGCGATGGTGAGGCAATTCACCCTTGACCGGCGATTGGCGAATGCATAAACTCTTCGAACATCGTGACGGAGAGACCTGCGCTGCTGAATGCCGCGCGATCCGGAGATTGCCATGGACTGCAAGAAGGAGAAGAACCTGAAAATCTGTACCTGTTCCTACGATCCGTGCTCCCGCAAGGGGATCTGCTGCGAGTGTATCGAATACCATGTCAAGAAGCGTCAGCTTCCCGGCTGCTGCTTCCCGAAAGACGCCGAGAGGACGTACAACCGCTCCTTTGAGCACTTCGCGAAGCTGGTGATGGAGAAGCGGGTTTGACCGGGGCAGCCGTCGCGAGGCGAAGCGCGGGGCTGCTCCTCTACCGCCTCCGGGGAAGGGCCGTGGAGGTGTTCCTCGTGCATCCCGGCGGCCCTTTCTGGAGCAAAAAAGACCTAGGGGCTTGGTCCATCCCCAAGGGCGAGATTGCGGAGGGCGAGGACCCGCTCGAAGCGGCCCGCAGGGAATTCGAGGAGGAGACGGGCTTTCGCCCGGAGGGGGAGTTCCGCGAGCTCGAACCGGTGCGGCAGCGAAGCGGAAAAGTCGTCCATGCTTGGGCCGTCGAGGGCGACTGCGACCCGGCGGTGATTCGGAGCAACACCTTTTCGATGGAATGGCCGCCGCGGTCCGGCAGGCGGCAGCAGTACCCCGAGGTGGACCGGGCGGGGTGGTTCGACCTGGAACGGGCGAAAGAGAAGATCCTCGAGGGGCAGAGGCCGCTGCTTGCGCAGCTGCAGGGTCTCCTTGGGGAGCGGGGCGTCTGACCCTGAGCGAGGAAGGTGAAAACGGCATGCCCCGGAGCCTGGGGAGCACCGGCCGGGGATACAGACAAGGAGGGGACTGATGCAGTTTCTTGTGATCGCGTACGACGGGACCGATGAAAAGGCGCCGGAGCGACGGATGGCGGCCAGGGAGGCACACCTGGCGGGCATTCAGAAGATGGCGGCCGAGGGGAAAGCGCTTTACGGGACAGCCATCCTCGACGAGCGCGAGCGGATGATCGGGTCCGTCCTCGTCGTTGATTTCCCGTCCCGGGCGGACCTCGATGCCTGGCTGAAAGCGGAACCCTACGTGACGGGGGACGTGTGGAGAAGGATCGAGATCCATCCGGCGAGGGTGCCGCCGATGTTCGCAAGGTGAAGACAGGCTGACGGCCTTCCCTTCGTCCCCCGAAGGAAATGCCTCGGGCGTTCCGGTGCATGACTGGGGGGCCGGGGATCTAAGAGAGAAGATCGAAGAGGTCCTTGCGCAGCGTCGGCGCGTCGGTGAAGAGCAGCCCCCGCAGGCCCAGGTCTATTGCCGCGGCGATGTTGGCCTCCACATCGTCGATGAGCAGGACCTCTTCGGGGGGCACGGCGAGGGTTTCGAGCAGGACCTCGAAGATCCTTCTCTGCGGTTTGGATGAGCCCACTTCCCAGGAGAGGACGATGGGGTCGAAGATCCGGTAGGCCTCCCTGTCCATGAATGGCCTCGCGGGCTTTTCCGTGTTCGAAAGGATCCCCGTCCTGAAGCCGCGGCGATGCAGGTCGAGGGCCACGGCGAAGACGTCGCCCTTCTCCACGTACGATTTTTCGAATGCCGCAAACCACAGCGAGGGGGGCATCTTCCCCTTCGCGCCCGTCCGTCTCCGGATCCCCTTCCAGAACTCCTCCTCCGAGATCTTCCCCTCCTGGAAGTAGGGGATGAGCTTGCGGTAGGCCGCGAGCATGCACCCGGTGCCGATCCCGAGCACTTCCCGGCTGTGCCGGAGGATCCCCTCCGTGGGGTTCTCGATGAGCACGCCCCCCCAGTCGAAGATCACCGCCCTGATCATGACCCGTGACCCCTTCCCGTTCCCCGGCTGTGCAGTGCTGCCCGGGCGTTTCCCGTGCAGTCAAAAAAATGCGCCGAAAGCATGGCCTGCGGCGCCTTTACTCTTGCGGTTGTCCTTTTAAAGCCTTCTTCCGTCCCTGGGCCCTTCTTTCACTTCATCGGCGGAAAGCTCTTCAGGATTGCTTCCACGGCGCTCTGCAAGTCGCCCGAGCCCGCGTCGGCGCTGATGGACCCCGTCGCCGTGCCTCGCCAGATCGCCTGCCTGCCGTCGGCCTTCTGGATCGCGAGGGTGAGCATCCGGAGCCGGTAGCCGTACTCGCTGATGCCGATCTCGTTTTCGTAGCTGATCGTGATCAGCATGTCCGGGTTCTCGGCGGTCCTGCGGAACCCCTTCTTCTCGAGGACCCGGTCGGCGTGGTACTGGACGTTCTTCACGACGAGGTCCCGCCCCGAACCCGTCCCTCCCGCGGCCCAGTTGTAGCTCTTGAGCCCCGTGAAATTCGCGGCGGGGTCATAGGCATGGTTGATCGTTGCGGCGCAGCCTGCAATCATGATTCCCGCAGCGAGCAGGGCCGCGGCGACTCCGAACCGTCTCATGGATTTCATCCCGTACATGCATTCTCCTTCCGCCCGAACAGAGGGTCTCGTCCCCGAAAGCACCCGGGGACATTGCGGGCCGGGCGCGGGTGGCCCTACCGCATGATTTTCCGGACCTGCTTCACGTACTCATCCTCCGTGATCACGCCATCCCCGTTGGCATCCCAGTATCGGCAATCCTTCTCGCCCTTCTGCTTGTCCTTCCAGATGGCGAGGCACTCGTTCATGCTGAGCCTGCCGTCGCCGTTCTTGTCGGCCTGGGCCAAAATTTCGCGATACGCTTCCCTGAGCACCGCGTCGGGGGGGCCCATCGTTTGCGCCGGCGCAACGGCGGGGCATGCAAGGCACAGTGAAACGGCCAGGAAAATTCCGGCCTGCCGGCTTCTGCGTGTCATGTTGTACCTCGTTTCGATGATGGCTGATCGGGGTGCTCCCGCGATTTCTATAGCGCGGTTGCCGGAGGGGTTGCAACAGGTATTTTACCCGTTTCGACGGTCGAAAAAAGGGTCGCCCGGCCCAACCGGTCTGTGATAAAAAAACTGCGAGAATGCAGAGGTGAGAGGCGAGGCATGAAGGATGGAGTTTCCGGAAGGGCAATCCGGTTCGCCGCGGCAGCCCTTCTCTTTTTGGTGTTTCTTGCGGCTGCCTGCGGCTCCCCGCAGGCACCCCAGACGGAGGTTCCCAAGGCGAAAGGCACGGACGGGCCGCCCGCGGCCCAGCCGGTCGTCCTTCGCCCCGACGTCGGGTTTGCCTCCCAGCAGAAGCTGCTCGATCACTACCGGAAGCACGGAAGGGAGTTCGGGGCGATCACCCTCGAGCAGTACCTGCGAAAGGCCCAGGAACTGCGGGACAGGCCGGCAGGGGGGGCCGTTCTGGAGTCCGTGCGTCCCGACGGGGTGGTGACCCGGTTCGACCGCGAATCGGGGGATTTCATCGCCTTCAACCGCGACGGCACCATCCGCACGTACTTCAGGCCGGCCGACGGGGAAGCGTACTATCATCGCCAGCTCCGGCGAAAGCATTGAGACCGGGGCGTTGAAATCATGGCATGGCGGGAGAATGGGTGACAAATGAATGACATGAAAGAAAAAGACCCCGTCGGGGAGTTTTTGAGAAGGCGAGGCTGCCCGGAGCACGTCGTCCGCGGGGGGCTTCAGGGGCTCGTGGAGGGCTGGGAGGAGGTCGTCCGGTCCGTCGGGGAGGGCTACAGTCTGGGGCTCGACGACTATTTGAACGACATGGACGGCCGGCAACTCCTCGAGGAGGCCCTCGCCGTCGCCCCGGCACAGGAGAAAAAGATCGTCCTGGCCCGTGTCCGGAAGGCCGATGCGGATATGCGCGCGCTCCTCAAGCCGTCGGGACGGTGCCTTTGGGGTGAAGAGACGGCCCGCCAGGAGGGGTGGACGGAACGAAAGAACTGGTGGTATTTCAGCCGGCCGATCAAGGCCGGCGAGGAACTCCTCGCGGATCTCGACGAGGGATGACCGTTTTGGCCCTCACCCCGGCCGCTGCACGTTCACCGCATGACGCTTCATCCCCGCGATGCTGATGGGTAGGACCGTTCGTTCCCGGTTGCGGACCTCGTCGGGGAGGCTCGAAAGCCTCGCCAGCCCCGGGTCCTTCTCGAGAAGCTCCTCCAGCACCCTCTTTTCGAAGGTTCCGTCCTCCGCTGCCGCGTGTTTCACCGATAATTCCATCCACAAATCGGCCTGCTCGATGGCCGTCTTCATGACCGCCCTGTATTGACGGCTGCAGCCCCAGTGGGCAAAGCACAGCAGGGACGCGTCGAGGGAGGCAATGGTGTCCAGCGACCGCCGGTAGGCCGGATAGTGAAATCCGCCCGGGGGGGCGCCGACGCGAAGGTAGAACCCGTCGCCCGTCTCCAGGAAGATGCCGGCCGCCTCTCCCGCAAAGACGATGTCGCCGATCTTGAAGGCGAGGTGGTGGGGGGCGTGCCCCGGGGTGTCGTGGCATTCGATGAGGACCCCGCCGGCATCGAGCCGCTCCTGGAAGTGGAGGCATTCCTTGGGGACCGGCCTCGGCCTGCCGTACATCTCGGCTATGGGGCCCAGGTTCCTCAGGGAGACGTCCCAGAGCCTCCCGGGGTTTGCCAGGTGTTCCATGCCGCGCGGGTGGCAAAGAACGGGCGTGCACGGGTAGGCGTCCAGAAGCTCCGCCGTGCCTCCCCCGTGATCGAGGTGAACGTGGGTGAGGAGGACCCAATCGAGCCGCCGCACGCCCAGCCCGGCGAGGGCCCGGGTCAAGTCGGGGATCGTGGCTGCGGGGCCGGGATCGACGAGGATGTTCAGCCCCTGCGCCTGCAGGAGCCAGCTGGAGATGAACCGGCTGAAGCCCCGGCGTGGCTGCTCGAGATCGATCAGCTTGAGGTTTTCTCGGGGCTCGATGATGTCCATGGGCCGATGCCTGTCTTCGTGTCCTGCCCCCGGTTTGCCAGGCGTGCCCGTAATCTAATGCAGGGCGGGCACTCCGTCAACCGTTATCAGCGTCCCGCCCGACGATCGGCAACGGCCATGCCCTCCCTCGAAATGGGCACAGCCGGAGCCTCCCGCGGCGTCGACCCTTTTCCGCTGCGGATGCCGCTCCGCCTGGAATCTCTCCAGGCACGACGCGTTTTCAACACGATGTGCGTCGCCTTGCGGGCGCAGCGTACAATCCCGTTGACTCCTGTTTGCGGCGTGGGTATCCTTGGTAGAAATCACAAACGGCAAAACGCGGAGCGGGAGGGCGGTCCCGTTGTGCCTGCATGCGGGGAGGTTCCATGAAAGCGGTCCTGATGGAAGGGTTCGGGGGTGTCGAGGTCCTGAGGGTGGGCGAGGTGCCCGTGCCGCAGCCGGCGGAAGGCCAGGTCCTCATCCGCGTCATGGCCACCTCCGTCAACCGGCCCGACCTGGTCCAGAGGGAGGGGAAGTACCCGCCGCCGCCGGGGGAATCCGACATCCTGGGCCTGGAGGTGGCGGGCCTCATCGAGGAGACGGGGCCCGGTGTGACCGGCTGGAAACGGGGCGACCGCGTCATGTCCCTCGTGGGGGGAGGCGGCTACGCCGAGTACGCCGTGGCCTACGCGAACCACCCCATGCGCATCCCCGACAGCATGAGCTTCGAGGAGGCGGCCTGCGTCTGCGAATCCTACATCACGGCCTTCCTGAACGTGTTCATCCTCGGGGAGCTGCGGGACAACCAGGTTGCGCTGCTACACGGCGGCGGCGGCGGCGTCAACACGGCGGCCGTGCAGCTCTGCAGGGCCCTCGTCCCGAACACGAAGCTCATCGTGACGGCGTCGCCCGAGAAGATGGACCGCGTGAAGGCCCTGGGCGTGGATCTGGTCATCAATTACAGGGAGACCCCCGATTTTTCGGAGGCCGTCAAGGCCTTCACCGGCAAGCGGGGCGTCGACGTGATCCTGGACCACATCGGGGCCAAGTACCTCGAGCCGAACATGAACTCGCTGGCCTATGCGGGCAGGCTGGTTCTCATCGGCGTGACGAGCGGCATCAAGGCCGAGCTCAACCTGGGCCTCTTGATGGTGAAGCGCCAGCGGATCATCGGCTCGGTCCTGCGGTCCCGACCGGTTTCCGAGAAGGGCGAGATCGTGGCGGAGTTCACGCGCCGGGCCCTGCCGAAGTTCGCCGACAGGACCATCGTGCCCCTCATCGAGAGGGTCTTCCCCCTCGAGGAGGTGCAGGCCGCCCACCGGATGATGGAGGAGGACCGGCACTTCGGAAAGATCGTGATGAGAGTGGGCCCATGAGACCCGAAACCCGACACCCGTTGCTATGGAGGTTCGCATGAAAATCATGACACGCGGGGGATGGTCCCCCTACATTGCCGGGGCTCTGGCGGGGGTGCTGCTCGTGATGTCCGTGTTCCTGACGGGCAAGTATTTCGGCGCCTCGACGACCTTTGTCCGCACGGCGGGCATGATCGAGCAGGTCGTCCTGCCCGAGCATGCGGCGGGCCAAGAGTACTACAAGAAGGAAAAGATCAGGATCGAGTGGCAGTGGATGTTCGTCCTGGGGATCTTCTTCGGGTCCCTGGCGGCGGCGGTGTTCTCGAAGGACTACCGGCCCACTCCCGTGCCGCCCATGTGGGAGTCCCGCTTCGGGCCGTCAAAGGCGAAGCGATGGGTTGCGGCCTTCCTCGGGGGCATCGTGCTCATGTTCGGGGCCCGCATGGCCGACGGGTGACCAAGCGGCCACGGTTTGAGCGGTCTGGCTCAAATAGCGGTGAGCGGCTACATCGCCCTGTTCTGCTTTTTCGGCGCCGGCGTCATCACGGCGCGGATTCTCTACGGAGGGAAACGGTCATGAACGAACTCATCTCCGGCCTCATCACCGGCGTGATCTTCGGGTTCCTCCTCCAGAGGGGGCAGGTGCTGCGGTACGACAAGCAGGTGGGCGCCATGCGCCTTCTCGACATGACGATCATGAAGTTCATGCTCTCGGCGATCCTCGTCGCCATGATCGGGCTCTACGCCCTCCATGCGCAGGGGCTCGTCAAGTTCAGCATCAAGGAGACGATCATCGGGGCCAATGTCATCGGCGGGCTGCTGTACGGCATCGGCTGGGCCGTGGTGGGGTACTGCCCGGGGACGGCCGTGGGGGCTCTGGCCGAGGGACGCTGGGACGCCCTGTTCGGCATCGCGGGCATGCTCCTGGGCGCGGCCCTCTTTGCCGAGGCCTACCCGCAGGTCAAGGCGACGGTCCTCACGTGGGGAAGCTACGGCAAGATCACGATCCCGACGGCGCTCGGCGTGAGCCCCTGGCCCGTCATCGCGGTGCTCACCGTGCTGTTTTTGGGGCTTTTCTGGTTCTTCGAGAAGAAGGGGCTGTGACAGGAGCGCAACCGCTGATTCTGCGCGGCGTCCGGCGGCAGCCGCTGCTTAGGGCCTTACCGCCTCGGGGGACGGCGGGTAGATCTCGACGGTGTCGAGGCCGGTCCTCTTGATCACGGCCTGGATCTCCGGGGCGGAGTACCAGTCGCCGATCCGCTCGCCCCGCTGGTCGACCATCTCGAAGCCGCCCAGATTCCGGTTCGTCTCCAGGGCCTTGGACTGCATGCCTGCGACGAGCCTCTGCATCGCCGCCTCCCCGTCGACCCGCACCCAGTGACCGGCCGTGTCGAACCGAAACCGCCTATCCACGCCGATGATGACGACAGGGTGCGACTCGGGCCCGCTGAACCAGTAGTCCTGATCGGCCGCGAGCCGGAAGGACCGATAGTTCTCCGTTGCGTCCGCACTGGGCCTGAGCATGCCGTAATTCTCCCCTGACCGGCTGACAAAGAATACGATGAAGCCGATGAGAAGGGCGATCGCGACGATCAGAAAGGTTTTCTCGTCCATACCCGTCCTGTTCACGTATAATGGACCGGCCGGAGCCGGTCAATGGAAAACTTCGGGCGTTACAACGCACAAAAAAGCTTGTCGTATCGGCAACAACGTGATATGAGGCGCCTTTCCGTCCGGAAGGACGGATCCCGGCAGGACTGCAAGGACATGGCGAAAGCGACCGTTACGAAAACGAGACCCGAATCCGCCGAAACGGAAGGCACCGGAACATCCCGGAAACCCGAGAAGCCGAAAAAGCGTTACCAACCGTTCATCATCCGGGCCTGGTGCAAGAACTGCGGGATCTGCGCGGCGTTCTGTCCCAAGCAGGTGTTTCGCCGTGACGATGCGGGGGCTCACGTGGAAAAACCCGAGGAATGCATCGGCTGCCGGTTCTGCGAAATGCATTGCCCCGATCTGGCCATATCGGTGCAGGAGCGGGTTGCCGCAGCGGGAGAGACGGGCACATGAGCGGATGGTCGAAAGAAGGCAGGATCCAGCTGCTCCAGGGAAACGAGGCGCTGGCGGAAGGCGCGCTTGCCGCCGGGTGCCGGTTCTTCGCGGGCTACCCCATCACCCCGGCCTCGGAGATCGCCGAGCACATGGCGCTCAGGCTCCCGGCCATCGGCGGCACCTTCATCCAGATGGAGGATGAGATCGCCAGCATGGGCGCCGTCATCGGCGCGTCGCTTGCGGGCGTGAAGGCCATGACGGCCACGAGCGGCCCCGGCTTTTCGCTCATGCAGGAAAACATCGGCTTCGCCTGCATGGCCGAGACCCCATGCGTCATCGTCGACGTGATGCGGGGCGGGCCGAGCACAGGGCTTCCCACCCTGGCCTCCCAGGGCGACGTCATGCAGGCCCGCTGGGGCACCCACGGGGATCACCCGATCATCGTCCTGGCCGTCTCGTCCGTGAAGGATTGTTTCGACATCGCCGTGTTCGCCTTCAACCTTGCCGAGAAGTACCGGGTCCCCGTCATCATCCTCTCCGACGAGGTGGTGGCCCACACGCGGGAGACCTTCGTCCCGCCCCGGCCCTGCGAGATCGAGGTCGTCGACCGCCTGAAGCCGACGGTGCCGCCCGAGTGGTACCGACCCTACGAGGACACGGGGACGGGGGTGCCTCCCATGGCCGCCTTCGGCGACGGCTACCGCCACCACGTGACGGGACTGACGCACGACGAGAGGGGGTTCCCGACGCAGCGGTCCGACGAGATCGACGCCCTGATGCGCAGGCTCTTCCGGAAGATCACGCAGGGCTTCCACGAGATCCAGCGGGTGGAGGGCTTCATGCTGGAGGATGCCGAGATCGCCGTGATCGCCTACGGCTCCGTGGCCCGCTCGGCCCGGCGGGCCGTCCTCGAGGCCCGCGAGCACGGGGTCAAGGCGGGCCTGCTGCAGCTCGTCACGCTTTTCCCCTTCCCGCGGCGCCACGTTGAAAAAGTCTTGAAAACGTGCCGGGCGGTCCTCGTGCCGGAGATGAACATCGGGCAGATCAGCCGGGAGGTGAAGCGTGTCCACCGCGACAGCTCCCGCGTGGAGACCCTGAACCGTATCGACGGTCGTCTGATCACCCCGCGTGAGATCAGCGACTGTCTCATCAAGATGTACTACTGAGAGGAAACGACCCATGGCAGAGGGCATGACCGGGCTCGTGCACAAGTACCTCCGGCACGAGAAGAAGTTCCCCCACATCTGGTGCCCCGGATGCGGCAACGGCATCGTCCTGGGGTCGCTCATCCGCGCCATCGACCGGATCGGGCTCGACAAGGACAAGGTCGCCCTCGTCTCCGGCATCGGCTGCTCGGGGCGCATGACCACCTACGCCGATTTCAACACCCTGCACACCCCCCACGGCCGGGCCCTGACCTACGCCACGGGCCTGAAGCTCTCCCGCGAGGATCTCACGGTGATCGTCATCATGGGCGACGGCGACGCCACGGCCATCGGCGGAAACCACTACATCCACGCCGCCCGCCGCAACGTGGACATGACGGCCATCATCGTCAACAACCAGGTCTACGGCATGACGGGCGGCCAGTACTCGCCCACGACCCCCTATGGGGCCAGGACGACGACGACCCCCTACGGGATGGTGGAGCACGCCTTCGACATCTCGGCCCTGGCCGTCGCGGCGGCAGCCTCCTACGTGGCCCGCTGCACCGTGTACCACGCGGCCCTGCTCGACCAGCTCATCGAGGCGGCCATCCGCAAGAGGGGCTTCAGTTCCGTGGAGGTGCTCTCGAACTGCCATACCCAGTTCGGCAGGCGCAACAAGATGGCAAGCCCCGTGAAGATGCTCGAGTGGTTCAAGGAGAACGCCGTGCGGATGCACGCCACCTCGAAGATGAAGCCCGAGGAGATGGAGGGGAAGTTCATCATCGGCGTCCTGGCCGATTCGGAGCGGCCTTCCTACAACGAAGAGTACGAGCGGGTCCGCGAGAGGGCCATGGGGAACGGCAATGTTCCGAAGCCCCCGGCGCGGTGCGAGGGATGAGGGCGATGCCGGACAAGAGCGCTGAACAGGCAGTCCGTCACGAGATCCGTCTCGCCGGTTCGGGCGGGCAGGGGATCATCATGGCGGCCATCGTGCTCGCCGAGGCGGCCGGCGTCCACGAGGGAAAGCAGGTGAGCCAGACCCAGAGCTACGGTCCCGAGGCGAGGGGAGGAACCTGCAAGGCCGAGGTCGTCATCAGCGAGGCCCCCATCGACTACCCCAAGGTCACGCGGCCCGATTTCCTGCTGGCTATGAACCAGGCCTCCGTCAACACCTACTTCGGCGACCTCAAGCCGACGGGTCTGCTCATCGTGGACAGCACGCTCGTCAGCAAGGTTCCCACGGCCAAGACCGTCTCCATCCCCTTCACGAAGATCGCCCGGGAGGAGTTCGGGACGGACATGGTGGCCAACATGGTGGCCCTCGGCGCCCTGGGCTATCTCAGCAAGGACGTGTCCCTCGAGAGCCTGGAGGAGGCCCTGATCTCCCGGGTTCCGCCCGGCACGGAGGAACTCAACCTCAAGGCGCTGCGTGCGGGGGTGAAGGCGGCGGAAAACTACGATCTGAAGAAACTGCCCCAGACCGTGGCGGAGGAGGAAGAGTAGAGGCTGCAGGTTTCGACACGGCCCGCCCCGTTGGATCGTTGACGAAGCGACAGGTTGAGGCATCCTGTGACGCACCCCGAATCGGCGGTACAGGTCCGGTTTCTCGGCAGCGGCGATGCCTTCGGCAGCGGCGGAAGGCTACAGAGCTGCATCCTCGTCAGCCACCCCGGCGGACGGTTTCTCATCGACTGCGGCGCCTCGGCGATGATATCCCTGCGCCGCTTCGGTGTCGACCCCAACTCGATTGACGGCATCTTCCTCACCCACCTCCACGGCGATCACTTCGGAGGGCTTCCTTTCTTCATCCTCGACGCCCAGCTCGTGAGCCGCCGCACGGCGCCTCTCCTCGTGGCAGGCCCGCCCGGGCTGTGCAAGAGACTGCCCGCCGCGATGGAGACCCTCTTCCCCGGCTCTGCCGGCGTGAAACGGAAATTCGCGATCGATCTCCGGGAGATGGCGCCCGGGGCTCCCCTTGCCGAGGGTGCCGTCCGCGTGACGCCGTTCATCGGCCTTCACCCCAGCGGCGACAATGCCTATTCCCTGCGGTTCGAGGTCGAGGGGAAAGTGATCGCCTGCTCCGGCGACACGGAGTGGACCGGGGCGCTGGCCGAGGCCGCCCGCGGGGCCGACCTGCTCATCGCCGAGGCCTACCACTACGACAAGAAGATCCCCTTCCATCTCGACTACCGGACCCTCATGGAAAAGACGGCCGGCCTGGGCATCGGACGGACCGTCATCACCCACATGAGCGCGGACATGCTCTCGAAGACGGGGCTGGCCGCGTGCGAGGTCGCCGACGACGGGAAAATCTTCGAGGTCTGACCCGCCGCCTGGATTTGCCCTTGCGTTCGTTCCCGCCGGGAACATAGAATGGATACGCAGCGAGACCGACATTCGGAGGGGAGATCGAATGCCGGCCAACCTCCCGCCGGAATACTTCGAGGCAGACAGACGGTACAAGCAGGCCTCCACGACGGCCGAGAAGATCGCCGCCCTGGAGGACCTGATCACCACGGTCCCCAAGCACAAGGGGACCGACCACCTGCGCGCCGACCTCCGGAGGAAACTCTCCCAGCTCAACAAGGAGGCCCAGGAGCAGCGCAAGAAGAAGGGCGGCGGCCGCGAAAGCCTCTACAATGTCCCCCGCGAGGGGGCTGCGCAGGTCGCGATCGTCGGATTCGCCAATTCGGGGAAGTCCTCGATCCTGGCGAACCTCACCAAGGCCGCCCCCGTCATCGCCGATTACCCCCTGTCGACGGTTTTGCCTTGCCCGGGCATGATGCCCTACGAGGATATCCAGATCCAGCTCGTCGACCTTCCCCCCATCCCCAACGAAACGACGGACGGCTGGGTCTCCGGCATCATGAGGGTGGCCGATGCCCTGCTCATCGTCGTCGACCTCAGTGAGGATGCCGACGTCCAGCTGGAGCTCATCCTCGACCAGATCGGGAGGTGGAACATCCGGACGGAGAAGCCGAAGGAGGCGGAGACGCGCGTCCTCGTGAAGCGGGCGCTGGTGGCGGCGAACAAGAAGGACAAGCCGGGGGCCATGGAGAACTTCGAGAGGCTCAAGGCTGCCTACGGCAGCCGCTACCCCATCGTGGCCGTCTCGTGCCTGAAGAAGGACGGCCTCGAGGACCTGAAGCAGGAGATCTTCCGGCTGGCCTCGATCATCCGTGTCTACTCCAAGCCGCCCGGCAAGGAACCCGATCTCTCCATGCCCTACACGGTGCCCGTCGGCTCCACCGTCATGGACGTGGCCGAGAAGGTGCACAAGGACTTCGTGACGAAGCTCAAGTACGCCCGCGTGTGGGGCTCGGCGAAGTTCGACGGCATGCGCGTCGAGAGGACCCACGTGCTGAAGGACAAGGACATCGTCGAGCTGAACATGTAGAAAGCCCCGCCCGTATATTTTTCACCCGTGATATCAGGGGAGGAAGAAGCGTTCCGCTACTGTTGCAACGCCGCATCCGTCTCGTCGGGTCCCCTGTTGCGGAAGAGCTCGTAGTAGAGCAGGGGGATCACGACGAGGGTGAGCCCCGTGGCCGCCACGGCGCCGAACATCATGGCGATGGCCAGGCCCTGGAAGATGGGGTCGAAGAGCATGACGAAGGAGCCCACCACGACGGCTGCCGCCGTGAGCACGATGGGCCGGAACCGGACGGCGCCTGCCGTCAGGAGAGCATGGCGCAGGCCCCGGCCCTGCCGCAACTCGTGCTCGGCGAAGTCGACGAGCAGGATGGAGTTGCGCACGATGATGCCGGAGAGGGCGATGAAGCCGATCATCGAGGTGGCCGTGAAAAAGGCCCCGAAGATCCAGTGGCCCGGCAGGATTCCCACCAGGGTCAGCGGGATGGGCGCCATGATGATCAGGGGCGTCACGAAGCTGCGGAACCAGGCCACCACCAGGATGTAGATGATGACGAGCACGGCGGCAAAGGCGATGCCCAGGTCACGGAAGACCTCGATCGTGATCTGCCACTCGCCGTCCCATTTCATCGCGTAGGTCTCCTCCAGCCAGGGCTGGACCGCGTCGTACTGCTTCAGTTCGTAACCCTCCGGGAGCTTCAGGTTCCGGACGGCATCCTTCATCTTCAGGATCGCGTAGACAGGGCTCTCCTCGGAGCCGGCCACGTCCCCGATGACATAGGTCACGCTCTTGAGGTTCTTGTGGTAGATCGTCTTCTCGCCCACGCCCTCGCGCACGCTCACCAGCTCGGCCAGCGGGACCTGGCTGCCCAGCCGGGACGGCACGTTGAGGGACTGAAGCGTCGAGGGAGTAGCCCGGTCCTCCAGGGGCATGCGGAGAAAGATGTCCACGGGCTCCTTTTCCTTCTCGAGGTGGACGAGGCCCGCCACGGCCCCCGACAGGGCGATCCGCATGCTCTGGGAGAGTGCCTCGATGGAGATGCCGCTTTCGGCTGCCTTCGTCCGGTTCGCCTCGAAGAGGAGCTTCTTCTGGTCGGCCTCGACGTACCAGTCCACGTCGACCACCCCGGGGGTCTGCTCGAAGATATCGCGGATCTGCCGGGCGATCTCGATCCGGCGGTTCGCGTCCGGCCCGTAGACCTCGGCCACGAGCGTGCTCAGCACGGGCGGACCCGGCGGGATCTCGGCCACCTTGATCCGGGCGCCGTAGCGGTCCGCGATCTCCTTGAGGCCCGGCCGCAGCCGCTTGGCGATGTCGTGGCTCTGGGCCTTCCGCTCGCCCTTGGCGACGAGGTTGACCTGGATGTCCGCTACGTTCGCGCCGGAGCGCAGGAAGTAGTGGCGGACGAGGCCGTTGAAGTTGAAGGGCGCCGCCGTCCCCACGTAGAGCTGGTAGTCCGTCACCTCGGGCACCTGCTTCAGGTAACCGCCCATCTCCTGCGCGAGCGCCGCCGTTTTCTCCAGGGCGCTCCCCTCGGGCATGTCGATGATCACCTGCATCTCGCTCTTGTTGTCGAAGGGCAGCATCTTCACCGTGACGAGTTTCAGCGGGACGAGGGCCATCGCCAGAAGCAGCAGGCCCCCCACGCCGGCCAGGGCGAGCCGCCTCCTCTTTGCGCTGTCCATCAGCGGGGCAATGATCCGCTCGTAGACGGGGAAGAAGTCCTTTTCGGGCCTGTGATGTGCCTTCCTGCCCGCTTTCCCCAGGATGTGATAACTCATCCAGGGAGTCACGATGAAGGCCACCAGCAGCGAGAAGAGCATGGCCGCCGAGGCCCCCACGGGGATGGGGCGCATGTAGGGGCCCATGAGGCCCGACACGAAGGCCATGGGCAGGAGGGCGGCGATAACCGTCCAGGTGGCGAGGATCGTCGGGTTGCCCACCTCGTCGACGGCCCGCACGGCCTGATCGACACCGGCACCATGGTGCTTGAAGTGCCGGTGGATGTTCTCGACGACGACGATGGCGTCGTCGACGAGGATGCCGATGGAGAAGATGAGGGCAAACAGGGTCACGCGGTTCAGCGTGTAGCCGTAGAGGTAGTTGATGAGCAGGGTGAGGGCCAGCGTGACAGGGACCGCGACGGCCACGACGGCGGCCTCGCGCGTCCCCAGGGCCAGGGCGATGAGAATGATGACGGAGACCGTGGCGATGAGCATGTGCTCGAGCAGCTCGTCGGACTTTTCCCTGGCCGTCTCCCCGTAGTTGCGCGTCACCGTGACGTTCACGTCCGAGGGAATGAGCCGGCCCCTGAGCGCATCGACCTTCGCCAGCGCATCGCGGGCCACGACACTGGCATTGGCGCCCTTTTTCTTCGCGACGGCGATCGTGACGGCCTCGTTCTGCCCGGCGGGGCTCCCGGCGATGCCCTTGCGCGGGCTCGCGGGCCCGAGTCCCATGAAGACGTAGCCGGCGGGCTCCTCGGGGCCGTCCTGGAGAATCGCCACATCCCTCAGGTACACGGGCCTTGCGTTGTGCACGGCCACGACGACGCGGCCCACGTCCTCGATGCTCGAAAGGAGGGCTCCCGTATCGACCAGGATCTCTCGGTTGCCCGAGGGGTAGCTGCCGGAGGGCAGGGAGTAGTTGGATCTGCCGATGGCGTCCATGATCTGGAAGGCCGAGACGTTGTAGGCCTTGAGCCTCGCCGGGTCGAGGGTGATCCGGGCCTGCCGGCGCTGGCCGCCGATCACGGTGAATTCGGCCACGTTCTGGTCCTTCTTGATCTCCGTGCAGAGCTCGAGGGCCACCCGCCGAAGCTCGTAGCCCGTGATGCGGGGGCTTTCGCTCCACAGTGTGAGCGTGAGGATGGGCACGTCGTCGATGGACTTGGCCTTGACCATCGGCTGGGAGACGCCGGGCGGGATCCGGTCGTAGTTGGACATGAGCTTGTTGTAGAGCTTGACGAGGCTCTCCTCCATGCTCTCGCCCACGTAGAACCGGACGATGGTCAGGTTGAACCCCGGCTTGACGATGGAGTAGATGTACTCGACGCCCTTGATCTCCCAGAGGAGCTTTTCCATGGGCCGGGTGACGCGCTCCTCGACCTCCCTGGCCGAGGCGCCGGGGTAGGTCACGATGACGTCGATCATCGGGACGACGATCTGCGGCTCCTCCTCGCGTGGAGTCACGAGGACGGCGAAGACTCCCAGCAGGAGCGAAGCGACAACGATGAGCGGGGTGAGCTTCGAGAGGATGAAGGCCCGGGCGATCTGGCCGGCAATCCCGATGCGGTCGCTCATGGGGATGCTCCCCCGGTTATCTGCCCGCCGTCGACGGCTTTTTCCAGTCCGGCCGTGACGATGCGGTCGCCGGCCTGGAGACCCGAGAGAACCTCGATGCCGCCTTCGAAGGTTTTGCCGGTGCGCACCAGCCTGTAGGTCACGATGCCCCGGGGATCCACGGCAAAGACGCCCGTGAGCTGGCCCCGTTCCACGACGGCCTCTTTCGGGACGAGGATGGCCTCGCGTTCGCCCCGGGGCAGACGAACCCGGGCAAAGAGGCCGCTCTTGAGCCCCCTGCCGGCCAGGGCGATCTTCACGATGAAGGTCCTCGTCACCGGGTCCACGGCAGGGACAACCTCGATGACCTGGCCCGCCGTGTCGAGGCCCAGCGTGTCTATCGTGACGGCGGCGCTCGTCCCGACGCGGACTTTCCCCGACAGGGCTTCGTCAACGGCTGCCTCCAGCTGAAAACCGCCGTCGCCCTCGACGGTGAACAGGGGCATACCCGGCATGGCCATGCTCCCCGGGTCGACGCGCCGCTCCGTCACGACGCCCGGCAAGGGCGCCGTGATCCGGGTGAAGCCCTGCCAGACGCGCGCCTCCTCGAGCCCGGCCCTGGCCTGTTCGTACTGGGCGTCGGCCACTTTTTTCTGCGTCTCGATCTGGTCGATTTCCTGCCTGGCCAGGGCCTTTTCGTCATGGAGTTTCCTGTAGCGCTGCCAGGTCAGCTCGGCCATGGATCGCCCCTGCTTCGCCGCCTCAAAGGCCTGCTCGGCGGCGCGCACCCTCTGGGCCGCGTCGCGGTCGTCGAGCGTGGCCAGGAGCTGCCCCGCCTGCACGCGATCGCCCGCGCGGACGTGTACGGCCGTGACCGACCCCATGACGCGGCTTGCGATGACGCTCGAGACGCGGGCCCTCACGGTGCCCGACGTTTCATAGAATTCGCCGACCCTGACAGGCTGGACCTCCGAGACGGTCACGCCGGTGACGGCTGGCCTCTTCACGTCCGCCGTGCCGGGGGCCACCCTGTCGCCGCAGCCGGCCAGGAGAGCCAGGGCCATCAGGGCCGTGCGGACAGCCGCGATCCGTTTCCGTTCATCCGCTCTGATCATGGTCGGTCCTTCTTTTCATCCGGTTCGATCCCGAGATCCCGAAGGAGCGTGCCGCCCTCCCAGCCGAGGTTGAGAACGGCGACGCGGTACTCGTTTTCCCTTGCCACCAGGCCTGCACGCGCCCGGTCGAGCACGACCTGGGCATCCAGCATGTCCACGATGGGCGAGAAGGCGTTCTCGTACCGGATCTGCACGAGCCGCTTCCCCTCTTCCGCCGTTTTCAGGGCCTCCCGGGCAAGTTCCAGGTTCGCCCTCGCCTCCTCGACGCCGAGCTGCGCCTGGTAGAGCCCGTACGCTGCGGCTTTCCGCAATCCCTCGAGATGCTCATGCGCCTGCCGGGCCTGGTGTTTCGCCTTCGAGCGCTCGTGCTCGCGCCTCGCCCCGTCGAAGAGGTTCCAGCGCAGAAAGGCTGAGACCTGCCAGCTGTCGCCCGACCCCCCGAAGAGGTTGGCCGGGTCGTTCCACTGGTAGCCGCCGCCGATGCCCACGTAGGGCAGATACTCCATTTCCGCCATGCGGACGCTCTTCTCGGCATTCTCGTAGCGAAGCTCCATGGAGCGGACGTCGCCCCGGGCCCGGGAGGCCTTCGCGTACTCCTCGATATCGCGGATCTCGAAATCCGGGATCTCCCCGGACACTTCGGCCGAACCGGAAAGCCCCAACAGCAGGCCGAGCATGCGCCGGGCGAGATGGAGCTGTTTCTCTGCGGTGACCCTCCGCTGTTTCGCCTCGCTGGCCGCCGTGCCGGCCCTCAGGGTGTCGGCGACCATGCCGAGGTCGGCCTCGTAGCGCAGCTTTGCGATGCGGTAGTGCTCCTGGGCGTCCTCGACCCCTTTTTCAGCCGCCGCGAGTTGCGCCTTTGCCGTGTGGACCATGAGCCAGGCCCGGCAGACCTTGAAGGCGATCTCCTCCTTCTTGCGGGTGAACTCGACGCTTTCGGCCTCGTGCTCGCGCTTCGACATGTCGAGGCCCACCCACGCCTTTGGTGCGAAGATCGGCTGCTCGGCGGCAAACAGCGTCTGGTAGTCATTGACGGGATTCGGGTTGTTGAGACCGTCGATGGCGAAGTCCTGCTGCGCGAAGCGGCCCTGGTTGAGCTTGGCCATGAAGGCATAGGTGGGGTTGTTGGTCCGCAGGGCGCGCTCCTCGAAATAGACCTTCGGCAGGAGGTTGCTCCGGGCCGCCCCGACATCGTCCTTCCGGGCGGCAAGGGAGCTGCCGGCGGCGCGGATCTCGTTGTTGTGCTCCAGGGCGTAGCGGACGGCCTCGATGAGGGTGAAGGCCCGCTCCTGCGCGGCGGACGATGACGGGGGCCAAGCCGAGGCCAGAAGGAACATCCAGAGAAGGGTCCATGTCAATCCGGACGCAGCCGCGGCATGGATCCTGTTGCGCATGGGAACCCTCCACTGCTTACCTGCGATTCTCGGACAGTATACAGGAATGCCTCTCCCTCGGGCAAGCCGGAGAAAGAGAACGGCGGACGGCAGGGCTGGCCGTTCCGAATCCGGCCTGTGCCGGGCAGACGGTCCGGGACGGTTTACAGGACCATCTCGATAAGGTGCGGGCCGGGCTCGCCGAGGGCCTTTTTCAGCTCCCGGGCCAGATCCTCGGCCGTGTCGACGGCGACACCGGGCACGCCCAGTCCCCTGCTCAAGCTCGGCCAGTCGATGGGCGGGTTCCCCAAGTCCGTGAACGCGCGCGCCCTGGGCCCCGGGTTCGTGATCCCCGCCCGCTGCAGCTCCACGTTGATGATGTTGTAGCTGCGGTTCGAGCAGATGAGCGTCGTCACGTTCAGCCCGGCCTGGGCCTGCGTCCAGAGGGACTGGACGGTGTACATGGCGCTGCCGTCGGCCTGCAGGTTGATGACGGGCCTGTCCGGACAGGCGACGGACGCCCCCGTGGCCGAGGGCATGCCCTGGCCGATGGCGCCGCCGGTGAGCATGAAGTAGCTGTGGGGAGGCAGCGTTGCGCCCAGCGGGAAGTACGTCATGGAGGCCGTGAGGCCCTCGTCCATGATGATGGTGCCCTCCGGCTGGAGGGCCGCCAGGGTGAGACAGGCCTTCTCGGGTGTCAGCCTTCCTGACGGGACCTCGGGGACCTTGAGTCCCGCCACGACCGGTCCCGGCGCCCCCAGCTCGTCGGCGAGCGCCTCGAGCGTTTCGGCGGCGTCCTGTGGATCCCTGTCGATGCGAAGCTTGGGGACATCACGGGCGACGGGGTGGCTCCACTGGCCCTCGTAGCCGAAGAAGTTGACCGGCTGGTCCGTCCCCGCGAGCACAACGGCGCCGTAGGGGGCAAGAGCGGCCGCCGCAGGCTCGGGGAAATAGGGCACGCGGGCGACGGGCACGGTGCCGGCGCCCCGGTCGACATAGGCGGGGAAGTTGATGCAGAAGAGGTCGCAGCCCACGGCGGCCTTGATGCGGCCGGCCGCCGCGAGTCCGCGGCGCCGCAGGGCGCGGCCGTTCATGATGAGCGCCGTCTTGGACGCCGACTTCAGCATCCTCGCGGCGGATTCGATCACGCCCCGGTCGGGCGGATCGGGCACCGGGCCGTGCACGGCGGGGATGCCGCCCCGGTACTCCTTCCACTGGAGGTCGCAGGGGACGATGAGGCTGGCGACCTGCCCACGCAGGGACGCCTCGACGGCATCGGCCGTGTCCCGCGCGATGCTCTCGACGGAACGGACCGTGCGCTGCCACCCCGAGAAGGTCCGGCAGAGGCCCTCGATGTCCATGGCCAGGGGGGCGTCGGCCTTGACGTGCCACGAGGCGTGCTCGCCGATGACGTTGAGCACGGGCGTGCGGGCCCTCTTGGCGTTGTGCAGGTTGGCGACCCCGTTGGCGAGCCCCGGCCCGAGGTGCAGGAGGCAAAGGGCGGGCTTTTCCTTCATGCGGCCGTAGCCGTCGGCCGCGCCCGAGCACACGCCTTCGAAAAGGCCCAGCAAGGGCCTGATCCCCGTGATGGCATCGAAGGCCAGGATCATGGGCATCTCCGTCGTGCCGCCGTTGGCAAAGCAGGCGTCGATGCCGGCCGCCTCGACGGTCTTCAGCAGGGCTTCCGCGCCGTTCATCGGTTACCTCCCTTGGTCAGGTCTTCAGGAATCGGATGAGCAGGATGTAGCGCCTGCCCAGGTTTTCGAGGCGGAGGCGGACGTTGACCTTGTCCGTTTTCCGGATGTCGTACAGATCGGGCAGCAGCTTCAGCTGCTCGATCTGGAAACGGATCCGCTTGAGGAAGCTCTCCAGGTCGAGGCCCGCATAGTGACGCAGCATCGGTGCATCCTTCACCAGGGACGCATCCACCGTTCCCTTCCGGATCGTCGAGAAGTCGAACCCCTCGTCGATCAGCCGTGCCAGGTTCTCCACCCGCAGCCGGGCGATGACCTTGGCCGCGTCGGCCTCCCGCTTGAGACCGTGTTCGAGAACGAGGGCGGCGTTGAACTCGATCTCCGAGAGAAGGCGGTTCCGGTCCCCCCGCGTTTTCTTTCGGATCTCTGCCAGGTCCCGCAGAAGGCTGCCGCCGTCCTTGCCGATGCCGAAGATGTCGCGGATGAGGCCCATTCATTCCTCTGCTCGGTCTCTTCGTTCTGCTTGATCGAATCCCCCTCAATCCACCCTTCGCCAAGGGGGATGTTTCGCTTCCTGCCAGCCCGTTCATACCATGAACGGGACAAAAAAGGCAGAGCCCTGCGGGCTCTGCCCCTTCGTCTCTCTTTCGGCTGCTACGTAAACAGCAGCGACCACACGATCAGCACCGTCAGGAAGAGGCCCAGCAGGAGGCTTGCCAGCCCGAAGGTGGCCGAGATGAGCTTGAGCGGGATGCTCGGGTGTTCGCGCTTCAGGGACTCGAGGCGCCCCTCGGCGACGAGGCGCTCATACTCCAGGGGCCGCTGTTCCTTGAGCTCCTCGAGCCGGTAGGTCCCCGTGAAGATGAGCCGGTCCATCGGGAACTTGTTCGGGATGAAGTGCGTGTTGAAGAAGTGGATCGTGAAGATGAACAGGGCCGCCAGCAGCGCCTCCTCGGAGTGCACCAGGGCGGCGATGTTCAGGACCCAGCCGGGGACGATCCACGAGGACCACTCGGGCTTCCAGAGCAGGATCCCCGATCCCCCGATGGCGAACATGCCCCAGAAGACGGCCAGGAAGTCGAACTTCTCCCAGTAGGTCCAGCGGTCGAATTTCGGGGCCTCGCCCTTGTTGAAGAACCACAGGAACATCCCCTTGAGGTCCTGCAGGTCCTTCAGGTTCGGGAAGAGGGAGTCGGGACCGAGCAGACGGTCGATCCAGCCCTGCCTGCCCTTGCCCTTGGGGAAGAGGAACTTGAGCGATTCCCAGGTGACGTAGATCATGCCGATGATGAGCACCAGGGCCGCGCCGCGATGGAAGAGGCCCGACATGTGCGCGCCGCCCCAGAGGCGGGTGATCGTCTGCGCCCATTCCGTGTCGGCATACTTCAGCGGGAAGCCCGTCAGGACGAGCGTGAAGAAGGACAGCACCAGCAGCACGTGCATGATCCGGTATTTCACCGAGAAGCGCTCCACGTGCTGCAGCCCTTCTCCGGTCGCCACGACGGAGGGGGGCACGATGCCCTCCTTTTCCATGCGGTGATGCTCCCAGTACACCTTCCGCCACCACAGGATCGTGTGGAGCCAGAAGAAGGCGAGCGTCCCGACGAGAAGCCCCCCCATGAAGAGGAACGTGAAGTACAGGGCGGGATACTTCTGCCGGTCCGTGTAGTCCGGGTGGGCCTGGTAGCTCAAGAACCGCGGGTGGAAGCCCGAGTGGCAGCGGCCGCAGTTGGCCTCGAGATTCGCGGGGTGGATGCTGGAGCGGGGGTCCTCCTTCGGGAGGATGTTGTGCTTCGTGTGGCAGTCGCCGCAGCCGGCCACCGGTGCCGGGTAGCCCAGCTCCTGGACCTTCCCGTGGTAGGTGCCCTCGTAGTAGGCGACCATCTTGTCGGAGAGGTTGTTGCGCGCCATCATGACGCTGTCGGCGTGACAGCGCTTGCACTTCTGGGTGTAGAACTCCCGGGCCTCGACGGGGTACTGCTCCAGCGAGGTGTGGAACACCCGGGTGCTGTGCAGGCCGTGGCAGTCCGAGCAGTCGGCGGCGTCCCGGTTTCCCCTCAGGACGGCCTCCCCGTGGCCCGAGGCCGTGTAGTCGTCATTGCTGTGGCACTCGGTGCACTTCCGGATGATGGCGAGCTTGACGTTTTTGTCCGGGTCCTTGCGGATGGCGTGGATGTTGCGGTGGCAGTCGCTGCAGCGGAAGTCTTCCTGGATGTAGTGGAAGTTGTTCAGGTACTCCTTCGCAATCTTCTCATGGCAGATGCCGCAGTTGACGGGGGCGGGTCTTTCCTTGCCGTCTCGGTGTTTCTCGATGTTCGTGATGCCCGTGTGGCAGCTCGTGCACCCGTTGCCGGCGTGGACCGACCGGTTGAAGTCGACCCGGTAGAGCGGCTCGTCATGGCAGAACCGGCAGTCCTGGGCGGCGGAAGACGTGTGCGGCAGGCAGGTGAGCGTGACGGCCGCCAGCATGGCCAGTCCCGCCCGAAACCCGATTCGCCGCTTTCCTGCCGTGACCTTCATCGTTTTCATCCGTTTCTTTGTGGGGAACCCCCCGTCACTTCGCCGCCTGCATCTCCTGCCAGGCCTGCATGCCGCCGAAGAGCCTCAGGACCCGGTACCCCTTCATTTCGAGATAACTGCCGGCCAGGAAGGTCCGGAACCCGCGGTCGTCGATGAGGACCAGGGTGCGGTCCAGCGGGATATCGGAGTAATCGCGGCCCAGCCGGTAGAGCGGGACATTCACGGCGCCCTCGATGTGCCCTTCCTTGAAGGAGCGCTCCGATCGGATATCGACCAGGAGAAGGTCCTTTTGATCCTTGATCATCTGCCTGAGCGCCGTGGCACGGACCGACGGGATGGAGCCCCTGGGAATCCGTTCGACCGTCTCCATGGCGTACCCCGCCTGCTTCCAGGCGGGCATCCCCTTGTCGAGGACGTGAACCTGCGTGTAGCCGGCCTTGACGGCTGCAGCGGCCGCGCGGCAGCTCCGGTAGCATCCCTCACTCTCGCAGTAGAAGACCAGGACCCGGTTCTTGTCGGGCGGGAGGAGCGAGATGTCCTTTTCGATTTCCTCGCAGGCCAGGCACTGCGATCCGGGGATGCGGTGGTCGAGGCACTCGATCTCGCTCATCGTGTTGAACACGGGGAGTTTCTTGTCGTCGGCCATCATGGCGCGGAGGGTCGGGGCGTCGATGACCTTCCACGGCGGAGGGGGCTCTGCGGGCTTCCCGCAGGCCGCCAGCGAAACGGCCAGCATCCATGCCGCCAGCATGCACCACCGGATCAGCGTATTCCCCGACACACGCGCCATCTCTTCCTGAGCCTCAGTTTTCACCCGTAAAACGCAACCCGTAAAACGGTTTCTATTATTCCGATGCCGGCACTCCCGTGAATCCCCAATCCAGCATCTGGGGCTCCGCGTAGGGCTCTTTGGGAACGGGGTAGCTGTTTTTGAGGAACTTCCCGACCCCGCGGACTTTCAGCTTCGTGAAGAACGGTGCATCGTCGGCGTGGCAGTCCGCGCACCCGTCGGGCTTCCCCTTGTGTCCCAGGGTCTTCTTGGCCGACACGGGCAGGTTGCCGTGGTAGATCCCGAACATGACGGCCTGCGTCAGGGCAGGCGCGGGGCGGCCCTGGATCTTGCCCTTCTTGAGCTCGTAGAGCCGGTCGGCGACGAAGACGACGTTTCGGTACCCCATGGCCTCCAGGGCCCTGATCATCGCCAGGATGTCCTCCTCGGTGGCCACGGTGGCCCGTTTCACCTTCTTGCCCGTGTGGGTGCTGACCTCGACCGTGGTGAGATTCTTCTGCGCCGAGGCGGCCCTGCGCACGGCCTCCAGGCCGATGGGCCGCACGACCCCCTCGGCGAGCATCTCCCCGAACCACTGCCGGACCTTGGGCACGGCCGGCACGTAACGCTCGCCATACCCCCTGGCGCGCTCGTGGCGGTCCGTCCAGGGCCTCCACGGCTCCGAGGCCATCTGCGTCAGATCGCCCGGCCGGGTGACGAGGCCCGCCTTGTCCGTCGAGTACCATGCCGGCTGCCCCGTGCTGTGGTCCACGAGGTAGACGCTGCGGGTCTTGCGCTCCGCGGCATGGCACGACGTGCAGTGCAGCAGGTAGAAATGGAACGTCGCCTTGTGAAACAAGGCGCGGTGGAGGTTGTCGGGGTTCTTCGCCTCCTTCGGCATCCCCGGCCGCGTGGGCCTGTAGCCGTCCTCGAGATGGCAGTTCGCGCAGGTCTTCATCCCGGCCCCGTCGAGGTCGTTGCGGGCCGTGGCCGTCGGCGACCACCCCTTTCCGATTCGGTGCCGCAGCCTCTCGGCCTGCGTCCGGCCCGCCAGGGTGTGGCAGTCCGTGCAGCGCAGCCCCGCCTTGAGGTGCAGGTCGCCAGCCGGCAGGTAGAGGGTGCCCGACTTCTGCCCGTCCATCGGGCGGTGGCACTGCGTACAGTTGTCCGTCTCGACGGACTTGTTGATCCGGGCGCTGCCCCTGAATTTCCCTTCCGGCGTGAAGAGATCCCGGTTCTCCCAGGCGTACCGGACGGCGGGTCGGGCTGCAAAATTCCACGAGCCCCTGTCCCAGCCCTCGACGTCCGGTCCGGCCTCGGGGTTGGCGAAGGTGAAGACGGCGCCCCGGATTTCGCCCAGCCCCGCGCCGGCCGTTGCGGCCCAGCGGTAGTTGCGGAGGCTCAGCTGCCGGTTTCTCTCCGCGAGGCGGTAGCCCTTCAGGTGACACATGAGGCAGTCGCCCTCGACGACGCCGCTTGCCCGGAAGTGGCTCTTCCCGTCGGGCGTGTACCGGGAGGAGTAGTCCCCGTCCAGCGCATCGGGCTTCAGCGGCTCTCCCTGGGAGAGGGTTCTCGAGAGGTCGCGCCGGCCGTCGGCCCCTCTGCCGAACTCCATGGGGCCGCCGCCCGGGTGGGTCCAGCCGGGCGCCGCGGCGATGACCTGGCCCTTGCCGTCGATCTTGCCGCCGGCGGCGATCCAGTCGTAGGTGGACAGGCCCATGTCGCGGGCGCTCTTGTTTCTCTTGGCGGCGACGCGCTCCGTGAAGGTTCCCGGCTCGCCCCCCTTGCCGAAGTTGCCGGGCGACAGGACCCAGGGGCGCTTCGGGTCGTAGCCGTCGCGCATCTCGTCGAAGCCCTGCTGGAAGTGGGGGCCTGACGTGATGGTCATGTAGCCGTGGCAGGTCCCGCAGGTCTTCCGGGGCGAGTAGGGGTCGGTGCTGTTGCGTGTGGGGGTGATGCGCTGCCCGAGTTCATTCTTGAGCCAGATGTCCTCGTGCTTCCAGTCGGGCGCGCGTGCGGCGTCGAGCGCGATCGGCGCGCACAGGGCTGCAAGCAGAAGCATACTGGCGATGTTGAACCGGTTCATGAGGAATCCCGCAGTTCAGCGCAGCAGGTCGAAAACGTATCGCTTCTGATCCGGTCCGTCCGGATGTGCGGTCCCGGCGCCCCGCGGGGCGCCGGGACCGGTTCCTGACGTTACGTCTTGGCTCAGGGCTCCTTGGGTGCCGCGGGGTCCGCCAGCCACTCCATGGAGGAGCCGTCGTAGACCTTCACGTTCCGGTAGCCGAGCAGGTCGTGCAGGGCGAGCCACCAGTTCGTGCAGACCTTGCCCGTGTCGCAGTAGACGATGATCTCCTTGTCGAGATCGGTCCCCACGACGGGTTTGGCGGCGGCCTCGATCTCCGCCTTGGTCTTGAAGGTCCCGTCCGCATTGTAGAGCAGGGCCGGGGGCAGATTCACGGCGCCCTTGATGCGGCCGGTCGCGGGCACAAAGTCGAGCTTCTTTTCGCCCTTGTAGAATTCGGGCGGCCGGACGTCGACGATCACGGCCTTGCCGAGGGCGCCCGTGACCTGGGCCTTGTTTGCGAAGAACTGCTTGTTGAACTTGCCCCGGTAGGGCTTCGCCTTGGGTTTCACGGCCTCCTTCGAGAGGGGCTTCTTGTCGGCGATCCACTTCTCGATGCCGCCGCTCAGGACGGAGACGTTCTCCACGCCGGCGTAGCGCAGGGTCCAGGCGACCCGCGTCGCGTCGGTGCGGAAGGGCATGGTCTCGGCCTTCGAGACGACGACCACGTGCGTCGTGGGCTCGATGCCCGCCGCCGAGAGGATGTCCTTCAAATCGTCGTCGGAGGGCAGCTCGTTGAGGAGCACGCCCTTCTTGATGCCCCAGACGCCGTAGAAGACGTTGATGGAGCCCGGAATGTGGCCCTCGTTGTACTCCTCCACCTTGCGGACATCCAGGACGGTCACCTTGGACAGGTTCGCCTCGAGCCACTCCGTCGTGACGAACGGCTCCGCCGCAAACGCCGCAGCGGGCAGCAGCAGGAGAAGGGCCAGCAGGCTCACCATGACTTTCCGTTTTGCGTTGACCATACAAACCTCCTTTTTTATGGACTTACAGGGATCGGTTTCGGTTTCTTGATCAGCTCGAGGTTCACCCGCGAGCTGTCCTTCAGCAGGGTCTCCATGGTGAGGAACCCCTTGCGGTCCTCGTGGCAGGTGTCGCAGTTGCGCGTCCGCTCCGTGCGCTTGCGGATGTTGTGGATCGGCGCGTCCCAGTAGTTCGGCAGGGCATCGAAGTTGGCCTGCCGGATGCCGTAGGGCTTGAAGGTGTCGCGCACCGTGGGGATGATGCGCAGGGTCGTGATCTCCCTGCGGTTGCGCGGGCTCGTCCCGATGTAAAACCCGGGCTTGGCCTCGGAGTGGCCGCCGTGGCAGTTGAAGCACTGCCGGTACTCGCCCGCCGAGTGACAGGCGTAGCAGCTGGCGTTTTGAGCGTGCTTCAGGTGGCCCACCCGCGCCGTCAGCTTCACCTCGCGGCCCGGCTCGTGGCAGTCGGTGCAGCGGGGCCGGTCGCGGACCTCCTCCTTGAGCTGGTAGGCCTTGCCGTCGCCGTGGAGCTCATCCATCGTGTGGCAGTCCATGCACATCATGCCCTTCTGGTAGTGGACGTCGGCGTTGCCGCCGTACTCGCCCGTGTACTCGGGGTAGACGCGGCCGCCGTGGCAGAAGGCGCAGGTCTTGCCCTCGTCCCTGCGGACGAACTTGTGCTTGTTGATGAGGCCGAGGCTCACCCCGGCGATGGCCGGGGACTTGACGTGGCAATCGCCGCACGAGGCGTGGCAGGAGCGGCAGGACTTCTCGAAGACCTTCTCGTCGAAGATCTTCGCCTCCTCCTTCGACATCCGCTTGATCACACGGTTGCGCTGGCCGATCGTCGTGTAGTGGAGGGACTTCCTGTAGTTCGCGGCGATCTCCTGGTGGCACTCCCCGCAGAGGGCCAGGTCGTTGGACGGGCGCTTCACCATGCCTTCGTGGGCGGCGTCCTTGTCGTCGGCCTTGTCATTCCCCTTGTGGCAGTACAGGCAGCCCTTCTCGAAGTGCTTGTCCGTCTCGACGAGCTTCCGGTCGACGAGGAACGTCAGGTGGAAGGTCTCCGCCTTGACCGGCGGAGGCGCCCCCGCTCACCCTTCCGCCTCGCCCTCGGGCTTGACGAAGGGCTTGCAGGTCTTCTTGAGCATGGCCTCGTCGGTGTGGCAGGTGACGCAGCTGCTGGCCTGGTTCTGGGCGGTCGTCGACGAGGAAAGAACGAGGACCAGCGGAAGCATCAGCACAGCGATCAGGGAGATGAGCCGGGCCGTCATGGGTCCTCTTGGGGGAAGAGAATTTGAATCCTGGGCGATTTATTGTATCGTTGCCCCGGAAATTGTCAACCCGTTTTGTGCTCCTGCTCCCGGCATACCCCGGTGGCGTATCTCCGGCCTGCCGGGCCGTTGGGGTGGCCGCGGGCGAAAAAGGACTCAAGAGAATGGCTCATGCAGCCGATAGGGTTGACGGAGCCTTCAGACCGAGCCGCCTTGCAATCGAATCCCGGCATCGTGCTGCGCGTCCTGCGCGGATCGGGGGCTTGCACCCATGGGAGGGCAACCTGTCTCGCCCGTCGAGACGGGGTGAAAAAGGAGGTGTCTTCTATGGATCCGCACAACGGGCATTCCGCGTGGAAATTCCAGTATTCCCACCCGGTCAGGGTAGAAGCGAGGGGGCGGCGGATTTCCCTGCTGTCATGGCTGGCCAACCTCGTCTTCCTCTCCGGGACGCTGCTGTTCGCCTACCAGCTCTACGGGTGGTTCGAGCACAACGAGTGGACGAGGTACCCGTCCGTCGTGCTCGTGAAGTATCTGCCCGCAAGCTGTTTCAGCTTCCTCAACGAGGCTCCGGCGGTCAAGGCCTCCGTGCTGTGGCTCCTGGACCGTGCCGACCTGTCGGTCGTCATGATCCTGGCGGGGTTTCTGATCGCGAAGTTTTTCGTCGATTCGAGATGACCGCAGGGCCGGGAGTGTCCTGCAATCAGGCGGGCTCGGACGCACGACACCGGGTGCACCCCGGGTATCTGCGCAAGCGACAGGTGTCCCGGCCCAGGGGTTGCTACTTGATCCCGTAAAAGACTGCGTTGGGGTTTATCCTGTCATCCTTGACGCACTGAAGGCAGTAGTAGACCGGTATGACCGTGCCGGTGCCTGAACCAACCAGCTCGAAGCAGGCACACTCCTGGCAGAGTTGTATCTCACATCCGGTGCATCTGATGAACGAAACCCTTTTCCCACAGTGTCCGCAGATTTCCCGTTCCGTGTGACCACGGGACTGCATCTCGTCCTCTTTCCTCTCTCCCTTGCCGTCGATGGGGAACGTCGATCGGCCCGTCCGCAAAGAGAACCGTTGGTTTTGGTGCACGGTGCTCATACCAGAAAACCAACATGAATTCAAGCACTCGCTTTGCATGTGATATCAAGTCCTTGGCAGCTGTCACCCCCGTTGAACGGTTTCTGTGGCGCGGCCTGCCGATCCGTGATATAGAGTCGCCGGGTCTCGAGCGGGTCTGTCAGGGCCCCCCGTCGACCGGCCGTACAGGGTCGGGGGGGCCGTCGGCGGTCACTTCTGTCTGCCGCTGAGGGTGAAGGGCATGTGCGGAACGGCAATCCCCCGGTATCCTGAGTGATGCGGGGGTTTTTTATGCCCTCCGCCCGCCGTGGCACGGCAGGAGGTGAACGCACGGAGGCGCAAGGCGGCTCCCAGGCAGAGGCAAAAGGGTTTGAAGGAGAGGCGGTCAAAGCCCGATGAAAGGAGGGGGTTATGCTGGCGCTCGAAGGCATCAAGGTTCTCGACCTGTCGAATTATGTCCCCGGTGCGCTCTGCACCATGATCCTGGGCGATTTCGGCGCCGAGGTCATCAAGGTGGAGCCGGCCAAGGCCTTCCCGATGGCGGACATGGGGTACTCGCCGGGCGGAAAGGACAAGGAGAGGGAGGCCGCCTACTTCGCGCTCAACCGCAACAAGAAGTGCATCGGCCTCAATCTCCGGTCCGACGAGGGGCGGAGGATCTTCCACCGGATGGCTCAGGAGGCCGACGTGGTCATCGAGGGCTACCGGCCGGGCGTCGTGGAGCGTCTCGGCGTCGATTACAGGGCGATCAGCGAAATCAACCCGCGCATCGTCTACTGCTCGCTTTCGGGCTACGGTCAGGACGGTCCTTACCGCCTGTTCTCGGGTCACGACATCAACTACATTTCACTGGCCGGCGTCCTCGGCCTCATCGGGCCGAAGGACGGTCCCCCGTCCGTCCCGCTCAACATCATCGCCGACTTCGCCGGCGTGTCGCTCTACGGGGCCGTCGGGATCCTCCTGGCCCTCATGGCCCGGGGGAAAACGGGCAAGGGCCAATACATCGACCACACCTACATGGAAGGGGCCATCCATCTCATCACGTGGTTCACCCACCGGTTCTTCATGGACGGCACCGTGATGCGGCGCGGCGAGTCGTGGGCCATGGGGGCCTACCCGCACTACGCCGTCTACGAAACCCGGGACGGCAAATACCTCAGCATCGGCTGCCTGGAGCCGCATTTCTGGGACAACCTGTGCAAGGCCATCGGCAAGGAGGAGTACATGCCGGCCAAGTGGTCCATGGACATGACATTCCGGGCCCCCGACGCAAAGATGCTCGAGATCCGCGCCGGGCTCGAGAAGGTGTTTCTGTCGAAGACGCGCGACGAGTGGTTCGACCTGCTGTCGCGGCAGGACATTCCCGTCGGGAAGGTCTACGACATCGGTGAGGTCTTCAGCGATCCCCAGGTGGTCCACCGGAAAATGGTGATCGAACTCGAGCACCCGAAACTGGGCAGGGTGAAGCAGGTCGGGATCCTGCCGAAGCTCTCCGAAACCCCGGGGCAGGTGAGGCGTTTCGCCCCGGTGCACGGGGAACACACGGACGAGATCCTCTCCTCCCTGGGCTATAGCGCCGAGGAGATCGGGAAGCTGCGCAGCGACGGGACGGTAGGATGAGCCCGGGCAGGTGGCATCGGGGTCCATGAAAAGGGAGAGAAAGAGGGCGCAGGTCTTCTGTCCGGCGGCGCCTGCTCTTGACATCGGGAGGTCATGATCTTTAATATGCCAACGCGCGCCGTCCAAGTCCATTACGCATGCCTAGCGGAGCCGACCCCCGGGCAGGTCGGGGACGTGCTGGCGCTTTATCTCTTGCAGGGCTGGTGGGGCCCGACGTCGGGCAGGGACCGCGAAACGGCCGAGGCCATCATCCGGGGCAGCCACTGCTTCGTCGTCGCCGAGGCGGAAGGGCGGGTCATCGGGATGGGAAGGGCCCTCAGCGACAGGGTCAGCGATGCCTATATCCAGGATGTCGTCGTGGAACCCTCGTTCCGGGGCCGGGGGATCGGGCGCCGGATCGTGGAGGAGCTGGTGCACCGTCTCCGGCAGGACGGCATCGAATGGATCGGTCTCGGGGCCGAGGCGGGGACGCACGATTTCTACCGGAGGGCCGGGTTCACGGAGCTGCCGGGCTGCATCGTCATGCTGAAGAAGGACCCATGAATTTCAAGAAGCTGCAAATAGCCGATTACCGGTCGCTCGAGCCGTATTTCGACCCGATGCCCTACCGCCTGAGCGTCTACAGTCTGCCGTCGCTCATCGCCTGGGGCGACTGCGTCTTCGAGACGCATTACGCCGTTGCGGGCGATCTCCTCGTGATCGCCAACGAGTCGCGGCTTCGGCCGGATGACCGGCATCTGATCCTCCCGATATCCCCCGGGGGCGACCCGTCGCCCGAGCGCCTGCGCTCCCTTGCCCGGGAGAGCGGCTTTGACCGCTACTGGTGTGCCTGCGGCGACTATGTCGAGAGGCACCGCCAGGGGCTGGAGTCGGTGTTTCACATCGAGGAGCAGGCGGAGTTCGAGGACTACGTCTACCTGGCGGAGGACCTCGCGGCGTTGAGGGGCAACCGGTTCGTGCGCAAGCGAAACCTCATCCACCAGTTCGAGCGGGAATTCATGCGAAACGGCAGCCGGGCCCTCGTGGAGCCGATCACGAGGGAAAGCGTCCCGGAGTGCCTCGCCTTCCTCGAGGCCTGGTGCGCGCAGCGGGACTGCGATGTCGACGGGGACACCGATCTGGCCTGCGAGCGGCGGGCCGTGATCACGTCCCTGGAGCATCTCGATGCCCTCGGTCTCAGGGGGATCCTGGTCCGCCTGGACGGCAGGGTGAGCGCCTTCGGCATCGCCGCCCGTCTCAACGGGGACACGGGCATTCTGAGCTACGAAAAGGCATTCTCCGATGTCAAGGGGCTCTACCAGTTTCTCGACAGGGAGTGCGCAAGGCGGCTCTTCGCGGGATGCCGGTACATCAACAAGGAAAGCGACATGAGCCTGCCCAACCTCGCCGCGATGAAGAGGTCCTATCACCCGGTCCTGCGGGTCAAGTCCTACAAGCTCACATTGAAATAAGGCACAGGGTCGAGGAGCCGGGACCGGGAACGGTATTCCCGGTCCGGAGGAGTCCCCTGCCTCCCCCTCTGAACAAGGGGGAAAAGGAGGGTCTTATCTGCCGATCCGTTCCGGGACGGCCTTGCCGGCGATCCAGTCCCGGATGACCTGGATCACGGGCTTTTCCACCCCGTAGAAACCGTGGCTGCTCAGGGCGTTGCAAGGGCCGGAGGCGGCAAGGCTGCCGCCGGTCACGATGACCACGTCGACCTGCGGGCTTTCCGTAAGTCTCTTCTTCAGCTCGAAGGCGCCCTGAACGGGCGTGACACGGCACTCGTCGTAGAGGTGATGGATGATGAGGACGGGGTCGTCGATGTCCGAGAAGTCGATGCCCGCGCATTCCGAAGGGCGGTAGACAGCCGTCAGGATCACGCCGCTGATCGCCGGCTCGTCGAACACGGCTGCCAGGTAGGCGGCGGAGAGGGTGCCCTTGCTCGTGCCCACGAGGTACAGGGAGGAGATGCGGTGCCTCTCCTTCAGGTGGGCGATGACTTTGCGCACGTCTTCCGCATGCTCGGGCGAAGTCCGGAACCGGTCCGTCATGCCGGAGCTCTGGTCCGAGGGGGCATCCAGGGTCACCACCATGAAGCCCGCTGCAGCAAGATCGCGGGCGGCACGCAAGAGGAAATTGTTGCTGACCCAGAACCGGCCGTCTCTTTCCCCGAAGTGCTTCGCGCCGTCCGCGCCCGGGAAGAGAAGCAGGGCCGTGGACGGCTTTGCGATGGCCTTCATTACCAGCAGCCGCACTGTCACGCCGGGCCGCGTGGGCACGATTTCGATGGCCTCGTAACCCCCGGCCGAGGCGGATGCAGCTGCCAGCAGACCGACCGCCAGCCCGGCCAGGAGGAGTTGAATCCTTCGAAGCAGCGTCAAATGCATGGGTTGGACGTTCTGCGCTCCCCGTGCCTTCCTCGAGCCTGATACCGCGCGGCGCATCACTCCTCGATCGCCATGAGCGATTGCCACCGCTCCCACTCCGTGCCGACGGGAAGCCCCCTGTCCCTGAGAATGCCGACGATGGCCGGGTCGTTGAACCGCAGGTAGGGGTTCACCTTCAATTCTTCCTGGAGCAGGGAGCGGACGCAATCGGGTTCATGGCCGTCCATGTAGGCATCGAGGTCCCTGTTGGCGGGCTCCAGGCTGCGTGCAAAGGCAACGGCCAGCGCCCTGTAATCGTGCCCGGGAAAGATCACCGTGTCTTCCGGGAGGGCCATGAGCCTCCGCACGGATTCGTAGAAGGCCCGGAGGTCGCCCGAGAAGCAATTGCCGATCGTCCCGGTGAAGAGCGTGTCGCCCGAGAGCAGGTATCGTCCCGCATGGAAACAGACCGAGTCGATTGAATGGCCGGGCGTACGATACACATGGACGGGTTCCCCGTCAAGGGTGATGATGGAACCGTCCTGCAGGTCCTGGAACAGCAGGAGGCGGGCCCCCGATTTTTCGAGGAGTTCCTCGCTGCCCTCCAGATGGTCGTGGTGGCGGTGGGTGTGGGTCACGTAGCGCAGCGCCAGGTGATAACGGTCCGTGAAATCGAGGATCTCCCGCCAGGCCCCCCCGTCGACGGCCATGGCCTCGGACCGGCCGAAGATGAGATACCCCAGGTTGTCGCGCCCGTATCGGAACTGTTCGACGTGCAGGGCCATGGCGGCTCTCCTCCCTTTCCTCTTGGCCCGGCGATCCCCTCGAGACCCCTCTCGGGGAACGGGCCTTCCCCGCCCCCGGTTGCGCCGCGACGGCGTGCCGCGCCCCGGCTGCGGGCCGCCCCGCGTGGCCGCAACCATAGTACAGCCCGGGCGTTTGTTCAAGGGTTCGATTCCGGGCTAAAGGTTTTGCCTCGAACTGCCGATTCCGAGGTCTGAAAAGACCCCCTCCTGTTCTTTCCGCAGGAAGCCTGTGAAGGGCAAACCGTCCGAAAGGGCGGGACGCAAAGCCGCTGACCTACGTCCGCAGAAACGCCGGATAGGGTGGCAGGGCTGCCAGGCGTCATCGGCGCACACCGTGCGGGACGCCTCGGGTGAAAAACCGCATGGAGGTGTCTCCGGCCATGATCGGCAGAAACGCTTCTCTTCCCCTTTCCGTTCGACTCATTGTCATCCTCGTCTTCGCCGCGATCCTGCTGTCCGGCATTCCGGCCGGGGCCGCCGAGGTCACCTTGGCCTGGGACCCGAACGCGGAGCCCGATCTCGCGGGCTACAAGGTCTACAGCGGGACGGCCAGCCGGAATTATTCGGGCACCGTCGACGTGGGCAACTGGACCCGCTGCGTCATGGGGGGCCTCGAGCCGGGCAGGACCTATTACTTCGCCGCCAAGGCCTACAATGCAACGGGGTCGGAGAGCGATTACTCCGCCGAGGTCGTCTACAGCGTTCCCGCGGCCTGCAGCTTCTCCCTCTCCACGGGCAGCCAGAGCTTCGGCCCTGAAGGCGGGACGGGGAGCGTATCCGTCTCGACCGCCTCGGCGTGCAGCTGGAGCGCGGTGAGCGGCGCTTCCTGGCTGACCGTGACGGCAGGGGCGAGCGGGACCGGCCCGGGGTCGGTTTCCTTCGCCGTCGCAGCCAATACGGCAAGCGCATCGAGGACGGCGACCCTCTCCGTCGGGGAACAGGTCTTGACGGTGACCCAGTCCGGCACCGCGGGGCCCTTCACCATTACCTCGTCGGCGGGCCCGGGCGGCACCATCTCGCCGTTGGGCACCTCGACCGTCGCTGGCGGCGGCAGCAAGACGTACACCATCACGCCGAAAACCGGCTACGCGGTCTCGTCCGTGCAGGTCGACGGGGTCAGCGTCGGCGCCGTCTCCGCGTATACCTTCAGTGCCGTCAACGCAAATCACGCCATCAAGGCGCTCTTCAAGAAAAAGAGCCGCCTGGTCTGGTGGTGAGCCGACCCGCCTCCGCGCACCCGGGGCAGAACCCCCGGGGGCGGCTTCGTTTGTCCCAAGGGTAACGTCAAGTGTTATGTGTCATGACGAGGAAAGGGGTCATGGTTTTTTCTTTCAGGTTCTCATGGGTAAAGATGGCATAGAGGATTCTCTCCATGCTGGTTCGATCGGAGAAGACGCCCATGGGCGGGTTCTCCTGCGGACCTCGCGGAATCTGCGTTCGATGAGGTTGGTGGTCCGGATCGTGGGCCAGAGCTTGGGATGGGGCAGCCGGAAGAACGCCAGGAGTTCTTCCTCGTGGCTCATGAGGCTCTTGACGGCCTTGGGATAGAGCGGGCGCCAGATGCGGCAGAAGCGCTGCAGGACGGCTTGGGCCTCGCGCAGAGAGGCGGCATGGCTGATGGCGTGCAGGTCCTTCTTCATGGCGGCCTGGTCGCTCTTGCGGGCGTAGTTGAGGACGTTGCGGGTTTTATGCACCCAGCAGCGCTGCAGGGGCACCTGCGGATAGACAAAGGGCAGGGCGGCCAGCAGGCCCCGGCCCCCGTCGGTGATGATCATCTCGAGCCCCTCGCCCGTGAGTCCCCGTCGATACAGATCCGTGAGGAAGACCTCCCAGGCGCTCTGTGACTCGGCGTGGGCGATCCGGAAGTCGATGATCTCCTTGCGGCCCTGGGCCGTCACCCCCAGGACCACCAGGACGACGCGCGTGGAGGCCCCGGCTCCGGTTCTGCGCTTGAGCACCACCCCGTCGAACAGCAGGAACCGGTAGGCTCGGCGCAGCGGCCGTCTGTGGAAGGCGCTCACGGCCGCATCGAGCCTCCGGGCCACCCGGCTCACCGTCGTGGCGCTGACGGGCTCGCCCAGAACCGGCATCAGGGCGTGGGCGATCTTGCGGGTGGAGATCCCGAGGACAAAGCACGCCAGGATCATCCGCTCCACGCAGCCGATGCGGCGGGCGTAGGCCCGGACCACCCCGATCATGCTGGTCTTGCGGCTCCGGGGCACCCGCAGCTCGATATCCCCCAGCTCGGTGAGCAGGTGACGGCAGTAGCTGCCGTTGCGCCGGTCCGCCAGCGAGCGGCCCACCTCGTCGAGATAGCGGTCCAGCCGGTCGTTCACTGGTCTTCCAAGATCCCGACCAGGGCCTGACGGGCCGCAGAGCGGTAATCCGCATCCCACTCCGGCGACAGGTTCATCTCCTTGATTATCCGGTGCGCTTGTGACAAACTCTTGATCGGCAAACCAACTGTCCTCATGGGGTACCTCCTTATGGGATGTCGCAATCTTGGGGGTACCCCTTTCCTGTCTCTGACACAAGATATGATACGCTACCTGTCCCAAGGACTTTCTTGACATTTCCCCGCCGTCATCTATAGTAACAGCACACCACACACAAGGAGGGATCCTATGAAGCGCATCGTCATTGCCCTTGCGATCGTGTTCCTGTCCGTCACCGTCGCCATGGCCGCCGGCCCCAAGACCTACCAGGTCACCGGTCCCGTCCTCGAGAAGAAGGACGGCGTGATCGTGGTCCAGAAGGGAAAGGAAAAGTGGGAGATCGCCACGACGAAGGACACGAAGATCAAGGGTGACCCGAAGGTCGGCTCGAAGGTCACCATCGAGTACACGATGACCGCCGCGAGCATCGACGTCAAGGAGGAGAAGAAGGCACCCGAGAAGAAACCCGCCGAGAAGCCCCCCGCAAAGAAGTAAACGGCAACGCAGCCTTGCCCGGGTATGCGCGGCCCGCCCCAGGGCGGGCCGCCGTCCCATTCCTGCCAACCCATTCCGACCGCACGGGAGGTCTCATGGCTTCGCAACCGCCCCCCATCCTTGTCGCCAAGGCAACGGACGAGATATACCTTTACCCGAAGATGGCCAACCGCCACGGCCTGATCGCCGGGGCCACGGGCACCGGGAAAACGGTCACCCTGCGGGTGCTGGCCGAGCAGTTCAGCAACATGGGTGTGCCCGTCTTCATGGCCGACGTGAAGGGGGACCTGTCGGGTCTCGCGAAGCCCGGCGGGGACAACCCCAAGATCGCCGACCGGGTCAGGGACCTGAAACTCGACGGGTTTGCCTACGAGGGATACCCCGTTGCCTTCTGGGACGTCTTTGCCGAGAGGGGTCACCCCGTCCGCACGACCGTCTCCGAAATGGGCCCGCTGCTTCTCTCCCGGATTCTCAACCTCAACGAGACCCAGGCCGGCGTGCTCAACATCGTTTTCAAGATCGCCGACGACAACGGTCTTCTCCTGCTCGACTTCAAGGACTTGCGCGCCATGGCCCAGTACGTGGGCGACAACGCGAGCCAGTTCAAGGTCCAGTACGGCAACATCTCCTCGGCCAGCATCGGGGCGATCCAGCGCAACCTCCTCGTCATCGGGGAGCAGGGCGGCGACAGGTTCTTCGGCGAGCCCGCCCTCGACATCAACGACCTCATGCAGGCCGACGCGAAGGGCAGGGGCATGATCAACATCCTGGTCGCCGACCGGCTGATGCAGTCACCCAGGGTCTACGCCACCTTCCTGCTGTGGCTTCTGTCGGAGCTCTTCGAGCGGCTCCCCGAGGTGGGCGATCCGCCGAAGCCCAAGCTCGTCTTCTTCTTCGACGAGGCGCACCTGCTCTTCGAGGACATCCCGAAGGTTCTCCAGGACAAGATCGAGCAGGTCGTGCGTCTCATCCGATCCAAGGGGGTCGGGGTCTACTTCATCACGCAGAACCCTCTGGACATCCCCGACACCGTCCTGGGACAGCTCGGAAACCGCGTCCAGCACGCCCTGCGGGCCTACACGCCGCGGGACCAGAAGGCCGTGAAGGCCGCAGCCGAGACCTTCCGGGCCAATCCCAGGCTCGACACGACGAAAGCCATCCTGGAGCTCGGCGTGGGCGAGGCCCTCGTGTCCATGCAGGACGAGAAGGGGGTCCCCACCATGGTTGAGCGGGCCTGGATCGTGCCCCCGCGCAGCAGTCTCACCCCCCTGCAGCCCAACGAGATCGCGGGCATCGTCAGGGCATCCGTTCTGTACGGGACGTACGAGAAGACCGTCGACCGGGAATCGGCCTACGAGAAGCTTACGGCCAGGGCGGAGAAGGCCGCCGCCGAGGCCCCAGCCGCCCCCGCCAGAAAGGAGGCCAAGTCCGGAACGGAGGTCCTCGTGGGGGCCCTGGCCAAGAGCGCGGCGCACGCCATCGGAAGCCAGATCGGCCGGCAGATCATTCGCGGCGTCCTGGGCTCGCTGTTCGGCAAGAAATGACGGGTGCCGGAAGCGGCGGCCCGCAGCAAGGAAGGCAGGGAGCCCTCCCTGCCTTTTCCTTCCCGTTCACCGGGCTGTCGTGTCAACCGCCTCCGGGCCGCATCGTTTTTAAACCGCAGGATGTGAATTTCTTGCCAGGAGGGATGATCCATGAGAACCCGGGTCGCGGTGTATCTTGCCGTTTTGCTGACGGGCATCCTCGCTCTTTCCGGCTCGGCACACGCCCAGCCCTTCCAGACGACGAGCCCGTTTTATCTCGGGGTCTTCGGCGGCTATGTCGCCCCCGAGGACATGACGTGGACGTCGAGGGCGACGGGGGCCTCGGCCGACCTTGCCCTGGACGAGAGCGGGATGATGGGGGTCAAGTTCGGCTACATCCTGCCCCAGGCGCGGGCCCTGGCCGTCGAGCTCGAGTGGAACTACATGTTCGAGCAGAATATCCCGCCCCAAGTCATCGGCGGGGTGAGAGAATCGGGCGATGTGCGCCTGAACAATGTCCTCGTGAACCTGATCCTGCGCTACCCCGAGGGGAAGGTCCATCCCTACGTCGGAGCCGGCATCGGGGCCTCGTCGATGAACATCCGAAACACGGAATCCGTGGGCGGCACCGTGTACGTGGCCGAGGAGACGGAAACGGGATTTGCCTGGCAGCTCCTGGCGGGCGTGAACGTCGAGCTGGCGCCGAACCTCTCGGCGGACCTGGCCTACCGGTACTTCGGCACGAAACCGGACTTCACCCTGATCGACGTGGATTACCGGACGCACGCCGTCACCTTCGGCCTCAATTTTCATTTTTAGCGGGTCTGTGGGCCGGGGCGCGTCTTCAGCATGAGACAGTGTATGCGAAGGGAAGAGGGTGAGAAGGTTGGATGAGCCGGAGGCTATTCGCACGCCTGCGGTTGCCCCGAGCTTCTTGCCTTCTCCGCCTCTCGACTTCTCTCTTTATGCAGGCGTCAGCACCTGGATCGAGACGCTCTTCATCACGTCCTTGACCCGCTCGCGGTACTCCAGGAAATGCGGCTGCGTGAGGTGGAGCTTCAGTGCATCCACGCTTTCCCACCGCTCGATCAGGGTCACCGTATTTTCGCGCGGCGCCGGCTGGATCGGGATGCCCGTGGGCACGTCCACCGTGGGCCCGTACTCGAGGCAGCCCTTCTCCTTGTGCACCAGGGGCATGACCCGCTTGAGCTCCGCCAGGTATTTCTCCTTGCCGCCGGGGCTCAGCTCGATCGTCGCAATCACGTAGATCATCGGCATTCCTCCCAAGGGTTGTTTGTCCGGAAACTGCCGTCCATCCGGAATCTTCTGTTATCGTGACCGGGCATGCGGGGGGATCGGAACGAGCAGCAAGCGACAGGCCTCAGGCAACAGGACAGTGCAGGAATCCTGGAGCCTGGTGCATGAACCCCGGCGCTCGGCTCACTGCATCTTGCGGATCCTGACCTCGATCCCCTTTTCTCCCTGCAGCAGCTCCACGAGCCTCCGCAGGTCGGTCTCGCCGTGGTGATAGGGGTAAAGGACCTTCGGCCGGAAGGCCTTTGCCGCGTCGGCCGCCATCTCGGGCGTCATCGTGTAGGGCAGATTCACGGGAAGGAAGGCCACGTCGATGTCCCGGAGAGCCTTCATTTCCGGCGTGTTCTCCGTGTCGCCGGCGACATAGACCCGCTTGTCGGCGAAGCGGATGATGTATCCGTTGCCGGTTCCCTTCGGGTGGTAGGGAACGCCCGGGCTTCGCATGTGGACGAGGTTGTAGGCGGGGACCGCCTCGACAGGGACGCCCAGCCATGTCCCCGAAGCGCCGTTCTTCAGGACTGAGGCACCCTTGATCTGCTTCGCCGCCGCTTCCGAGGCGACGATCTCCGTGCCATTCTTCCTGACCGTCTCGATGGCCTTGATGTCCAGGTGGTCCCGGTGCTCGTGGGTGACCAGGATGAGGTCGGCCTTCGGCAGCTTCCCGTAATCGGCCAGCTGCGTCCACGGATCCACGTGGATGACCTTCCCGCCATGGCGCAGCATGAGGGTCCCGTGACCGATGAAGGTGATCTCCAGGTCGCCCGCCGAGGTGGGGATGACATCCACCTCGAAGGCCCCGGCGGCCCCGGGAGACAGGCCCGCGGCGACGAGAGCGAAGAGCAGCAATAGTCCTTTCATGGTCCCCTCCTTTTCAGTTTTCGCCGATGGTACACCGATCGGGGCAGAGATACAAGGGCAGGGACGGAGGGATCCGTTGCAAAGGCGGTGAAAATAGTGTAGAAGGGGGACAAAATGCTGACCGGCGGTCAGTTCCATTGTGGCTTTTTCGTCAAAAATCATTGCATAACAAATGCTTAACGATCAAAGGAGGGGGATTCCATGCTGTTCAATCCGAAGAAATACGCGAGCGACTACCCCTGCGAGAAATCGAAGGAGATCATGCGCAAGACGATCGACTTCTTCGAGCGCAAGGGCAAGCAGCGGATCAAGGCGGACGACCAGTGGTGCGTCTGGTACGATGACTTCATCCAGTTCATCAAGGACAACAGGATCTTCGCCACGCTGCTGACGCCCTCGAAGTACGGCGACGCCGACTGCCGCTGGGACACGTGGCGCAATTGCGAGTTCAACGAGATCCTCGCCTTCTACAGCCTGTCGTACTGGTATGCCTGGCAGGTCTCGATCCTGGGGCTCGGCCCCATCTGGATGAGCCGCAACGAGGAGATGAAGAAGAAGACCGCCCGGCACCTGCAGTATGGGCGGATCTTCGGATTCGGCCTCTCCGAGCGGGAGCACGGCGCCGACATCTACTCCACGGACATGCTGCTCAAGCCCCAGCCCGACGGCACCTACCTTGCCGAGGGCGACAAGTACTACATCGGCAACGCCAACCAGGCCGTCATCGTCTCGACCTTCGGCAAGATCGCGGGGACGGGCGAGTACGTCTTCTTCCCCGTCGACTCGCACCACGAGAGGTTCGAGCTCGTGCGCAACGTCGTGGCGAGCCAGATGTACGTGGCCCAGTTCAACCTGCACGACTACCCGATCCGCGAGGACGAGATCCTCGAGCGCGGCCAAGAGGCCTGGGACGCCTCCCTCAACACGGTCAACGTGGGCAAGTTCAACCTGGGGTGGGCCACCATCGGGATCTGCACCCACTCCTTCTACGAGGCCATCAACCACGCCTCGCACCGCATCCTGTACGGCAAGGCCGTCACGGAGTTCTCCCAAGTCAAGCAGCTCTTCGTCGATGCCTATACGCGCCTCGCGGCCATGCGCCTGTTCGCCCTGCGGGCCATCGACTACTTCCGCTCCGCCTCGGCCCAGGACCGCCGCTACCTGCTCTACAACCCCATGGTGAAGATGAAGGTCACCATGCAGGGCGAGGAGGTCATCAACCTGCTGTGGGACGTCATCGCCGCCAAGGGCTTCGAGAAGGACACCTACTTCGAGATGGCCACGCGCCACATCCGCGCGCTGCCCAAGCTCGAGGGGACGGCCCACGTGAACATGGCCCTCATCGTGAAGTTCATGGCCAACTACTTCTTCAACCCCGGAACGTTCCCCGAGATCCCGCGGCGCAACGACCCCGCCGACGACACCTTCTTCTGGGAGCAGGGGCCGGCAAAGGGCCTCAGCAAGATCCAGTTCCACGACTACAAGCCGGCCTACGACGCCTACGACCTGCCGAACCTGGCGATCTTCAAGGAGCAGATCAAGCTCTTCAAGGCCTTCCTCGCCACGGCGACCCCCACGCCGGAGCAGCAGAAGGACATCGACTTCCTGCTCATCCTGGGCGAGCTCTTCACCTGCGTCGTCTACGGGCAGCTCATCCTGGAGAACGCGAAGATCTACGGCGTGGACAGGGACCTCCTGGACCAGATCTTCGACTTCATGGTGCGCGACTTCTCGAAGTACGCCCTGCAGCTCTACCACAAGCCCTCGAGCACGGAAAAGCAGATGGGGCTCTGCATGCAGATGATCCGAAAGCCCGCTGTGGACGAGGGGCGATACGAGCGGGTGCTCGCCAACCACGTCTATGCGCTGAAGGACGTCTACGAGATGAATCCGTAGGGACAGGCGAAAGGCAAGGAAAACCAAGGCGGAGAAGGCCGCGGGAAGAAATCCCCGCGGCCTTCGCGCACCATGCCCCGCGCCGCTCCCTTTCAGCGGGATTGACACGTCCCGCCCCATTTCTTATAGTGGCAGAAACGAAGCATGCGTGTTGGTCCAGCCCGTCGGCCTGCGGGGTCTGTTTGGGCCCGATCCTCCTGAAACAGTCGGGCACACCGTTGCCCGGCTTTTCCGGGGGAACGGGTCCATGACGATGGCGGTTTCCGTCTGCACAAGGGAGGGAGTCACATGCCGGTGTTCATGATGTTCGGGAAGTACAACGCGGAGGCCCTGAAGGGCGTTTCCCCGGAACGAACGAAGAAAGCGGTCGAAATCATCGGGCAGCACGGCGGGAAGGTCATATCCATGTACGCCGTGCTGGGCGAGCACGATCTCGTCTTCACCCTGCATTTCCCCTCGACGGAGAAGGCCCTGGCAGCATCCGTCGCGCTCAACATGCTGACGGGGATCACCTTCACCACGTCGCCCGTGGTCGACGTCGAGCAGTTCGACCGCATGATCACCGAGATCAAGAACCTGTAAAAGGCCGGAATCGGTCCCGGATGGGCCTGCCTGCGGAGGTCGTGCCGCGACCCGTGAGTGTTCGAGGATCGGCGCGGCAGGCGTGATGTGTGCGTTGGCGTCCGCTGCCCTGCCAAACGGGGTCGTCACGCGGGGTTTGGGGACAAGCGCGCCCGAGAACCGGAAAACAAAGGAGGTTGATGATGTTGAACAGAGCCGCACTCGTTGTCTTGATTCTTTTGCTCTGCGCCGTGCCTGTCGCGGCTGCAGAAGGCGCGAAAGAGGGAACCGGGGATGCCGGCGGCCAGCCGTGGGTCGTCGACATCGACAAGCTGACCGTCAAGAACGTGAACTTCCGGGCCGCCCATTGGACGGGGAAGCACCTGCAGATGACGGTCATGTCCATCAAGCCCAAGGGGGAAATCGGGCTCGAGGTGCACGAGGCGGGCGATCAGTTCATCCGTGTCGAACAGGGCAGGGCCCGCGTCGTGATGGGCCCCGCCAAGGACAGGATGACCTTCGACAAGAGAGTTTCGAAGGACTGGGCGATCTTCATCCCGGCGGGCTTCTGGCACAACATCATCAACGTGGGGGACAAGCCGCTGAAGGTCTATGTGATCTACGCCCCGCCGGAGCACCCTGCCGGGACCGTGCACAAGACGTTCGAGGAGGCCGAGGCCGCCCACGGGCATTGATCGTCGGCGGCACGGTGCGCAACCCCGGGCCGTGACCGGAAGACCCGGAAGCGCCCGGGGGGAGCCCCTCTGTATGCTTTACCGCATCGAGTGGAGCCCCACGAGATTCCCTTCCGTGTCCTGGAAGAGGGCGAAGTGGCCGTACTCGTCGGTGATCTTCGTCTTGGATACGATCACCTTCCCTCCGGCCGGTTCCACCCGCTCGAGGGATTCGGCGAGGTCCTCGCCGGCGTTGAGGTACACGACGGTGCCCCGCGCGCTGGGCTCGTAGCCGTCGCCGCGGACCAGGGCGCCGCTGTTGCCGTGTCCCGCCATGGGGAAGAAGGCCATGAGGACCCCCCCGAGGTCCTGCAGGGGCAAGTCGTAGCCCAGGACGTTGCTGTAGAAGAGCCTCGCCCGCTCCATGTCCCTCACGGGGATCTCGAACCACACGGCGATGTTTCTCATGCAGACACCTCTGTCATCGGGTACGGTCTCGGGAGTCATGCCACGAGCCCCGGGAAGGCTTCAAGGACCTTGCGAACGGCGGCGACGGAGAGGCTGTTGCCCAGGAGATGCCATTTCTTCCGCAGCGTCATGCGGTCCGGGAAACGGAACCCATCCGGGAAGTGCAGGAGCCGGGCAATCTCTTCCGGCGCGAACCGCCGCACGCCTCTCTCGCATCGCAGGTAGGAGCCCGCGTACATGAGGGATCGTCCGTACCCCGAGGTGAAGCAGGTCGTGTAGGCCTGCGGGTCCTTCGGGTCGAGAATGCGGAAGCCCTTGCCGAATCTCTCCACCACGTCGCCGGCCAGGAGGAGCCCGTCGACGCCGTCGCCGTTGAGGTAGACCCCGAGAGGGGTCAGGGGCATGTCCACGACGAGGGTCGGCGGCTCCAGGGGCCCGCGGGAAGCCATGCAGTAGTACCTCGGGCGGCGCATCGGCACGCCCAGCTCCGTCGGGCAGAGCATGCACTCCTGAATCGAGTACCCCCGCGCCGAAAGAAGGCTGACCAGCCTCGCTCTCATCTCCGAGCGTGCGAAGCCCTCCACGTTTTCCAGCGCCAGGTGCCGGGGCATCCCGTCGTCTCCCATCCGGGCCATCACGTCGAGAATCCGGCGGAAACTCAGCGCACGGGGGTCCGCCGCGTCGCGCCCGGCGCCTCGCACCGTGTAGGGCTGGCACGGCGGCGAGAGCCACCAGAAATCGGCCTCGGCGGACTGCAATTCCTCGAGCGTCACGTTCTCCAGGTTCAGCTGCCAGGCGTCGTGCCCGGGGAAATTCAGGCGATAGACCTCGAGGGCTGCGGGGCTCTGGTCGATGGCGCACGCGATGCGGAGATTCGTCCCCGCCGCGGCGGCCGCAAAACCGCCGATACCGCAGAAGAGTTCGAGGGCACGAATCACCATAGGCCGTTCAACGCCTTTTTGCCGTCGCTGAACCAACCATAACAGCCCATCACCAACAAGGCAAGAGGGACACAGGGGCCCGCCGCACCGGGCTGCCGATGGCCGTCGGTCCCGTGCAATGCGGGGAGGCGTCGGCCCGGCACGTCCCTGCAGGCCGTGCCGGAACAGCCGGGGATGCCCTGCGAGGGGCCGTTTGCCTTCGGGTCCCCACTTTCCCCTCGTGTCCGGCTTTGCATTTTCTCAGCGGATATCCAGATTCGAATGATTGCAATCTACAGGATATTTGTTATAAAGATTGCATGTGCTGAAAATGATCAAATCTCAGGAGGTGCGAACGATGCAGAATATCGAATTCAGTGTGAAGGACATGGACTGCAAGTCCTGCGTGAACATCATTATGAAGAAACTCAACTCCTTTGAAGGAGTCAAGAATGTCAAGATCGATCCCGCCACGAAAAAGGTCAGGGTTGAATGGGAGAATCCCAAGGTCTGCGACAGCGATCTGACCTGTGCCATAGAAGAACTGGGATACAAGGTAACCCAGGACTGAAATCTCATGCCGGTCACCTGAAGGCGCGGCACCCGGCGGGTTGACGCCGCCGGCGTCACGGCAGGGAAAAGCGAAGGGAGGCACCGCCGGATGCCTCCCTTTTTTTTGCAAGGGCCGGGGCAGCGTGCCATGGCGGGGCTGTGCGCTCCGTCAGGGCTGTGCCAGCCCCCGGCAGGCGTCGGCCTGGCTCGCCGGGGCCTGATGGTTGACGATCGTCTGGAGCGTGACACAGATCGTCGGCCAGTGGTGGGGGAAGTTGCTGTGGGTTTCCGCCGGCACGCCGGTGATCTCCATGTTGAAAACGTCCGGCGCGTGATTGCGGGCCAGGCGGCGGCCGAGGCAGTCGAGGGACTGGGTGTGCCCGCCCACGACGAGATCCGCGTTCCCCGCGGCGTAGAGGTTCACGTACAGCACACCGTCCGGCACGCCCGGCCTGCTGCGGGGCGCTTCGAGCGCCGGGGCGGGAATGGCCGACTCGTTGCAGTTCATCCGGAAGTCGTGCCCGTTCAGGTCGTTCAGGAAGGACTGGTCTCCCGCCAAGTTCGTCGTGAAGGGGGCGAGCGGAGAGGGGCAGGAACCGCAGGGGAACAACTGGCTCACCGCGGTGGCCGTCATCCCGCCGCAGAGCTGGCGCGTCGAGCGGTCCGGCTCGTTTTCATTGCCGCAGGACAGGGAGCCGCCGACGCCGTGGGTCGGCGCGGCGAGGGCGACGAACTCGGAGACCGTGATGGCGCCGTTTTTCCGGCTTCCCATGAGATTCTTCAGGTAGTACCGGCTGCTGATCGCCCCCTGGCTGTAGCCGACGAGGGCCACCTTCGTCGCGCCCCCGTAGGCCGGGTCGTTCAGGATCCCCGTCTGCGGCCGCCCGTTCGAATCGTTGCCCCCCTCGATGGCGGCGAGGATGTCCGTGGCGTCATCGGCGATACTGCGCCCGAAATTCTCCGGGTGGCTGCTCCCGTGGAGGGGCAGCGACAGGTAGACGGGCCGGATCGGCAGGGTCGGGTTCGCCTCCAGGGCGGCCTTGAACGACGTCGTCCCCGCACTCCCGGGGTTCTCCCAGGCCGCGTCCTTTCCCCCGCTGTGGCCGTGGACGAACAGGACGGGGATGATCCCGCCCTGCCGTGTCGGCGCGATGGCGGCGGGCGACGTGTCCCTCCATTCGTTGTTCGTCAGCCGCCGCTGGTTTTGGCCGTCGAGCCCGATCGAAAAGATTTCCTGCTTCCGGCCGATGTCCGTCCCGGGGATGCCGGATGCCTGGACGGAGACGTACAGCCCCTGGTCGTCGGCCCGGAACGACAGCCCCGAGATGTTGATGTCCGCGGGCGGCTGGAGCGTGATCTCCCGGACGGGGGCCCAGGTTCCCGTGCTGACGATGCGGATCGAGTCCCGTCCCCCGCTGTGGGAGTAGGCGCGATACGCCAGAAGGCGCCCGTCGTGGGAGACCACGGGGTCCACTTCGCTGACGTCGGGCGTGTTCGTGATCCGCTGCGCTGCCCTGGTGCCGTCGGATTTCACCGCGTAGAGATCGCGTCTCTGCGTCGCACGGTCCCAGCGCGAAAAGACGATCATCCTGCCCGCATCGTAGAAATCGTGCCCGCTGTCGTCGGACTCGTCCGGACCGGGACTCGTCACGGCAGCAAGCCCGGTCCCGTCGCTGCGGATTGTCCAGATCCGGGCTTTTCCCGTGTAGGCGGGGTAGGCGAAGGCGATGAGGCCGTTGGGCGCCCACCTCGGCCGGGCCCTCTGCCCGGTGCCGGTCGTCACCTGCCGGACGTTGCGCCCGTCGAGATCCATGATGTAGATGTTCTCCCCGGGTGGGTTCCGGAAGGACGAAAAGACGATCTTCGTGCCGTCGGGGGAGAGGTCCGGGGAATGCTCGTAGGCGTCGTTGTTGGACAGGTTTCGCTGATTGAACCCGTTGTCGGCCATGCTGTAGATCTGGTCGTGACCGTCGCGGTCCGACACGAAAACGAGGGCTGCCCCGCAGCCGCACACGAGGAGCAGCATGGCAAGCATCGAGCAGATTGCGATCTTCTTCATGGCTTCATCCCTCCGGCCCGGTGATGCCGCTTCCGTGACGGCTACCTGTGATGACAGCGGAACGGCCTACAGAAAACGCATCCCCTGGAGTTCGAGGTTGGTGAGCCCTGCGGCGCGGGCCCAGGCCACGGCCTCCTCGTACTCCCCTCGGGTGATGCGCCGCGCGATCTCCGGGTAATCGTGGGCCTTGTAGGCCGGCGTGTACTGGGACATCAGGTTGACGTAGGTGTCCTTCGGCAGGTTGGCGGCGATCCACTCGACGACCTGTTTCGTCCCCGCCACGCGGTTCGGCATGACGAGATGGCGGATGATCACGCCCCTGTAGAGCAGGCCGTCTTTCGCGGGTTTGGCCACGCCTACCTGCCGGTTCATCTCGATGAGCGCAGCCTTCGTGATGTCCGGGTAGGTGGCCGCGCCCGCGGAGTATTTCTCGGCCATGGCGGCGTCGGCGTACTTGAAGTCGGGAAGATAGATGTCGACGACGCCGTCGAGTGTCTTGAGGATCTCCAGTTTCTCCCAGCCGCAGGTGTTCCAGACGAGAGGTAGGCGAAGGCCCCCGGCGGCGGCGCGATCCGCGGCAAGAAGAATGTGCGGCGAGTAGTGGGTGGGGGTGACGAGGTTGATGTTGTGGCAGCCCTCGTCCTGGAGGGCGAGCATCATGGACGCAAGTTCGTCGATGGTCGTGCCCCGGCCGCGGCCCCCCTGGCTGATCTCCCAGTTGATGCAGAAGACGCAGCGCAGCGCACAGTTCGTCAGGAAGACGGTTCCCGACCCCCAGCGGCCGACGAGGGGTGCCTCCTCGCCGAAATGGGCATGGTGGGAGGAAACGAAGAGCTTCGCGTCCGATCCGCAAACCCCCTTCTGCCCCTCGAGCCGTTTCGCCCCGCATTCCCGGGGACAGAGGTCGCACCGGCGCATCCTCGCCCACAGGGCCTCGCCGCGCTTCTTCAGTTCGCCGCTTCGGTGCAGTGCCAGGTAGGCGGGCTCGAAATCCGCCCCGGCGGCGGAAGCGGCAGCCGCCCCGCGGTCGCGCGGGCCGGGCCCCGGGGCCCGCTTCCCGTCGTTGCATCCCTGGCAAAGCGCGAAGATCGGATAGCCGCACCCGGCCAGGGCGAGGCAGAGGCACGTCTTCAAAAAACGGCGTCGGGACTCGGTGCCCATGGGTGCGCTCTGTGGAGACAGGCCGGATTCGGCACCGCGGGACAAAACACGGTGCCCATGAGAAATGGCTAAAGAAATCCAGATGAAATGTCAACGATAAAGCGAAGGCCGCCCCGTTCATTCGGCCCGTGTGTTCGCCCGCCCTTTGTGGTAACATTTGCGAGCATGAGCCAAGAGCCCTGCCCGTAACGGTTTCTCGGTGTCCCATGTGCACAAGGAGGGGCTCCACATGGCTGGCAGTGTCCTTTTCGTTCGTCCCGCTCTTCCCGGGTCTCCGTCTCGTCCCGATTGCAGCTGCCGAAGGGTGCCATCAACCGCCGTCTTTCGCCGGGTTGCCGAGCCGATGGAGAGCGCCTTCACAGTGCTTGTGTTGAAAGGCTGGATCTGCCGGGTCGACCCGTCGCGCGGGCGGGTCTGCGGTCCATGGCCTTCCACGCGGGCTTCGTCGTCGCCGATGATGCCGGGGGCGCTGCGCGCTGCTGCGGGCTTCTCTACGCGGTGCTCGTTGAAGCCCGGCGAGTCCCGGTCCTGCGACCTCACGACGGCCATGCGCGCGCAGGCGGGCGGCGGGAGAGATGAAGGGTCAGGGCCGGCGGGCCGGCACGGCCCGCTGGGTGCTCGTGGACATGAACCGCATCGGCCGCAGGATCGCGGCCCGCCGCGACCGTACCCGCAAGGAAATCCAGACGGACCGGCGCCTGACGCTCATGGACGAAAACGATTACAGAAATCCCCTCACGGGGGACGTGGAGCGCGACACCCGCGCCTGGAAAGACCGCTGGATGAACTCGCCGGGTGAGTGCATCGACTCCAACGACGCCCTCTGCGGCCCGAACCGCGACCCCGGGGCGTAACGCAAGGACTGGAAGCTCACGAAACCGTTTTGCTGACGACGAAAGGAGGCCCGCCATGCGTTTTCGTGCAATCGTTCTCACCGTTTCCCTGTGCCTGCTTGTCATGCCGGCGATGCCCTCTGCGGCCGGGGAGGTCCTCTATCTATACGGTCCGGGCGGACCTGCGCCGGCCATGAAGGAGGCTGCCGAGGTCTTCGGCAAGGCAAACAACATCCGCGTCGAGGTCACGGCGGGTCCGACGGGCCAGTGGCTGTCGAAGGCGAAGGCCGATGCCGACCTGATCTACAGCGGCTCCGAGTACATGATGACGGATTTCCTCTCCCTCATGGAGGGGCGGCTCGATGCCTCGACGGTCACCCCGCTCTATCTGAGGCCTTCGGCCATCCTCGTGCGGCCCGGGAATCCGAAGGCAATCCGCCACTTCACCGATCTGCTCAAGCCGGGCATGAAGGTCCTCGTTGTCCAGGGCGCAGGGCAGACGGCACTCTGGGAGGACGTGGCGGGCCGGCAGGGAAACATGGAGACCGTCCGGGCCTTTCGAAAGAACATCGTGATCCATGCCGCCAACAGCGCCGAGGCCAAGAAGGCCTGGCTGGAGAAACCCGAGATCGACGCCTGGCTGATCTGGAACATCTGGCACGTCGCCGATCCGAAAATCTCCGATCTGGTCTCCATGGGGCCCGATTACGTGATTTACCGCGACTGCGGCATCGCCCTGACCGAGAAGGGGAAGCAGGGACCGTGGGCGCGCAGGTTCGCCGATTTCCTGCTCTCGCCGGAGGGAGGCCGGATCTTCGCGAAGTGGGGCTGGATCGTTCCCGGCGCAGGGGGCCCTAAGAACTAACGCAGGTCGCTCTTTCGGTAGCTCTTCCGGATGCGCGGGTGGGGACCGGGGAGCTGCAGGATGCTCACCGTGAGCTGTTCGGGGTCGATCTCCAGAAGGGCAAACGTCAGGGGACAGCCCCGGCTCTCGTCGCTGCTCATGTGGCCGGGGTTGATGCAGATGGTGCCGTTGCGGCGCCGGATCTCGGTGATGTGGGTGTGACCGAAGAGGAAGACGTCGGCCTTCCCGCCGCCCAGGACGGACTCGGGCCTGATGTCGTCGGCCAGGTCGTTGTAGTGCGACTCGGGCGTGTGGGTGAGAAAGATCCGCCAGCCGGCAACCTCGATGAACTTGCGGTTGCTCACCCCGGGGTCGGGGTAATCAGCGGTGTCCCAGGTGCCCGGGACGCGCGTGAGAGGATAGCCCGCCTGCTCCAGAACGTCGGCGTCGTCGTAGTAGTCCCCGAGGTGGATGATTCGATCCACGTGTACCTGTCTCAGGTATCGCAGGATGCCCCGCATTGCGTCGCGATCGTCGTGGGTGTCGGAAATGACCATGATCTTCTGCACGGGGCCGGCGCTCTCTTTCCGAGACAGGGGGTCGGTTCGTTGGAAACAAGCCGCGGGAGTATAGGGGAGGGCCGGCAGGGGTGTCAAGGGTGAATTCGGTTGATAAATAACGAGCACTTATGCGGTTTTTTTACAATATAATTGTGCAATGCGAATTAAATTGCATCTAAACAGATGCAAAAAATCAATGCATTACAGCTTATATACAGTATTTTACTGATAATAACCTGATTATTAATTGATATTGCATTGCACAATAAACCGACGTATCCTCCGGCTCAAAACAAATCGTGTTTTCTTCGTCGATCCCCCCGCGGTTCCGGGTGAGGTTTCGTTGAGGTCTTGCCCCAGGCGGTACGAACCGGCGCATCAGGGGAGCGAACGAAGAGGAGTCAAGGAGGCAGCATCATGGAGAGAGTCAGTGTATTTGAGAAAAAGCCATCGGAATTGTTGAGTAAATGGACTGAAGAGCAGCTGAGCCTTCTCAAACGGGGGCAGAGGCTTTATGGCGAAATGACCCAGGCCGCCCTGGATATCGTCAAGGATTCCCTCGAGATGAGGGTCCCGGACGTTTCCATGAAGAAGTTCGTGGGCAGCATGCTCGAACTCGGCAACGTTCCCCTGAACGGCATCCCGGGCAACGGACACTGGAAGGAGTATTCCCGGGAGCTCCAGAAGCTCCTGTCCGGGGCTCCCTTCGCCGTCAACGGTACCGGGTTCTCGAAAGAGGCAACGGTCTACGGGAAGGCCACGTGGGAGAACGGCTCGAAGGCCACGACGGCCTGCGTGAACTTTATGAAGCACATGTTCCGGGAGCAGAAGTTCACAACGGATACAGACGAAGCCGGTCGAATCGTCTGCGATTGCCTCGACGCCGCCGAGTCGTTCATCGGGGAGACGGTCGCCTGCCTGCTCGATCAGGTCAAGGCCGGCAGCGCATTCGTGAAGTCGAGCCTGCTGAAAGAAAAGAAGCCGGCAGCCCCGGTTCAGGCGTAATGCACCCGACAAGCTAAACAAGGGTCACCCGCTCTCTCCGGACATCTCTCTTTCTGCGAGGGGCGGGTGACCTTCTCACCGATCCGTTCCGCCCCGTCTTTTCTCCAGGATTTCGACGATGCCCGTCTGCTTTTTCAATTCCTCGTACCAGACCCGGTACCCTTCCGAGCCCGGGTGGAGATAATCCGGCGTATAGAAGCGGTCGGGATCGCCCAGGAAAATCTCGTTCCCCTTCTCCCGGAAGAGGTCGACGTACTGCACGCCCAGTTCTCTCGACAAATCGAGAAAGATCGCCCGGGCCTCGCGGGTCCGCGCGGTCAGGACCCAGGAGATGGGCGGGAAAAAGGCCGGCGCGAGGCCCACGTTGCCCGTGCTGATGAAGAAGACGGAGTCTCCTTTTTCCCGCGCCGACTGCAGGACCTGCCGAGTGGTGTCTCTCAACTCCCCCAGGTCGGTGAACCCGAGGATGTCGTTGCCTCCCGCCTGCACGAGGACGACGTCGAAGCGGGAATCGGCAACGGACTCCAGCTGGCTCAGGACGTCCTTGAGCTTGGCCCCGTTGCGGGAGAGATTGACGATCTCGACGCCGGGAAACTCCCCGGCGATCCTCCCTGCCACGGATTCCTCCGGCCTTGCGGCCCCGGTTCCCACGCCCGTGCTGTCGCCGACGACGAGAATCCGGTGTGTCGCTGCCGGATTCCTCAGCTCGAAGGGCCGGCTCGCCTGCGCGATCTCCTTGCCCCGGTTGACCCGGATGCCGAGCATGGTGAACTCGTAGGCGCCGAGAGCGGCCGCGCCGATCAGGACGGCCAGGATGACGGGATGCACGGCTCGATACCCTCCCCATCGTCGCGGTGCGGCCGTTTTCTGCCGCCCGCGGCCCTCACCACTTGTTCCAGTGGATTTGCTTCGGATCGTACTTGTCCTTCGGCTTGTCCCTGCCCGCCGGTACTCCCACGGGGATCAGGTTCAGCGGAACGACGTGTGGCGGGATGCCGAGGATCTGCCGCACCGCCCGGATGCGGCTGTCCTCGGGGTAGACGGCGGTCCACACGGCGCCGAGGCCCAACGACTCGGCCGCCAGCAGGATGTTCTGCGTCGCCGCGCTGCAGTCCATGATCCAGTAGTCCGCCTCCATGCCGCCCCACTGCTTCCGGACGTCCCCCCCGACGACGATGGCGGCCGCAGCCCTGTCGGCCATCTTCGCGTAGGGCAGGGCGTCGGCGAGCTGCTTGAGGACGGCCCGGTCCGTAACGACGACAAACTCCCACGGCCTCCTGTCCACCGCCGTCGGGGCGGCCATGCCGGCCCGGACCAACATCTCCAGCGTCCCCCGCGGGACAGGCTCGTTCTTGTATTCGCGCACGCTCTTGCGCGCAAAGATCGTCTTCAGCGTGTTGTTCATCGGCGCCTCCCCGGCTGCCCCTGCCGGCCCTGGCAAGCAAGCCATCGCCGTGCAGGCAACAAACAGCCTCATCAGGTGTCTCATCCCGTCGGTCCCTCCTTGCCTCCGGCCCGGCGCAGCCCATGAGCCGGGCGAGTAAAATGATGTTTCAATCTACATCATTTTCCCCGGCAGACAAAGATTGAAAAGGGGATTTCATGCCGTGGCACTCAATTTATCTGAAATTCTGCCGATGTAGGGAGAGAAGAGGGGTTCGTCGCCCCTGTCTCCAGGTGAAAGGGGCGGGAATTCAATTATGGATGAATCCCGTGCGTCGGTTTTGAGCGCCGTCAATCGGAGAAGTCGCTGCATGAGAAAAGGCTTTCTTCACACCGCGGTTTTGTGGGTTCTTCTGATCCTGGTTTCCGGCTGCGGGTCCTCGGGAGACCATCTCCCCCCGTCGGTTCCCTCGGGTGTCCAGGCCGTTGCCGTGGCGCCGGACAGCGTCCGGCTGACCTGGGCGGAATCCCGGGATGACCTCTTCATGATGGGTTACCGCGTCTACCGTGACGGCTCCCGCATCGGCACCACCCCGCTGACGACCTATACCGACACGGGACTTTCCCCGGGCAGCACCTACGGGTACCGGGTCTCCGCCTTCGACTGGGTCGGAAACGAGTCCGCCAAGAGCACGACACTGTTTGTCGCCACCGCTGACAGCTCGGCCCCTACGGCTCCTGCAAACCTTCAGGGGACGGCCGTCTCGACCTCTCGGATCGACCTTGCCTGGACAGCCTCGACGGACAACGTGGGGGTGGCAGGATACCGGGTCTACCGGGACGGGGCCGTGATCGGGACCACCGCGAACACGAGCTGGTCCGATACGGGTCTTGCGGAATACACGACATACGTCTATCGCATCGTGGCCTACGATGCGGGGGGCAATGAATCCGTCCCCAGTTCGCCCCTGACGGCGACCACGGTCGACGGCACGCCGCCGACGGTTCCCTCGAACCTGCAGGGCGCGGCGGTCTCGACATCGCGGATCGACCTGACATGGGCCGCTTCGACGGACAACGCAGGGGTCACGGGGTACCGCATCTACCGCAACGGTTCGGCCGTCGGAACGAGCGCGTCGACAGCGTACTCCGACACGGGCCTCTCCGAGGCCACGAGCTACAGCTACACGGTGGCAGCCTACGACGCGGAGGGAAACACGTCGGCACAGTGCGGGGCCGTTGCCGTTTACACCGCAGATGCCACGGCCCCGTCGGTCCCCTCGAACCTCCAGGGGACGGCGGCCTCCGCCACGCAGATCAGCCTGACCTGGTCGGCCTCGACGGACAACCTGGGCGTGGCGGGCTACCGGGTCTACCGCAACGGAAGCCTCGTCGCCTCTCCCGCCGGTACGAGCTTTACCGACACGGGGCTTGCCGAGGCCACGAGCTACAGCTATACCGTGGCAGCCTATGACGCCTCGGGCAATACATCGGCGCAGTGCAGCGCCGTAGCGGTTTCCACGCTGGATGTCACGGCGCCCTCCGTTCCCTCGAATCTCCAGGGGACGGGGGCCTCGGCCACGCAGATCAACCTGACCTGGACGGCCTCGACGGACAACGTGGGCGTCACCGGCTACAAGATCTACCGCAACGGCAGTCAGGTCGGGATGACGGCATCCACGAGTTTCTCCGACACGGGGCTTGCCGAGGCCACGAGCTACAGCTACAGGGTCCTCGCCTACGATGCGGGCGGCAACGAGTCCGCCCAGTGCGGGGCCGTTGCGGTCTCGACTCTCGACGCGACGGCTCCTTCCGTCCCCTCGAACCTCCAGGGGACGGGGGCCTCGGCCTCGCAGGTGAACCTGACCTGGACGGCCTCGACGGACAACGTGGGGGTTTCGGGCTACAGGGTCTACCGCAACGGCAGCCAGGTCGGCACCACCGCCTCGACAAGCTACTCCGACACGGGTCTTGCCGAGGCCACGAGCTACAGCTACACCGTGGCGGCCTACGACGCCGCGGGCAATGCATCGGCCCAGTGCGGCTCCGTGGCCGTATCCACGCTGGATGCCACGGCACCGTCCGTCCCCGCGAACCTGCAGGCCACGGCCGTCTCCACGTCGCGGATCGATCTCACCTGGACGGCCTCGACGGACAACGTGGGGGTTGCCGGTTACCGGGTCTACCGCGACGGCAGCCTCGTCGCGTCGCCTGCCGGGACGAGTTACTCCGACACGGGCCTTACGGCCGGCACCACCTACGGCTACCGGGTGGCGGCCTACGACGCGGCAGGAAACACCTCCGCCCAGTGCGCCAACGTCAACGCCACGACGCAGTCCGGGACCTGGGCAGGCACAGTTCTCATCGGTACCGCCTCGACAGACCGCGCGCACGGCATCGCCGTCGACTCGAGCGGGAACATCTACGTGGCCGGGTACACGACCGGCGACCTGGACGGCGAATCCAACGCCAATCCCGGCACCGCCGACATCTTCCTCACCAAGTACGACGCCTCGGGGACGCGGCAGTGGACGCGGCTCGCGGGCACAACAGGGGGGGACGAGTCCGGCTGGTCCGCCGTCGCCGTCGACGGCAGCGGCAACATCTACGTTACCGGGTGGACATCGGGCAACCTCGACGGCGAGACGAACGCCGGGGGATCGGACGCGGTGCTCATCAAGTACAACGCCTCGGGCACCAGGCAGTGGACGCGGCTGCTGGGCAGCGCGGGAAGCGATTCCGCCTGGTCCGTCGCCGTTGACGGCAGCGGCAATGTCTACATCTCCGGCTTCACGGACGGCAGCCTGGGGGATCAGACGAACTCGGGCGGCACCGATGCCTTTGTTGCCAAGTACAATTCGTCGGGCGCGCTCCAGTGGGTGCGCCAGCTCGGAAACGCGACGCTGACGTACTCCTACGCCGTCGCCGTCGCCGCGAGCGGCAACGTGTACATCTCGGGGATGACCCGCGGGAGCCTCGACGGGCAGACCACCCAGGGCATCCAGGACATCTTCGTCGCCAAGTACAATTCCTCGGGGACGAGACAGTGGACGCGCATGCTGGGCTCCGCGGTGTTTGACTACTGCTACAGCGTGGCCGTCGACGCCTCCGAGAACGTCTACGTGGCGGGCCAGTCCTACGGGCACTTCGACGGGTGGACCAACACCGACGGCAGCGGCGCGACGGAAGATATCTTCCTGGCGAAGTTCAATGCATCGGGCACGAAGCAGTGGTCGGTCTTCCACGGCGGCGCTGGAAACGACATCGCCTCCGGGCTGGCCGTCGACTCGAGCGGAAACGCCTACATCGCCGGGAATACAAACGCCGCCCTCGACGGCTTCACCCCGGCCGGAAGCCACGACCTGATCCTGATCAAGTACGACACCTCGGGGGTCCGGCAGTGGACGAGCATGCTCGGGACAACGTCGGGGGACTACGGCCGGTCGGTTGCCGTGGATGCAAGCGGCAATGCCTACATGACGGGACACACCTCGGGCAATCTCGACGGGGCAACCAACAGCGGCGGGACCGACGGCTTCATCGTGAAGGTCGACACGAACGGCAACCTGCAGTAGCCGGCAGCCGCAGGCCATGAAAAAAGCGGGGCGCCTTCCGTCGGAGGGCGCCCCGCTCTCGTCTCAGCGGGGGTTCTCCCGCCTGTTACACGGATTTCTCCATCAGCTTGACCTCGAAGCGGTAACCCGCGTCTTCGGCCGCCTTGCGGACGGCCCCGCGGAACGCCCCGAAGTCGAAGGTGTAGGAATAGTCCTTGCCGAAGAGCTTCGACTGCTCCTCGATCGTGCCGCCGCGCTCCTTGCCGAAGGTGTTGTAGCTCTCCTTCTTGAAGCCGAACCCCGGGCTCATCTCACCGTCGCCCCCGCCGCTCGAGACGCCGAAGCCCGACTCCTTGAGCATCTCGAAGAACCGGACTTCCCGGGCCGGCTCATCCACACGGAAACGGCATACGTAGGTGAGTTTCTTCCTCGACAGGAAGGCCTTGCGCTCCGCAATGACCGCCTCCATCCGGGCCGAGCCGTCCCTCTGGGGCTCGAACTGTCCCGGGGCGCTCTTTGCGAGTTCCGTGATGGTCTGTTTCAGATCCATTGTGTCCCCCTATCTCTGGCCGACGATGATCGTGATGGGTTCCGTGGTCTTGGCGCCTGCGCGGATCGACTGCCCGATGACCTTGCCCCAGGCATCCTCCTTCGGGGTGAAGACGTAGTATGCGGGCTTGATTTTCACCCCGGCCTTGTCGAGCGCGAGCACGGCCTGGTACTCCGTCATGCCGACAACGTTGGGCACCTCGCCCGTCTTTGCTGCTACGGCAGCGGGCAGTGCTGGCGCCCCGCCGGTGACGGTCATCGTGACCGACTCCTCGGTCAGTATCTTCCCGTCCGGCGCGAGGCCGCGGGCGATGATCTGGTAGTTGCCTTTCTGCAGCCCTTCGGTGGACCACGTGGTCGAGTGATGGTCGGAGCCGATCTGGTGCGCGGACGATCGGACTTTTTCCGCTCCCGTCTGGAGGTCCTTGACGAAGAACGCCACCTTGTTGACGCCTGAGGCCGTAACGGCCACATTCACCGTCTCGCCGGCCTTGACCTGGCGGCCCGTCGAGGGCTCCTTAAAGGAAATCTTCGCGGGACCCGAGGGCTGGACGACGGACACGTTGACGGTCTTCATCATCGGCGCCACCGTGCTCCCTGTAATGCCCCTCACAGTGAACTGGTACGTCCCGGGTTTCTTTCCTGCCGTCGGCCAGTGTGCCATCCACGTCTTCGGTGCCAGGGGGCTTGATCCCTCGCTTTTCGCCACCGATGCCTTCAACTCCTCCTCCCTGCCTGTCGCCGTGTCCTTTGCGGTGACTTTCACGCCGGTGAAGCCGCTGGAGGTGATCGTAACAAAAATGTTTTCCCCCACCTTGAAGGCTGTGCCTTCTTTCGGCATGACCAGTTCCAGGGACATCTTGTACGTCCCCGCGATCTCTGCCTTTCCATGAGAAGTCTCTGCCGCTCCGGTGACTCCGAGCAGCATAACCACGAAAGCAAGAGCGAATCTTCCGTGACAACGAATTGATGCCATGTGTCCTGTCCTCCATAGAAAGGATGACGGCTTATGATGCAAAAATCGCGTCATCTGTTGCGGAGGCGGGACGAATGGACTGAATATGAATCACGGGGGGATTGTGACATGGGCGGAATTGTGCAAGGTATTGTTGCAGCGTCCCGCCTGCGGCCATCAGACAATGTCTGATGGAAAAATCAGACAAAGTCCGATGTACTTTTTGTAACGGTTCGGGTAGTAAGGAACGCTAGAAACGTTCCCGGTGGTATGCCGCCGGGGTTCGGCCTGGATGGCCCTGCCGGAAACGGCAGGGCCACGCCATTTCTGGGGCTCCCTTTCGCTGCTTTCCCGGTCCCATCGCATTCCTCCACGATCCCTCCTGGAGCCTGATTGCCCTGTGCCTTCGACCCCGTGCCGAAATCCTCCCATGTTTCTCTTCAAAGAAGCAAAGCGCCAGCGCGGGCATATCCGGCATTCCATCGAGCTCCCACCCGAAAAAAAAAGATTGACAGGGGACGGCGGGATGGCTAAATATACCCCCAGGGGGTATAGGATGGATAGTGAACGGAGAAAGATCCTCGGGCGTCTTCGGCGCATCGAGGGGCAGATTAGGGGGCTCCAGAGGATGATCGAGGCGCAGGCGCCCTGCGTCGAGGTCCTGACCCAGGTCGCCGCCGTCACCGCGGCGGTAAAGAAGACCGGCAGCGCCATCATCCGGGCCAACATGGCCCGCTGCATGGCCGAGTCTGCATCCGGCAACGGGCAGGGGATGGACGATTTCCAGGTGGCTCTTCAGCGGTATATCGATCTTTCATGAGGGGAAAGCATGAGGAACTCCGATAACAGACCCCGGCTGAGCCGGAGGGCATTCCTAAAGGTATCCGCGGGGGCCGTTGCGGCCTCGGGTATCGCATGGCCGAAAAAGGCGCAGGCCCGCGGGACAGGCAAACTGGCGACGCTTATCGATTTGAGCCTCTGTGACGGCTGCCCCGGCATGGACGTGCCCGCCTGTGTTGCGGCCTGCAAGACGATCAACCGTGACAAGATCCCGCCCGTTGCCGACCCCATCCCGGCGCCCTGGCCCCGGAAGACCGTAGAGGACTGGTCCCGGAAGCGCGAGGTGTCCGACCGTCTCACCCCGTACAACTACCTCTACGTCCACCGGGCCGAGCTCGACGTGGACGGGGTCCCGAAAACCCTCTTCGTCCCGCGCCGCTGCATGCACTGCGACAACCCGGCCTGCGCGACGATCTGTCCGTTTGCGGCGAACCACAAGCACGAAAACGGCGCGGTCGTCATCGACCAGGACCTCTGTTTCGGCGGGGCCAAGTGCAAGACGGTCTGCCCCTGGGAGATTCCCCAGCGCCAATCCGGCGTGGGCATCTACCTGCACATCCTGCCCGACTACATGGGAAACGGCGTCATGTACAAGTGCGATCTCTGCCACGACCGGCTCGGCAGGGGCGAGTCGCCCGGCTGTATCGAGGCCTGTCCGCAGAAAGCGATGCTCATCGGGCCGCGCGACGGGATGCTCGCCGAGGCGGAAAGGCGCGCGCAGCAGATGAAGGGGTTTCTCTACGGGAGGGACGAAAACGGCGGCACCTCGACGTTCTACGTCTCCCCGGTGCCTTTCGATCGGATCGACGCGACGATCCAGAAGGGGCCGGGAAGGCCGCACATGAGGCCCGGCGTGGAGAGGCAGATGGCCGGGACGGACGGTCTGGGGAAGGCCGTGCTGGCGGCGCCCGCCGTCGGTCTTGTCGCGGGGGCCATCACGTGGCTTTCCGACAGGAAATCAAGGGTGGAAAAGGAAGAAAAGAAAGATGTCTGACCGTATTGTCCGTGAGCGGAACCTCGTGGTCCGCCACAGCGTCGTCGAACTCGCCGAGCATTGGGCCATCGCCCTGTCCGGGCTTGCGCTCATCGTGTCCGGCATGTTTCAGCTGCCCATGGGCAGCCGCTACTACATCAACACCGTCCCGGGCCTTGCGTGGTCCGCGGATTACATGGTCTCGCTCAACGTCCACTACGTGGCGTCGTTCGTGTTTGTCGCTGCCGCCCTGTTTCACGCCGTTTATCACGGTCTGCGGGGCGACCGGGGCTTGATGCCGCGCAAGGGGGACCTGCGGACCTCGATCGAGGTGATCAAGAGCTTTTTCGGCAAGGGCGAGGAGCCGCCGTTCCACAAGTACCTGCCCGAGCAGCGTCTGGCCTATGTCGGGATGGCCGTCATCATCGCCATGCTGATCGTCTCGGGGCTCGTGAAGACCTACAAGAACCTCTACGCCCCCGATCTCAACTACGCGGTCGTCCTTTGGGCCACGTGGGTGCACAACATCGGCTTTGTCCTGTTTGTGCTTGCCTTTGTGGCCCACATCGGGGCGATTGCCCTGAAACCGAACCGCCCCATGCTCCGCGGGATCTTCACGGGTGCCGTCCGCCTCGACTACGCGGAGCACCGCCACCCGCTGTGGATCGGGGAGATCGAGGGTGAGAGGCCAGCGGTAGGGGCGGAACCTCCGGCGTCCCCTCCCGAGGGAACTGCGGCCCTCGAGGAAGCCCCGGTCGCCGAGGCCGCCGCGGAATCGCCTCAAGAGCCGGGGGAAGCGGGCGGGGAGAGCGGGGCTGCTGCCCCGGAGGAACCGGGCGAATCGAAGCCGGGGAGCGAAAAGCCGCCCGGGGGGAGCCCCTCGCAGGGTTAACCGATGCAGGCCTCGAGCACCCGGTATGTGTTGCCTCCCATGTAGGCGGTAATCTCGGCGAGCGAAAAGCCCTCGTCCAGCATGGCCGAAACGAGGTGAGAGAGATCGCGGATGTCCCGGTAGCCGCTCACGAACCGCGGGATGCCGCCCCCGCCGTCGGTCCCCAGGCCGACGTGTTCCATCCCGATCCGTCTTTTCATCTCCCTGATCTCGGCGGCCCAGTCACGGAACGTCTCCCTCTTCGTCCTGCCCTGCGTCATCCCCCACGTCCAAGTGCAGACGACACCCCCTGTCTTCGCGATCGTTTCCATGTCCGTCCATGTGCGGAAGCGTCCGCAGCGGTTCGTGTCGGCCAGCGCACAGGGGCTGCCGTGGGAATCCAGGACGGGCCGCTGCGTGATCTCGGCGATCTGCCGGAGCGTCCGCGAGTCGGCGTGGGCCACGTCGACGACCATGCCCAAGTTCTGCATCCGTTCTATGACTCTGCGCCCGTCTGCCGTGAGCCCCCCGTTGCGGGGCCCGGGGTTGAGCCCCGTCCAGCTCTTCATGCAGTCGCCCAGTTCGTTGTTCCTGTAGTGAATGAGCGTGATGAGGCGCACGCCGTAATCGTAGAACTCGTTGACCCGGTCCGGATTGCCTGACAGGGGGTCTCCGCCCTCGATGGCGAGGATGCACCCCGGTGCATCCCCGGGCTTCGGAGCCGGCGGGATGTCGGCGGATTTCAGGACGAGCTTGACCTTTCCGGACTTGACGATGCCGTCCTTCCAGAAATCGAGCTGGCGCATCGTTTGGAAACGTTCCGGTCCGGGCAGGCGTCCGCCGGAGAGATGGACCCGGTCCCCGACGGCGGAAAAGACGCTTGCCGCCATGCCCATTTCCGTCATGGCCGAGACGGAGGAGGATTCATCCGGTTCGTGTTTCGTGAGGTGAAGTCTGTCCGGATGCGCGTGGGCATCGATGATGCGGAGACCTCCGAGGGGATTCTGTCTGCCGCTCTTCGGTGCGGTGTCGGCCCATGCAGGGATCTCACCGGCACCCAGTGCCAGGCCGAGGAGGCCAAGCATTCGCAGGAACCGTCGGCGGTTCAACGGGACGCCCCTTTCTCTTCCGCGGAGAGCAGGACTTCGATCTCCCCGATGATTTTTTCGCCGTCTTCCGGCGAGGACGCGGGAAACCATGTTCTCTGCGGATAGAGCAGCACGTTGGGCCCCCTGCCGCAGAGGCCCATGCACCCGCTGGACGATACGCGGACCCGGCCCTTCCAGCCGCGTTTCTCCACCTCGTCCTTCAGAGCCTTCTTCAATGCCGCATTGCCGCCCCCGTCGGCGCAGGACTTCCGCTCGCCGCGGCGGTCGTTGGTGCAGACGAACACGTGGCAGGCGTAAGGGCTCGTTTCCTTCTGCATTCCGTTATCCCCCGTCCGGGCAATCAAGGAATCGGGATTCCATCGTGCGGACATCATAGGTCAGGCCCGGGGGTTTGGCAAGGATCTCCTCGATGCCGGCATGGCCGGCAAGCGGCAGAGAATGGTTTGTTTCTTGCATCGGTTCTCGACGATTCCGCATCGAGAAAGGAACCTTTTATGAGAGAAACGGCATGCCGCATCGCGGGGGCCCTCCTTGCCCTCTCGTTCGTTGTCGCTGTCGTGATGTACGCCGAGCCCACGGCCGCCAAGGCCCCCGCCGCGCCGCCGCAGGACGTGGGCCAGTCCTACGCCCAGCGCGCCGTCTGGTTCATCGACCGCACCCTGGAAGGCCAGTTTGCCGCTGCCCTGCAGGTCGGCAGCGACCGCTTCAGGCGCGATATCGGCGAGAAGGGGCTCCGCCACTTCCGGGACTCCATGGCGAAATACGGAAAAGGCCGGTTCGTCCCGAAGGCGGCGGGAGCCGAGGAAGGCTATTTCGTCGTGGCAGGCCTGCTGGAATTCCCCGGCGGCCGGAAGATGACCGTGCACGTCGTCTTCAAGGGCGACAAGGTCGAGCACCTCTACCAACGCTGGGCATAGCCGGCGGGAAAGGACAGGTCCATGAGAAGACAGATGATCCTCCTGCTTGCGGCGGCATGGGTGCTGATGGTCCTTTCCCCCTTCTCGGTTCACGGCGGCCTGAATCCCTGGGATTGGAAGTATGGCCTGTCCCAGGAGGAGCAGATCATCGTCCGTGACTGCATCCTCGAGGGCCGGGAGCAGGTGAAGGCCCTCTCTGCGTCGGGGAGGGTCAAGGAGGCGGCCGAACTGGAAGGCATCCTGAAGAATTTGGAAGGCCGGAAGTACTCCCGCACGAACAACCCGATCGGCTATATGGCGGGAGCCTATGCCCACGTGTATTCCTGGTCGGGCATCACGACGATCCACCTCTACAAAAGCTTCTTCGACTTGTCCCGCAACCCGGGCCGGCCGCTGACTCCCGAGATGACCAGGGAAAAGGCCCAGCGCCTCGCCCGGCTGGAGCAGCTCTCCCTGCTCATCCATGAGTACTGGCACACAAACTACCAGTCGGCCTTCGACTTCGGGCGCCCTGAGGGGGAGGCCTATCAGACGCAGTACAAGTGGCTCCGGCTCTTCGGCGTGAGCGACGGCATGGTGCTCTCCGTCGTGAAGGACCAGCTGGCCAAGAACAACATCACCCCCGTGGAGCCTCCGCCCCCGAAGGTCACCCCGAAGCCGCCGGCGGCGGACCCGAAGGTCAGCGGTGCGACCGTCTGCGCCAGCTACATGTCGGCCCTGCAGCGCGACGTGGCGGCGAAGAAGAACCCCGGGGCAAAGTACCGGCTGGAGTTCACCCGCCCTTACGCCTACGACGCAAAGACGAACAGCTGCGTGGGGTCTCACGTCCTGTGGGCCTCTTATGACGGAAGGCCATGGCACCGGGCGCTGGAGTACTGCAGCCCGGACAAGCCGGCCCACGAGAGCGTGGGAAGAATCCTGGCCGAGTACACCCGGAAATACCCCGACCTGAAGTGGCAGTAGTCACCGGCGGGGCATGGTTTTTCGGACATTCGGAAACGCTGCTGTCTTCATCAGACGGACCGGATCGGTCCCCACGAAGAGGTGTTCATGAGAAAGTCGCTATTCCTACTTTTCGCCCTGATGGTCATGCCGATCGCGATGCCGATGGCGTCGACCGGCGCGGAGGCTGCCCAGCCGCAGGACGTGATGGCTGGATACTGGGTCCTGACGTTCGAGGACGGGCGGACGGGCTGGGCGAACCTGGTCTCGGACGACTATCCGAAGACGGGGTTCTCATCGAAGGGCAAGATCGAGGTGCCCGGCTTCAAGCCGACGGAGCTGACCTCGGGCGTCATCCCGGATTTCTACAAGGTCGGGCAGGTCATCCTCTACAACGCCCAGGGGCAGCAGAAACCCTTTCACTTCGTCCGCTTCGTCATCGAGGGCAACCAGTTCATGACGGGCCACGTGGCGACGTTCGACGGCAAGCAGTACAAATTCAAGGCCCTCAGGCGGTAGGAAGCGCCGGAGCGAAACCGCGGGATCCCCGGTCACGGGGTCTCCCTTTTCCGGAACATGGTGTCCCGCGAAGCCTCCGTCAGCCCGGAGAACCCCTCCCGGACGACCCGGAGGTACCGGGGGTCGTCCGTCTGGATCAGCCGGTTCGTGCCCTGGGACAGTTCCATCACGATGCGGTAGTGCCCGTCCTCGCCCATCTCGACGGGGCAGACTTTCCTGAAGTGGCCCGGCGGGGTCGACATCCCTCTCGCCATCTGCCGTCCCGCAACGGCATGAAGAACGACGGCTTCGTTCTTGCGGATCCTCTCCACGATGAACAGCACGGGCATGGGGCCCCAGTTTCCTTCCCAGATTCCCGACAGCTTGGCCAGCTTCGCCGGCACCTCGTCCGGGTCCGGCGGGACGATCTTCATGTCGTCGGGCAGCGGGCAGTTGTTGATCATCCGCTCTGCCGCAGCGGGGGAGAGGCAGGCCGCGCAGAGCGCCAGGCACGTCAGCATGACGATCGCGCTTTTCATGATTTCACCTCGACAGGTTTCGTCGTTTCGGGAACGGGGCCGCGGAGAGAATCAGGGCTGACGCACGAGAAGACCCGGAGAAGGGGGGGTCTTCCGCCCCGCCGGTACGTTTTTCTGTAAAACTAACCCGGCCGCGGGCAGTTTGTCAACGGGGGCAGGGGCGGCTCAGCAGATCAGGCCTGGCCGCATGGCGGCCTCGAGCGCCGCGCGATGGACTTCGAAGTCCTCGCCATCGCGGGAGCCGTCCAGGTCAATCATCCGGCCGAAGCGCAGGGTAACCCGTGCGAAAGGCTTGGGGATCATGAAGCGGTCCCAGCTGTTGAAGTACCAGGCGCGGTCGGCCGATGTGAACATGGGGACGAGGACGGCCCCCGTGGCACGGGCCAGGCTGATGGTGCCGGCCTTGACGACGCCCGCCGGCCCCTTGGGCCCGTCGACGATATGGCCCGCGAGCCGCGAATGCCGGAGCCTCTCGACCATTTCCTTCAGGGCGCTCCCCCCGCCGCGGGACGAGGAGCCCCGCACGGGATGCCACCCCGATTTCTCGGCCACCCTTGCGATGATGTCGCCGTCTTTGCTCTTGCTGATCATGAGCGACGGGCGGAAGGGCGCGTAGGACTGGAAATGCCGGATGGCGGCGAAGAACTGCTGGTGCCAGGCACACAGAAGGACCGTCCCGCCCGTCTTGAGGTGGTCCATCCATTCCGCCTCGCTTTCGACGGTCATCCGGTATGTACGCGAGTAGGCGCGGATCACGTGGTACAAAAGTGAGTGGGCCGGGCTCGAGAGCAGGGCGTACCGGTGTTTCTTCAGCATGGGTCCCGCCGGGGGAATGCGGAAAGAGGCGCCCCGAAGTCGTTACAGGAACGCCGGGGCGCCTCTTTCCATGTCACGGTCGATTACAGGGGCTTGACATTCGCGGCCGCCGGGCCCTTCTGGCCCTGCGTCACGTCGAAGCTCACGCGCTGGCCCTCGTGGAGAGTCTTGAACCCGCCGGCCTGGATGGCGCTGAAATGCACGAAGACGTCGCCGCCCTCGTCCTTCTCGATGAAGCCGAAGCCCTTCTGCTCGTTGAACCACTTCACTTTGCCTTCTGACATGCTGGCATCCTCCTTTCCTAAAATTCTCAAAGTCGGACGACCATCATGACAGAAAGAAAAACCGCCAAGACCCTAAAGAGCATGGCGGCGATCCTTTGCACTTCAAAATGTCTGTATCCAACTTTACTCGCACCCTGCCTGGGTGCTTTATGTGCCGCCACATTACACGGCCCGTGTGGGAAAGTCAAGAAAAATTCTGTTTTTATTTTCAGCCGGTGCTCTTATGCGGCCCGCGGCGGAAATTCCCGCCCGGAAAGGCGGGATCTTCTTGCGCGCGGGGCCTTCCTCACTTCAGAAAACAGGCGAAGCGCGGGTCATGCAAGCCGGGCGTGAACTCGATGAAGCTGTACTCGGCGGCCCCGTGGATCACAAAGGGGTCCTTCTGCATGATCTCCCGCGCCTCGTCGATGCCGACGTTGGCGAGGATCGCACCGCCGACCCTCGGGTTCTGTGGGCCGGAGACGATGAACTTTTCCTGCCTGTAGAACTCGGCGAGGAATTTCCGGTGATCGGCCAGCAGCGAGTCGATCACCTCCAGCGGCTTCGTGTACTTGCTCGTGATGATGACCATGAGCGCCTCCTTTTCCGTTTTCGTTCACTTCACGCGGATCGACTCGATGATCACGGGGCTTCGCGGGCAGTCCGAGGAGAACGGCCCCTGCGCTCCCGTCGGCACGTTCGAGATGGCGTCCACCACGTCCATTCCCTTGGTGACCCTGCCGAAGACCGCGTAGCCGTAATCGCGGACGCCGTGGTCGAGCGCGGCATTGTCGGCGACGTTGATGAAGAACTGCGCCGTGGCGGAATCCACCGCAGGGGTTCGCGCCATGGCCAGGGTGCCGCGCTCGTTCTTCAGCCCGTTGGCGGCCTCGTTCCTGATGGGGGGGCGGGTCGCCTTCTGGGTGTAGTAACGGTTGAATCCCCCGCCCTGGATCATGAACCGGGGGATCACCCGGTGGAAGATCGTCCCGCTGTAAAAGCCGTCCTCGACGTACCGCAGGAAGTTGTCGACCGTGACGGGCGCCTTGTCCCTGTAGAGCACGGCCTCGATTTCGCCCTTGCTGGTCTTGATCACGACGGTGGGGTTTCCCTTGCCGGCCTCCTGCGCGGGCGCCGGGGCTGCGAGCAGGAAAAGAAACGCAGCAATCGAAAGAATCCTCGTCATCCGGTGTTTCCTCCTCGTGTGCGGAAACGTGCGGGAGGGGCAGTCCGGGAGAAAGAGACACTGCAACAGCAGCATCATAAGCCTTGACCTCCCCTGCACGGCTCGCCTCCGATCACCCTCGCGGCGCCGGCGATCGCATTACGCGTGGCTGATGCACTTGTGGGCGCCGGTGTGCCCCTTGTCGTAGCAGCAGGGGCTTCCGCATTGGCATTTCCCGAGGCAGTATCGGGTTGCCTTGGCCGGCGTCCCGGCGGCCTTTTTCACCGATTTTTTCGTCACGGCCTTCGCCGCCGGTTTTTTCACCGAAGCCTTCTTCGCCGTCTTTTTCGGGGCCGCTTTTTTCTTCGGGGATGCTTTCTTCGTCACCGTTTTTTTCGCCGCCGCTTTCGTTCCCGCCTTTTTCGTCCCTGCTTTCTTCGTTGCTGCCTTCTTCACTGCCATGTCCTCAACCTCCTTGGTTTGGTGTCTCGGTTCACTCGATGCGCGATCGGGCGGTCCGGATGGCAAGATCCCTGTTCCGGGTGATGAACCGCCACTCCATGCCCTTGGTGTGAATGCCGGCCTTCTTGTCCTGCCCCCGGCAGTAGTACCAGTGACCGTAGCGCTCGACCGTGGCGAAGGGGTGCTCCTTTGCGCAGAGGACGCTGCAGGGGTTATAGGTCTTGAAAAAAACGGTCTCGTCGGGGACGGCGTCGTACAGCAGTTCCTCGGGCAGTTCGATCTGCGAGACGTCGACGCCTTCCTCTTCCTTTTGATCCAGCCAGTCCGCGATGCTCATGGCCCTCCGGGTTTGGTCGGTTCACGGGGGGGTGCCGGCATGTCCCGGCGCCGGGCCCCGAATGCTTTGCGTTGCAGGCCGTTGATGTGTATCATGCTGCCATGCCGGTTTCCGCGAAGGGAGCGGGACCGGGCGCCGCGTTCCGTTGCGGAGGGGCCGAACAGCTTTTCTCTTTCAGGCTTGCATCTGCCGGCGAGGCCCGACGCGGGCAACGCGTGCAAGCCGGAAACGGGTGGTCAGGACGTGATGATACCCCTGTGGGTCAAGATCTCCTATACGCTCTTCGTCGCCGTCGTCGTGGCGGTGTATTCCGTCAAGTACCGCCTCGGGAACTTTCTCTGGTTCTCGGACATCGCCCTGCTGATGACCGTCCCGGCACTGTGGCTCGAGAGCAGCCTGCTGGCCAGCATGACCGCCGTGGGGGTTCTCCTGCCGGAGGTGCTCTGGAACGTGAGCTACTTCGGGCAGCTCCTCACGGGCAGGCGGGTCACGGGGCTGACGGACTACATGTTCGACGCAGACAAGCCGCTGTACCTCCGGGGGCTCTCCCTGTTCCATGTCTTCCTGCCCGTCCTGCTGCTGTGGATGGTCCATGTGCTCGGCTACTCGCCGCAGGCCTGGCTCGCGCAGACGGTTCTCGCCTGGGCCGTTCTCCTGCTGGCCTATTTCTTCACGGACCCCGAAGACAACGTGAACTGGGTGTTCGGGCCGGGCGCCAAGCCGCAGACGCGGGTGCCGCCCCTCATCTATCTCGGTTTCCTGATGGCCGGCTTCCCGTTGCTCATCTTCCTGCCCACGCACTGGCTGCTGCAGTGGCTGTTCGGCTGAAGCCCGCCTACATCCCCCCGGCGATGCCCACCACGACGGCCATCGCGCCGATCAGGACGAGAAAGGCCGTTCCCAGCTCACCCGCGGGCTTCGGGATCCGGTCCTTCGTGACGACATAGCCCTTCGCGGAGAGCCTCGCGCAGAGGTCGTCCAGCTGTCCGGGCTGCAGTTTCGCGAGGGTCTCTCCCAGGGCGTGCCGGTTCGGCTCCACGCACGAGTATCGATAGATGTCGCGTCGGACATCCTCCGGAAAGCCCGCGGTTGCCTCGCCGAGATCCCCGCACACCCGCTTCTGAAAGGACACCCACTCACCGATCTCCACCGCGTTGCCCAGCCGGAACTCGACGCTCTGGCCCTGTGCCGTCGGCTCTGGCCTCGAGATCATGATGCCGGGCAGGCAGCCGTTGAGCAGCAGCACAGCGGCGGCGAGGCATGCGGCGTATGCGATGAGACGCGCTTGCACGGACGGTCCTCCCTAGAACCTGAGCCCCACGAATGCGCCGATCTCGGTCGTGTTGTTCTTGGGCTCGTATCCCCTGTACGTTGTGCCCCCGGCGGTAAAAATCGTGTCGTCCGACTGGCTGATGTGCCAGTAGCGGACGAAGGGCTCAACGAAGACCGACGACGCGGCCAGCTTCTTCTCGATCCGGACGGAGCCCCGGATGCCGTAGCCCTGGTCCTGCTCGTTGGAGATGTCGGGGAAGAGCGGGCTGGCGTCGCTCAGGTCGCTGTACTGCTTGCCGTACCACAGGTAGTCGAACTCGGCCTCGGCCGACAGGGACCACCCATCGGGCAGGATTTTGACGACGGCGATGCCGATGGGCGAGTAGACATAATTGGACTCCCGGTTGTAGCCCCGGGCGCCGGTGGATGTGATCATCCCGGCGGAATCGTTGCGCAGGAAGCGATAGCCGAGGCCGATGTACGGCGTGACGACCAGTGTGGAGTCTACGGCGAAATCATACCCCACGAGGCCCCGCAGCTCCACGTGACGGTCGGGGATGCCGTCCAGCGTGCCGGAGTTCTCGTAGTCCACCTCGCCATAGGCCAGCAGCAGGCTTGCCTTCAGCATCACCCGGTCGCGGTACGTGTACGCGAGGCCGATCCCGTACATCATTCCCTTCTCGTTCATCACGTCGGGTTCCTTGTATGCCTTGTGGAACGCCTCGAAGCCGATTGCGAAGGCGTGCACCGGGAGAATGCTGCGGGGCTGGGCGAGATCGTCACGGTTCCGGATCGACGCGATGTCGTCGAACGGGCGGGTGACGACCGACCCGTCGGCGGACTGGACCCGGATCGTGTAGACGTTCATCTCCAGGATCCTGCCCGTGACCGTCGTGCCGTCCTTGAACTGGACGACCTTGACGGCGCCTTGAGCCTGGGCGCTGGAGACTGCTGCAGATGGGAACGTAGAAAGAAGAAGGACGGCGATGGCCAACGGCAGGAAGGCACGGGACGTGAACCGGCATATCCTTCTCATCTCTTTACCCCCCTTGATGACGCGTGATGCAGTGAAGGGACACCCTTGTACCGCTGAAAAGGACGCGTCGCGCCCGGCGTCCCGCGCACGATCAGTTATCCATGAGCGATAGGCGGAAGTCAAGCGTGAGAACGGGGCCGTGGGAGATAGGCGCCCGGTCACCGGGGAGAGCCTCATCGCGTCAGCCGGCCGCCCCGGCGGTTTGTGCCTCGGTCCGGACTATTTCAGGCTGTAGCTCTCGAACACGATCCGGTCGTCCGGCACGCCGAGTTCCCTGAACTCGCGGCTCAGCGATTCCATCATCGCCGGGGGGCCGCAGAGGAAGATCATCCGGCCCACCGCACCCCCTTTGACCTGCTTGTGGATGTAGGCCGCCGATATCCGGCCGCGGCTCCCGCTGAGGTAGAGCTCGTAGACATGGTCACGCTCCTCGGGGGGGCCGAACCCCAGTGAGCGGCAGGCGGCGATCTCGCCCCGGATGTCGTCGTCGAAGCTGGCGTCCGCCTCGTCCCGGCACACGTAGAAGAGGTGCACGCGCGGGCTTTTCCACGATTTGAGGATCTCGGGGTGAAAGTGACGGATGGATGCCGGCACGTCACGCTCGTCGAGGCGCTCCTCGGAATGGAGCGCGACGTGCCACATCCCGAGAAAGGGGGTGATGCCGATCCCGCCCCCGACGAACACGCAGTCACGGTCCGCGGACAGGAACCGGTCGCCGAAGCGGCCGTAGGGGCCGTAGAATGTGACGGCATCGCCAGCCTCGAGCCGGTCCAGAGTGCGCGTGTAATCGCCGACCATGCGGATCCCCAGCTTGAGTTTCCCGTCCAGGCGGTACCCGGAGGCGATCGAGAAGGGGTGCGGCTCGCGGCTGATGCCCGGCCTGGAGACGACGAGGTAGACGAACTGGCCGGGCCTGAAATCCAGCTTTCTGCCCGCCGGGGAGAAGGTGATCTCGAGGATGTCCCCGCAGCGCTCGATGCGCGACACCGCATAGGGGACGTGCGGGCCGAGGAAGCGGTACATGAGGCGGATGTAGAGGAAGCTCGCCGCCGCCAGGGCGAAGAGCCCGTACATCCAGGCCCGCAGAAGGGGGTACGCCGCAACGTCCTGGTCGACGACGTAGACATGGGCGATGACGAGCAGCAGGACAAGGCCGAAGATTTCGTGGGACCTCTTCCAGATGTGATAGGGGATGCGGACCCACAGGGTCAGGGCGACGAGCAGGGCCATCAGAATCAGCACGGCAACGCCCAGGTTGTGCCCCAGGATGTATCGCACCGAGGCGGGCTCGAGAAACCAGAGGGCCGCCAGAAAGGATGCGACGTCGGGCAGGTTGTGCGCGGACAGGAAAAGGGGGTGCAGCAGGATGATGAAAAAGGACCATCGCCCGACTCTTCCGTGGAGCGCGTACATCTTGTCGAGGCCCGCGGCGAGGTTCTCCAGGAAGCGGAGCCGCGTGGAGAGGATGACGGCCCAGCACATCAGGGTCGTGGCCGTCAGCGAGGCGGCCTTCGCGGGATACTTGAATCCGTCGGCGAAGCGGTCCCCGAAGTGCCACTTGCTGCCCGCCCAGAGGGCAAGCGTGACGCCCGCCGTCAGGGCAACCAGCCAGGCAAGCCGGTCGGCGCTGGGGTTCTTCGCCTTCGCCATCGGTTCCCTTTCATTGCGTCACGTTTCCGCATCGTTTGACGCGCCTCTCCGACATGCCTGAGCGGAACTTGCCCGCGCTTGCGGAATGCGGCGATGCCGCCCTGAAGCCCGGCCGGAGCGATGCAGTGTACGGGACGTCATCCAGCCGGGGCGGGTCACATCCGGCCCATTCTCCTCTCGTAGGCCTGGTAGAGCTGCCGGGTCAGGCCCGTCTCCTGGCCCGAGGCGTCCCTCGAGCTGAACCCCACCCGCACGCGCCCGTCGGCCTGCGTCCGGACCGTGATCGTGGCCTCGATGCCGCCCCGGGTCCCCCGGATGATCCCTGTGTTCTGGTCGGCCGACACGATGCGCGCCCCCACGTCCTCCATGGCGTCGAGCGCCGCGTTCCACGAGCGCCCGAACGACGTCGTTGCGTGGTAAACCGGTCCGGGCGGGGGAGGCGGCGGGGCGTACACGTAGCAGCCGTCGAGAAGGGATGCGGAGAGCATGATCGCGATGCCGAAACCGGCGAGGCCGGCACGGCGGCTCAAGCGTGAGGCACAGGCGAAGTTCATGATGCACCCTCCCACGGGGGAATTCAGGGAAATCCGAAGTGTTTGCAGTATATCACGAAACGGGGAAAGTCTACTGTTCCCCATCGGCCGGCCGAAGGCTGAGGATCTTCTCCACGTTGAACACCCGCCTGTCGCGGCGCTTCAGGCACCAGGCCTCGAGTCCCAGGAAGGGCCTGCCCGCGTACTCCATCTCGCCCAGGTGCAGCGGCTTCACCGTCCTTCGGCTCTTGACGTCGGAGCCCTTCAGGTAGACCATCTCCAGGGGCTGCCTGCGCCGGATAGCCTCCTTGAGGATCCGCAGCTTGTCCTCGAGGCTCTGGCTCTTCGCGGCCTGGCGGTACTGGCAGCGGGTCAGGTAGCGGACCACCGCCCAGTCCAGCAGGATGTTCTGCCTGCGCAGGGGCTTGCGGAGGACGATGCCCTCGAGGCTCGTGCAGCGCGAGAGGGCCACGTACAACTGGCCCGGTGCGAAGGTCCCCCGGCCCACGTCGATGATCGCCCGCTCGAAGGTCTTCCCCTGGCTCTTGTGGATGGTCACGGCAAAGGCGAGCCGCAGCGGGTATTGGGTGAAGGTGCCCACCTCCTCCGACTCCAGGCCGCCGTCGTGCAGCACGAACCGGAAAATCTGCCAGGTGAAGGGCGCCACCTCGACCGTCCCGCCGTCGTTGAGCCGGACCCGCACCAGCGTCCCCGCCTCGGGGTCCCTGACGAAGCCCGTGATTTTCCCGATGCTCCCGTTCACCCAGCGGCACCAGGTGTCGTTGTTGAGCAGCATGACCTGGGCGCCCTTCTTGAGCTTCAGCTCGGGCGCCGTCGGCAGGTACTCCTTCCCGAACTCGCCCTCGACGATGCCGTACGAGGTCCAGGTCCTGCCCTTGAGCTTCTTGAGCTGCTCCTCGTTGTAGCGGTCGGCCAGGTCGTTGGTGCTGGTGAGGTGGATGTAGTACTCGTCGGCGGGGGGCTCGAAGTCCGCATCGACGCGCGTGTTGAGAAGCGCCAGGTCCTCCTCCGTGACCGTGCGGTTTCGGATGGCGTTGAGCAGCTCGATGAAGCGGTCGTCCTGCTGCCGGTAGATCTTCTCCAGCTCGACGAACTCCATCTCGAGGCCCTCAAAGACGCGGGCGCTGAAGAAGTAGGGGCTGGGGTAGAGCGTCTTGAACAGCATCTTCTCGGCCGAGCCGACCACGGGCGGCAGCTGGTAGAGATCGCCGATGAGGATCATCTGCAGGCCGCCGAAGGGGGCGCCCTTGACGGGGCCGTTGACCCTCAGGAAGGCGTCCACGCAGTCCATCAGGTCGGCCCGGACCATGGAGACCTCGTCGATCACGATGGCGTCGAGCTTGCGGTAGATCGCCGCATCGGCATCCCGGAGCTTCTTCTTGGCCGTCTCGGGGGTCACGTCGGGCCTGAACCCGAAGAAGGAGTGGATCGTCTGGCCGCCCACGTTGACGGCCGCCACCCCCGTCGGGGCCAGGACGGCCACCTGCTTGGCCGTCGTCTCCGTGAAGTGGGCAAGCAGGGTGGACTTCCCGGTGCCGGCGCGGCCCGTGACGAAGACGTGCCGGGCCGAGTCCTCCATGATCCGCAGCGCCCGCTCGAAGGGCTCCGTGAACTCGAGGGAGATTCGGGCGGCGCATTGCAGCGCGATGTCGAAGTACCGTGTCTTCCTGCCGGTTCCGGCGGTCTTCCGTGCCATGGGCAGGCATTACTGCGGGCGGGGGCGGAAGTCAATAGAGAAGTCCGCACGCGGGAATGCGCCGCATTGCCAGGGAATCCACCGGCTCCTGCGCGAATGCGTGCGTGACCATGTCGATGCTCACGCCGGACCCCGATGATTGTTTTCTATACCCTCAAGTACACGAATTTTCGATGGTTTTCGGCCGGCTACCGTTCTCTGGCCGTCCCGTCTAATACTTTTTTCGTATCAGAAAATCATACATTTATGCGACTTGATTTTCCTTCCAGAGCCTTTATTGAAAAATTGTAGGCTCTCGCGACCGCTGTGCCGGGGGGAACACGGTTCCCGCCCGCGCCGCGCGCAGCGCCTTCGAATTCGTCTCAACGGTCATCCTCGAGAGAATGGCATCGACGGGCCGGCGGAGGGAACCGGTCCGCGGTGGGTTCTCAGCAAATACAGCAAGGGCGGACTGCCGAGCGAAGGGGCCGGTTATCGGATTCCGGTTTTTCGTCTGCATGGTCCGCGAAGGGGGGGCCGTGGAACTCAAGATTGTCCTGCCTGTTTCCTGACGGGCGCCTGCGGGCCTCGCCAGGGAATGCCGCGAACGTTCAAACCCCGTTTCAATCATATGGCCGGCTGACAGAGGGTCCCCGTTGACCGGGCAGGGTGAACAGTTGCCTTTGCCTTCCTGCCGACGGGGTCCGGCCGGAAAGGAGGTGCCGTATGAATCGCTGGAAGAGTATTTTGCCGCTGATCCTGCTGATTATTTTTCCCCTTTTTGCTGCCGCTCCGGCATCCGCCCAGAGCCGCCTCACGGAACCCGTGGTGCCGCCCGTCTTGCCGGTGGACGGGCAGGTCATCCTGTCTCCCACGACCAAAATCCTGACCGATGCGGAGCTTCAGATCTACATCCCACCGGAGCTTCCCTGCCCGTCGCCGGCAATCTGGATCCCCCCGGAGCTTCCCTGCCCGGGGCCGGCCATCTACATCCCCCCGGAGCTCCCCTGTGCGTCGCCGGTCTTGATCCCGCCGCCCCCGGAGCTTCCCGTGCCGTTTTTCTACATCCCCCCGGAGCTTCCGTGCCTGATTCCGCCCCCTCCGGAACTCCCCTGTGCGACACGGACCGTGACGGATGCGAGGTGCCCGGTCTTCATCCCGCCGCCCCCGGAGCTTCCGTGCCTGATTCCTCCCCCTCCGGAGCTCCCCTGTTCCTACAACCCTGCGGAGCTTCCCTGTGACAAGGTCGGCTGCCAGGTCCTGCGCTTCAGGGGGACGACACCGCTTCTCAGTTCCCTCAAGCCGGGGGATGTCATCGTCAGCGGCGTGACCGCGAAGACGCCCCTGGGGATGCTGCGCAAAGTGCTTCTGATTAACCAAAACGATCAAGGGCTTTTCTCCATCGTCGTGGGACCGGCCACGCTGGAGAATGCCGTGCTGCAGGGCTCCGTCCAGCACTCCGGCAGCCTCCTGAACCGCAGGTTCGTCGCCTACAGCGGCAAGGGCCCGGCCATCCAGCAGGTTCCGGGCAAGCCGTCTTTGCCCTTCTCCTTCGAGGCCGCAAACGCCCGCGGCCAGAAGGTCCGATTCTCGGGGAGCATTACCTTCGGCTCGGTGGCGGGCATGAACTACAGCGTCACACTGGGCTTGAAGTATATAAGGCCCACATCTGACGGCGTGGGCGACGACGCCACACTGGGCTTGAAGTATATAAGGCCCACATCTGACGGCGTGGGCGACGACGCCACGCTGGGCCTGAAGTATATAAGGCCCACGTCTGACGGCGTGGGCGACGACGCTACACTGGGCTTGAAGTATATAAGACCCACATCTGACGGCGTGGGCGACGACGCCACACTGGGCTTGAAGTATATAAAGCCCGTATCTGACGGCGTGGGCGACGACGTCACACTGGGCTTGAAGTATATAAGACCCACATCTGACGGCGTGGGCGACGACGTCACACTCGGCTTGAGATATGACAGAATTGGCTACGGCGCGACAACCGACGTGAAGCTCATCGCCGATTCCATCGTGGCCGAGGGCGATGTCGAATTCAATCGGGAATTCGAGGCGGGGCGCTTCTTCTTCGAACCCGTCACCATCATGATGGGGCGGCTGCCCATCGTCGTGGCGCCCGAGCTGGCCGTCTTCGTGGCCGCAGAGGGCCGCGTCTACGCGGGGATGAAGGCCCGGCTCGAGGAAGGGGCCATCGTCACCCTCGGGGCGAATTACCAGGACGGCCAGTGGACACCCGTCCGGACATACTCCACGATGTATTCCTTCTCGGAGCCCGATGTGGGGGGCAAGGCGAAGTTCATCCTGTCGGTGAAGCCCCAGCTTTCCTTCAAGTTCTACGGGATTTCGGGCCCCACCACGGCGCTGCAGCTGAGGGCCATCACGGCGATCGACGACACCCAGAGCCCGTGGTGGCAGCTCTACGGCGAGCTGAAGGGCTTCCTATCCTTCCCGACGGGGGTGCTCGGCTGCCTGCCCAGCAAGCCCCTGTGGCCGCTCATCGACTGGGCGCAGCTCGTGACAACGGCAAGCGGTCCCTTCCCCCTGTTTCCGACGATCTCCGGCGCCGTGGTGGACTGGTACGGAACACCGGTCGGCGGTGTCCAGATGATCTTCAGCCCGGGGACGACCGTTACGACCGATGCGCGCGGCTTCTACATCAACAAGGTGCCCGCCGGCTGGAGCGGGACCGTGACGCCCTACCGGGTCGGGTCTGACTTCGGCCCGCGCTCTCGGACTTACACGAACGTCAGGGCGAATCTCACGAACCAGAATTACATCATGACACAGGGGAGCATCCAGCCCCAGTGAGCCGGGGCACGGGTCCGGTATCCCGTGAGCGACCCCGTTCGTGATGGATTGAAAGCGAAAGCCGGGAATCCCGGGGCAAAAAGGCCCCGGGACCCCGGCTTTTTTCGTGAGATGCGATCTCCTTTGTCTTCCGGACCTCATCGTCCCTCGCAGCCCGGGAAGCTAGCCGAAAACCATCTTCCTGAGCACCCCGAACACGGCGCGTACGGGCCCCATCCTGGGGAAACGGCTGTTGGCGAGCAAGGTGCGCAGCCTTTGGGCATCGTCGTCTTTTGGCCCCCTTTCCGAAACCAGACCTGTTGTCAATCGACCGGAAAGGAGCGCCATGCCCACACCGCTCCCGCCGCCATACCCGATATTCAGGATAACATTCGGGTCGTTTTTCGAGCGTCGCACGATTGGGGCGTCCGAAGGGGTCTGCTGTACCGCCCCGCCCCAGGCCCCCGCCAAGGGGACGGGTTCGAGGAACGGAAACCGCCGCAGCATTTCCCTGTGCAGCTTGACAAAGGACGGCACATGGCGATCGTCCTCCGGTGTGACCCGCGAAGCCCGGTCGATACCGTTGAACAGGAGTCGGTTCTCATAGATGCGGCCGATGAAGAAAGAGAGGGCCGGGTCGCCGAAGGGCGTGCGGGTTTGCGAAATGCGATCGAGCACGTCGGGTTCCAGCGGCTCGGTGGCCAGCATGTAGGTGTGCTGGGTCGAGGTCGCCGGGATTTCCGCGTCCAGCGTCAGCGAGCGTGTGTAGGCATTTGTGGCCAGGATCACCTTCCGGGCAGTCAGCGTGGCGCCGTCGGCAGCGGTCAGTTGCACGCCCCGGCTCGTGGAACGGATCGTCTCGATGGGCGTGTTCTCGTAGATCCGCACATCCTGGTCTAGACACCGCTGTCGCAGCCCTCGCGCAAGCCGGTAGGGCTGAATACTCACAAACTCGTAGGCCATACCGGCGATTGCCGGGTACCCGACAAGCTGGGCCATCTTTTCCTTCTCGAAGAACTCGCAGTGCAGGCCGATTGCCTCGTAACGCTGCATGAGCCAGCGAAGGGCGGCCGCCTCGAGGCGGTTCCGGGCGGCAAGGACGTGTCGTGACGGGGTCCACGCGCAATCGATCGCTTCGTCCGCGACCCATCTGCCCAGTTGGGCGATGTTTTCTCGGCAGAGTTGAGAAGTCCACCGGATGTCAGCCAAGCGCCGGGGGTCATCGAGATCCTCCAGCAGCCAATGGACCGGGGGCAAACTCAACAGCCAGCCGGCATTGCGGCCGCTTGCGCCAAACCCGATGTGTTTCGCCTCGACGAGCGCGACGCGCAGGCCGGGCTCGCTGGACTTGAGATGGTGTGCAGCCGAAAGCCCCGCAAACCCGCCGCCGACAACAGCCACGTCCGCGAATTGCGCTCCGGACAGTGATGGCGCTGTCGCGATCTGTGAATCGAACCAGTACGAGGTCATGAACGGGAAATCGTTCATTCGTTCTTTTCCGTGTTGCTCGGTGGGCTGACGCCAGGCCTCAGGCGCGCCTGGGGGCGGGGGAAATGGGGGCCGGGTCTTCACATGTCAGTGATGCGTTGTCGCCGGTAGTCAGAACCTGATAATTCAAGATCTGACACCCGATTATGCTGTGAACATGTGAAAGACGTCCCCAAATGTTTTCTACTCGGCATTTCTATTGTCTTTATTGTAAATAGTTCTACTTTTGCAGACAATTTCATATAGTATTTCGGTGGGTGACTGTGGTGCAATATCACGCCATTCATTGCTGATCCTTTCTCTGACACCATCTTTAAATATATCTAAGATTCGCCTCGATGGCTTTGAACAATCGTATTCTTCTCGTCTCGTAATTTCTTGAGCAGTTGAAGGAAAGGCGTCTCTTGCCTCCTTCGAGGAGACTGTTTTTGACCACAAAAGAACATTATTCTTTGATGTTCGAACAATGCTTTCTGAATCGTAATAATATTTGTAATTTGCTTTACCTGTATGAAATAACACCCAGTGTCTGCCCAGCGTTTGAGTCTTGCTGCTTTTAGAATCGATGATCTTTTCGTTGGGTAAGTTCATCGATAATAGGGGAGATGTCGTTGTAGCATCTCGAGAAGATGCCTGTGCAGGTAAATTTTGATTATCGAATACGATTTTCTCAGGTGCTTTTGGGGGATGAGTTTGTTCTGATATTTTAAGGCTGGCTTTTAAGAAGCAATCATTAACATCCAACTTATTTATAGCTCTGTTAAAAGCATCATTGATAGCACTTTCCCCGGAAGCAAACCCGTTCCAATTATAAGCAGTAGCTTTTTCATATATTTCTCTTTTAAAGACAAACTCCTCGCCCCTCTGGATTAAGGCTGTGTGGACTGCACCCCTTGAGTTGGACAAAATGTGTTAGAGTACCGGGCAGGACCCCCGATCCCCACGAGGGGGAGAAAGGATCTTGCCATGAAGCCACGCAGAACCTTCAGCAACGAGTTCAAGCGTCAGGTGATCGAAGAGTACCTGAGCGGGGTCAGCACGGCGGCGCAGCTGATGCGCCGTCACGAGATCTCGTCGGGGCTGCTGTATCACTGGAAGGATCAGTACACCAAGGGGCGCTTTGATAACCCTCCCAGTCACGAAGCGGCCCTGGAGGAGCGCGTCCGTCAGCTCGAGCAGCTGGTGGGCCGGCTCACCCTGGAGAACGAGTTTTTAAAAAAAGCCGTGCAGCGAAGCCTCGCACCGCCGAAGAGAAGCGGCGGTTCATCGCTGAGCATCGTGCCCTCGTCGAAAGCATCGAAAGGGGGTGCGAGCTGATGAACCTGCCCCGCAGCACGTACTACCATCAGTCAAAGAGCCAACCCGACGGGGAGAAAGCGCTCATCGCCCGCATCGAGACCGTGATCGAGGAGTTCCCCGGCTACGGGTATCGCCGGGTGACCAAGGAGCTGCATCGTCGAGGGTTCCGGGACAACCACAAGAAGGTGCTTCGCGTCATGCGCGAACAGGAATTGACGCGCAAGCCCAGGCGCCGCTGGGTCCGCACCACCAACAGCGAGCATCCCCATCGGGTCTATCCCAACCTCGCGCAGAACCTGCTGGTCACGGGCCCCAACCAGCTCTGGGTGGCCGACATCACCTACATTGCCATCCTGAGCGGCTTTGTCTATCTGGCGGTCATCCTGGATCTCTTTGCCCGCAGGGTCGTGGGCTATGCGCTCTCGCGCAATATCGACACAACCCTGTGCCTGGAGGCCCTCCGGATGGCCCTGGCGCGTCGCAGACCCCCGGCAGGAATCATCCATCACTCGGATCGCGGGGTCCAGTATGCCTCCCGAGACTACGTGGAGGAGTTGCTTGCCAACGGCTTCCGAATCAGCATGGCCCGCAAGGGCAACCCCTACGACAATGCGGCCGCCGAGAGCTTCATCAAGACCCTGAAGGCCGAGGAGGTCTACCTCTGGGAGTACCGGACGATGGCCGATGTCCAGAATCGTCTTCCCTCCTTCATCGAGGACGTTTAAATCGCAAGCGGCTGCACTCCTCACTGGGATATCGGCCGCCTGTGGAGTTTGAAGAAATGTTCAACAACGCCAAGTCCTGTCCGGTTACCCTAACCGCAGTTGTCTAACCGCAGGGGGGCACTCCAGTGTAGCCAACTTCCCCAACCCATGTTCCAGAATCAAAATCAAGTTTCAATTTACTGACCAGTATATTGAAAATTAATGCCTCATTAGATTTATTTTCAATAACTGAAACCCCATTTTTTGATAATCTTTCTGTTAAGGCAGTCTTAAAGAATATAATAGGGTCCTGCCGTTTATTTAACGTTGGCTCTGAAGGAATGAACGCATAAAAAACACCAAAGGTTAAATATCCGCCTAAATGAGTAAAAAATGTAGGTTTGACTCCCGGACCAAAAAAATCCTTATCGAGTCTCTCGTCGCGAGAAATAACAATAACTTTTTCGTTGAGATTGATAAAGTCCTCTTTGTTAACCTTGTAATTTATAGATATTCCATCATATGTTGCTTTGTACCATGAATGGACTGAACAACCCGATAAAAGAATCATACATCCAGTGATAATCAAGAGACTACATGGTGTAGAATAAGTGCCTTTCATCGTTGCACTCTTCTGTTCTACGCAATCTCACTCATCTGCGGAAAAATCAATAATGCAATAAAAAAAATGATGATGCGTACCCTGGCGGAGTGACGGTAAATCATGCTCAGAAAAAAGAATCTAAAACAAATAAGACACACCAAAATTGAAGCCATACTGATGAGTCTCGCTATCAGGTTCATGAAAGGTACCGATATAATTACTTTTCCCTATTTCACTATACTGATACCAGGGTGTGAAATTCAATGACCAACTGTTGTCGAATCGGTAACGTACTGGAGCTTCTATGTAATAGCCAGGTTTGTTACCTAAGTCGAACTCATAGTCAGAATAAGAGGTGCTTATTTCTGAAAGATATGCAGTCATCCTTCCGCCAAACATGAAATGAACCGCCGCATTACCTCCGATGCTCCATCTGTTATCTACTGCATAATCAAGTTTAACTCCCACGGGTATATAGTTCCAGGTATAGATTTCTTTGTAGGACCAGACACCTCGAATGTTTTCAGTTTCGCCCCGTCTCCAATAACGGTAACCGTATCCCGTATACGGAATGACTTTCAGTTTATCCGATATGGGAACCGTATAGCCGATGTCTCCTTCAAACTTGAAAAAAAAATGGTTGGAGTCATGTGAGAAAGGCGCGCCAGTTTCTAGTACTGAGCCATCATATGTTAGATCTCCCACTGCAATATGGCTATATAACCTTGTATAAACATCTGAAGGTTTCTTGTATTCGTAGCCTAAATATATTCCCGGTAGCCATCCGCTTTCAGTGCTTTTAAAAGGGGGTGGCTCATTAACTTCCTTATAATCATAATAGTAATACATGATTCCGAATTCCAAAGAAGAGAAACGTGTGTCATAAATTCTTGCCGAAGTTGACGACGCATAAACTGGTTTACTTTCCTGCTGCATCACAAGCGAATCAGCTTTGGTGCTTTCCACTACTGTTGGTTGCACTGCTGCCGGCGCTGCCACTGGAGCTGCTGCTGGAGGAGTCGCGGGAGTTTGTGCCGCCGGTGCCGCGGATGGAGCTGTCGTAGGGGGTGCTGCCGAAGGTACTGCTGCAGGCACTGCTGCCGGTGCCACTACCGCTGCCGGAGGCGCTGCGGGCTTCGTTTCTTGATAAGTCTTAACAGAATCATCGCGCTTGATGAATGTATCCACGTCGTCGAACTTGCGTACAACGGTCTGGCCGTTTTCGAGCCGGATGGTGACTGTTTCGACGTTCAGTTGGGTGACGGTACCCATGAGGACGGTGCCGTCCTTGAACTTGACCCCTTTGATTGACTCGTACCTGTTCGTTTGAGAAAAAGCGAAAGATGCGGACGCAACAATGAACAGGGCAGCGAGGACCAGAATGAAGAAGGGTTTCGATCGCTCTGCTATAAAACGTTTACCTTTTGCCATTTCCATGAGCCTCCCCCCAGAAATGAAATGGATTGCGTGTCAGCAGTCTTCATAAAAAACCCCGCAATCGTTTCGAGTAGCGGGGTTTTATTGGCCGTCGGTAGAGAGTCGGTTTCATAACAAAGAAGCTGATCAGATGATTCGTTGATTTGTTGACCAGGTTAGGACGAGACCTCCATAAAAAACCATTCCTTGTAAAATCCCCCCTTTTTTTCAAAGAGGGATAAGAAAGTGAAATTAGGCCGTCTCTCCCCCGGGGGGCCTTGCGGCCCCCCAAGGTAAAGATGAAAGGGAGAGATGGAGTTGGGGAATTGGGTCTTGTATGAAAGGGAGAGGGGATTATTCACCCTCACCCATGCCCTCTCCCGTCGAGGGAGAGGGTTCATTTCTTTTTTGCGGGTTGGCGATAATCTACTATTTTTTAGCCTTCTTGGCCACTTTTTTTTCGCCCTTCAGAAGGTCCTTCACCTTCTTGAGGGCCTTGTCGATGTTCTCGGGCTGGGTGCCGCCGGCCTGGGCCATGTCGGGCCGCCCGCCGCCGCTGCCGCCCACGATGGGGGCGATCTCCTTGACGATGTCGCCCGCGTTGTACTTGCCCGCCAGGTCCTTCGTGACCATGCACAGCAGCATCGCCTTCTCGCCCACCTGGCTGCCCAGGCAGACGATGCCGGAGCCCAGCTTGTCGCGCAGCTTGTCGCCGAAGTCGCGCAGGGCCTTCACATCGGAGACCTCGACCCGCTCGGCCAGCAGCTTCACGTCGCCCACCTTCTTGGCCTTCTTGACGATGTCGCCCGACTCCTTCGCGGCGAGCCTGCCCTTGAGGGCCTCGATCTCGCGCTCCAGGTCGCGCTGGTGCTTCATCATCTTTTCGACGCGCTCGGCCACCTCGAAGGGGCCCGTGCGCAGCAGGTTGGCCACCTTCTTCAGCTCGTGGTCCTGCCTCTTGATGTACTTCACGGCCTCGGGGCCCGTGACGGCCTCGATGCGCCGCACGCCCGCCGCGACGGCGGACTCGGAGATGATTTTCAGGACGCCGATATTGCCCGTGCGGGTCACGTGGGTGCCGCCGCAGAGCTCGGCGCTCACCTTGCCCATCTGGACGACGCGGACCTTGTCGGCGTACTTCTCGTCGAAGACGGCGTGCGCCCCCGTCTTCATGGCCGCCTCCTTGTCGAGGATGCTCGTCTTGACGGGGAGGTTGGCCTGGATGTACTCGTTGACGAGCGTCTCGATGCGGTCCAGCTCCTTCTCGTCGATGCGGGAGAAGTGGGTGAAGTCGAACCGCAGCCGCTCGGGGTTGACGAGCGAGCCCGCCTGCTTGACGTGATCGCCCAGCACGGCGTGCAGGGCCGCGTTGAGCAGGTGCGTGGCCGAGTGGTTGCACTCGGTCGCCCTGCGGGTGTTCTTCTCCACCTTGAGGTGCACCGTGTCGCCCACCCGGAGGGTGCCCTTCTTGAGCTTTCCGATGTGGGTGATGAGGTTCTCGTCGGGGCGCTGGGTGTCCCAGACCTCGAAGAGGAAGCCCTCGCCCTCGATGACGCCCACGTCGCCCACCTGGCCGCCCGTCTCGCCGTAGAAGGGCGTCTGGTCGGTGAAGATCTCGGCGTTGGTGCCCTCGGTGATCACGTCCACCTCCTCGTCCTTCTTGAGGATGGCCGTGACGAAGGAGGTGGCCTCGGTGACCTCCTCGTAGCCCACCAACTCGCTCCGGATGCCCTTGAGGGAGAGCTTCTTGTAGCTGTCGGCCACGGCGCTCTCGCCGCTTCCCTTCCAGCTCTCGCGGGCCTTCTCGCGCTGCTCCTCCATGCGCTTCTCGAAGCCCTCCATGTCAAGGGTGAGCCTGTCCTTCTTCACGATGTCGGCGGTGAGGTCGAAGGGGAACCCGTAGGTGTCGTAGAGCCGGAAGACCACGTCGCCGGGGATGACGGTGCCGCCCACGGCCTTGAGCTTGGCCACCTCGTCGGTGAGGATGCGCAGGCCCGTGTCCAGCGTCTCGAGGAAGCGCTGCTCCTCGTTGAAGACCACCTTCTGCACGAAGGCCAGCCGGTCGACGATCTCGGGGTAGGCGTCCTTCATGACCTCCACGACGGAGCTGACGACCTCGTGGAGGAAGGGCCTGTCGAAGCCCAGGAGCTTGCCGTGCCGGCAGGCCCGGCGCAGGATGCGCCGCAGGACGTAGCCCCGGCCCTCGTTGGAGGGCAGGATGCCGTCGGAGATGAGGAAGAAGACGGCCCGGGAGTGATCGGCGATCACGCGCATGGAGACGTCGCCGTCGGGGCTCTCGCCGTAGCTCTTGCCGGCGAGCTTCGCGATGTGGCCGATGATGGGGGTGAAGAGGTCCGTGTCGTAGTTGCTCTTCTTGCCCTGCACGATGGCCGCGAGGCGCTCGAGGCCCATGCCCGTGTCGATGTTGGGCTTGGGCAGGGGCGTGAAGCTGCCGTCGAGGTTGCGGTCGAACTGGGTGAAGACGTGGTTCCAGAGCTCGAGGTGGCGGTCGCAGGAGCACTCGACGTTGCACTCGGGGCGGCCGCAGCCCACCTCGGGGCCCTGGTCGAAGAGGATCTCCGAGCAGGGGCCGCAGGGGCCCGTCTCGCCCACCATCCAGAAGTTGCTGTCCATGCCCATGCGGACGATGCGTTCGGCCGGAACGCCCTCCTGCTTGTTCCAGATCTCGAAGGCCTCGTCGTCGTCCTTGTAGATGGTGATCCACATCCTGTCCTTGGGGAGGCCCATGACGTTGGTCAGGAAGTCCCAGCCCCAGGCGATGGACTCCTTCTTGAAGTAGTCGCCGAAGGAGAAGTTGCCCAGCATCTCGAAGAAGGTGTGGTGGCGCGCCGTGTAGCCCACGTTCTCGAGGTCGTTGTGCTTGCCGCCCGCGCGCACGCACTTCTGGGAGCTTGCGGCCCGGTAGTAGCCGCGGTCCTCGAGGCCGAGGAAGCAGTTCTTGAACTGCACCATCCCCGAGTTGGTGAAGAGCAGTGTCGGGTCGTCCTTCGGGATGAGCGAGGAGCTTGGGATGATGGCGTGCCCCCTCTCCCGGAAGTACTCGAGAAACTTGGCCCTGATCTCACTCGATGTCATATGCGGTCCCCTCCTGGTGTTGTGCCGGGTCCTGTTGCGTGCGTGCACCCTCTCTCGAACGGAGAAGGCGGGGGTGAGGGAGGGTGTTTTGCTTTCCCCCTCACCTTTATCCTCTCCCGCCAGGGGAGAGGAAACTGAATGTGAATTCTCTCCTGCCGGGGGAGAGGACGTTGAATGAGTATCCTCTCCCGCGAGGGAGAGACAATTACGTGTACAAATTCTCTCCCTCCTGGGGAGAGGATACAAAAAATGAGTGTCAGTCGGTATCGTATGCGGGGCTCTCCTCGTAGGGCCCCAGGTAATCGAGGATCAGCCCCAGGTGATAGCCCTTGCCCTGGAGCATCCGGGCGAGGGCCAGCCGTTCCTTCTTGTCGAGGCTCTCGAGGCTTCGGCCTTGGAGCTTCCTGGCGGCGTAGCGGGCGATCCCTTCTTTCTCGGGGAACTCCTCGCGGACCTCGCGGATGGCCTCACGGGCCGCCTCGCGGGGGATGCCCTTTTCCCGCAGCTGCTCCTCGATCTTGCGGTTGCCGTAAAGGCGGTTCACGGCGAGGTGCCGGGCCCGGTTCACGGCGAAGGCCCCATCGTCGAGATACCCCAGCCCGCCGAGATTTTCAAGTACCCTGTCGATGACGGATTCCGTGAAGTCCCGATCGGCGAGCTTCTTCCGCAGCTCCGCCCGGCTGCGTCCCCGCAGGGCCAGGAGGCGCAGGGCCCGCTCCCTGGCCCGCTTGTATTGGAGGTGGTCCTCCATTTATCGCTTCTTTTCCTTTTCCGGCGGCTTCTCCGCGGGGGCCTGCTTCTCGGGTTTCTTGATCCCGAACTTCTCCCGGACCTCGTCCTCGATCCTCGCCAGCAGCTCGGCGTTGTCCTTGAGGGCCAGGCGCACGTTCTCCCGGCCCTGACCGAGGCGGTCGCCCTTGTAGGAGTACCACGTGCCGCTGCGCTCGATGATGCCGTTGTTGACGGCCAGGTCGAGCACGTCGCCTTCCTTGGAGATCCCCTCGCCGAAGATGATGTCGAACTCGGTCTCCCGGAAGGGCGGGGCGACCTTGTTCTTCACGACCTTGACCCGGACGCGGTTGCCCACGACGTTCTCGCCCTGCTTGAGGGCCGTGATCTTGCGGATGTCGAGCCGCATGGAGGCGTAGAACTTCAGGGCGTTGCCGCCGGTCGTCGTCTCGGGGTTGCCCATGAACATCCCGATCTTCATGCGCAGCTGGTTGATGAAGATCACGCAGGTCTTGGACTTGCTGATGGTGCCCGTGAGCTTGCGCAGGGCCTGGGACATGAGGCGCGCCTGCAGCCCCATCTGCGCGTCGCCCATGTCGCCCTCGAGCTCGGCCTTGGGGACGAGGGCCGCCACGGAGTCGATGACCAGGACGTCGAGGGCGCCGCTGCGCACGAGCGTCTCGGCGATCTCGAGGGCCTGTTCGCCCGTGTCGGGCTGGGCGATGAGCAGGTTGTCCACGTCGACGCCGATCTTGCGGGCGTAGCCCACGTCGAGGGCGTGCTCGGCGTCGATGAAGGCCGCCAGCCCGCCCATCTTCTGGGCCTCGGAGACGATGTGCAGCGCCAGCGTCGTCTTGCCGCCCGCCTCGGGGCCGTAGATCTCGATGACGCGCCCGCGGGGGATGCCGCCCACGCCGAGGGCCATGTCGAGGCTCAGCGCCCCCGTGGGGATCACGGGCACGTCGATGACCTCCTCGCCGCCGAGGCGCATGATGGAGCCCTTGCCGAACTGGCGCTCGATCTGGGCGATGGCAAGCTCTACCGCTTTCTCCCGGTCCTGCTCGTGTGATGCCATAGCTTTAAAATTCCCTCCTGGAGGTTGTGATCGTTCTGTTTGCTCTCATCCCGAAACCGACCTCCTCCCCCGTCAGGAGGAGCTAGAGGAGGGGGGAACGTCCCCCTCACCTCAATCCTTTCCCGCAGAGGGGAGAGGAAGATCGAGGATGAGGATCTCTACAGGCCCAGCTTGAACCTCGCCAGCGGCGTGTACACCGGGCCCGCGGGCTTCAAATCGCTGCGGAAGAGGACCATCTCCGCCGCCGTAAACTTCCCGGCCGCAAACCCCCTGTGGTCCTCGACGGCCTTGTCGAGGCCATCGATGCGGCGCTCCCCCTTCATGCGGCCGATCGTCAGGTGCGGCCGGAAGGGCCGATCCTCGCGGGGGAAGCCCGCCGCCTCGAGGGCCGTTTCGACCCGGGCCTGCAGGTCTGCAAGCTCCTTGAGGCCCTCCGTCACGCCCACCCACAGGACGCGGGGCCTGCTCAGGTTCGGGAAGACGCCGAGCGTGCCGATGGAGAGATCGACCGGGCCGAGCTCCCGCGCCTTCGACTCCAGGGTGTCGCGGATGCTGCGGATCTGGCGCTCGGTGATGTTGCCGAAGAACTTCAATGTCAGGTGGATGCTCTCCGGCTTGACCCAGCGGATGACGCCCGTCATGGAGCGCCCCAAGCGGTACTGCACGCGCTCGAACTGGTCGAGGATCTCCTTCGGGATCTCGATGGCCAGAAAGGTCCGGATCGTGTTGTCACTCGGCATGGTCTTCCCCCTTGAGGAACCGGCGTGTGAGCTCCAGGGACCACTCGGTCGTGATTTCCTTCACACGCCTGCGATCCCATTTGAAGGCGAAGTCGCGGCAGATGCTCCGCTTGCCGTCGGACACCGCGATGAAGACGGTGCCCACGGGCTTTGCCGCGGTGCCGCCCGAGGGGCCGGCGATGCCTGTCGTCGCAAGGCCGATGTCGGTGCCGCTTGCCCTGCGGACCCCCTGGGCCATGAGGAGGGCCACCTCCTTGCTCACGGCGCCGTGCTCCCGGATGACCGCCTCGGGCACGCCCAGCAGCTCCGTCTTCGAGCGGTTGCTGTAGGCGACCACCCCGCGCTCGAAGTAGGCCGAGCTTCCGGGGACGTTCGTGATCCGGTCGGCCACAAGACCCCCCGTGAGCGACTCGGCCACGCTGATCGTGCGTTTCTGCTCCGTGAGCAGGGCCCCGATCATCCCCTCGAGGGTGTCGTCGTCGTAGCCGAAGATGTTGCGCCTGAGGCGCTCCACGATGCCCTTTTCGATGAGGGCGAGGTCCGCCTCGGCCTTTGTGCGGTCGGGGCTCCTGGCCGTGAGCACCAGGTGGTTCTCCGGGAAGCGGGGGTAGAAGCCGAGGCTCACCGTCGTGCCGGCCAGGGGCAGGTCCGCCAGCGCGTTGTCGATGAGCGCCTCGGCCAGGCCGAAGAGCTTGATCGTCCGCGTCAGGATGTGCGTCCTGCCTGCCCTCTGCTCGAAGAGCGGGATGAGAACCTCCGGCGTCATCCGCCTGACTTCCATGGGCACGCCGGGCACGACGACGATGAGCTTTCCGCCCCGCTCCAGGGCGTATCCCCAAGCCGTCCCGACGGGGTTGCGAAGCGGCGTGGCCCCCTGCGGGAACATGGCCTGCTTGGCGTTGTTGTCGGTCCAGCGGATCCCGCGCGACGCGAAGCGGTCCTTGATGAGCTGCAGGACCGCCTCGTCGGTGTAGAGCGGCAGGCCGCAGTACTTCGCGATGCACGCCGTGGTGATGTCGTCGGCAGTCGGTCCCAGCCCGCCCGTGACGACGACGGCGCCGGAGCGCTCCAGGATGAAGTCCAGCGCCTCGCCGATCGCCCCGGCGTCGTCGCCCACGGCCACCGATACGGGCACCTCCCAGCCGCGGACGTGGAATTCACGGGCCAGGTAGGCCGTGTTGGCGTCGGCGATGCGGCCGCTGGTCAATTCGTTGCCGATGGTCAGAATACCAATCTTCATCCCGCGCCTGGACTTCCTCTCCCCTGGTGGGAGAGGATTGAGGTGAGGGGGGCCTGTTCCCTGTACCTTTTTCACCCTCACCCTTGCCCTCTCCCGTCGGAGGCTGTGTCGCAACAGTCAAGAAGGGACGAGGGACGAGTTGTTTACCCGTTCTTTGACAACAAAATATCCGTAACGTCTATCCGCGAACGGTCTGTCGGGCAGGTTTTGATGGTTCAGGGCCCTTTGAAGAGCGCCGTCGAGCCTCATGCCGGTGCGAAGCAGGGCCTTCCGAGGGCCCGGAGCCTCTCGATGAGCCCGTTGACCCCGAGGAGCGAGATCAGGCGAGCCACATTGAAGCAACTGGCCAGCATCGAGACCTCGGCTCGCGCCCCCTCGAGCCCCCGTAGCAGGAAGGCATCGACCTTGAGGTTGCGCTTGATGTGCCCGAAGGGATGCTCGGCCCGGGTTTTGCGCCTCTCGTAGACGGCCTGCGAGGCGGCCTCCTCGTACTGGGCCTCCAGCCTGAGCTTAACCTCTTCGTTGGGCAGCCGGATGATCTTGCGCCCCCTGCGCGCCTGGGTGCAGCTCCCGTAGTGCCGGCACGCGTGGCAGATGGCCGCGTCGGTGATCACGTAGTGCCGCTTGCCCGTGCGTTTTTCCGTCGATTCATACCGGAGCCTGTGACCTTCAGGGCAGCTGTAGTCATCTTGCTCTGGGTCATACGCAAAATGGCTTTTGCTGAACGGCTTTTCCGGCTCTTTCCTCGCCTGCCGCTGTGAAGGCACGATCACTCGGATCCCCTGGCGGTCGATCTTCTCGAGCTCCGCCGTGTCGGCATAGCCGGCATCGGCGCAGGCCGTCTCGCAGGGACTCTCCAGCAGCGCGTTGGCGGCCTCGATCTGCCGGGCGAACTGGTTGACATCACTGGTCTCTTCGACGGCATCGGCCTGCAGCAGAAGCCCCTGCTTGTCATCCACCACCAACTGGACGTTGTAGGCCGCGTGGCTGCCCTGGACGCTCTTCATCAGGGCGCAGTCCGGGTCGGTGAGGTTGACGTGCCGGTGGCTGCCTCCCTCGAAGCCCCGCAGGGCCTCCTGGACCCGGTCCTTGAGCGTGTTCGTCTGGGCAAGGTCCTTTCGCATCGCCACGTACGAGTCCATGTGCCGCTCCCGGCGGTCGATGGCCTCGCAGTCCTGCAACAGCTGCTCGATGCGCCGATCCAGATCGGCCAGCTTCTTCTCGTACCAGGCCCGGTCATGGCTGCGGTAGCGTGAGGCATTGGCCCGGATCTTTGTGCCGTCGACAAACAGCACGTTGCCCGCGATTAGGTCGAGCTTGATGCAGAGCCGGGCGCAGTGCCGGAGCACCTGCTTGAGGGCCGCCTTGTGGTTGCGCCTAAACTCCGCGATGGTCTTGTGGTCGGGCCTCAGCCCGGCCATCAGCCACACAAAGGCCAGGTTGTGGTGGCACTCCCGTTCGAGCTTGCGGGAACTGCGTACCCCGTAGGAGTAGCCGTAGACCAGCAGCTTGAGCATCGCGCGCGGATCGTAGGCGGCGTTGCCGACCTGGTTGGGGTCCACCTCGATGCCCAGTTGCGGCAGATCCAAGGCCTCCACGAAGGCATCGTAGGCCCGTACCGGGTCCTCGGGGGACACGTAGTCCTCGATGCTGGCGGGCAGCAGCCCCAGTTGCAGACGGTCGCCGGTTCGATAGGCCATGAGCGCATCTCCTTTCGCGGAGCACTCTAGCACACCGGGCCGGGGTTGGCGATCCTTCGAGGTGCGTTACGGATATTTTTTTGTCAAAGAACTCAGCCCCTACTCCCTATTGCGACACAGCCTCTCGAGGGAGAGGGATTTTTTTTGTGATCTCTCCCGTCGAGGGAGAGGGCAATTGGTGTGTGCCTCTCCCGTCGAGGGGGAGGGAATCCGAGATAACGGCCTCCCAGAAGGGCAGGGGAGGATTTTTCACGTGCGGCCCGAGAGGGGCGGATGATTCTCAAAAATCAAAAAACCGCAGCGCTGCCAGGATCGCCACGTTCGCCCAGATCCCCGCCATGACATCGTCCATCACCACACCCCAGCCGCCGGGCAGTTTGTCCTGACACCAGCGCGCCGGAGGCGGCTTCAGGATATCGAAGATCCTGAAGAGGAAGAAGGCCGCCGCGATCCGCCCGGCCGTCGGGCCCACCAGGAAAAGCGACCAGAGAAAGCCGACGATCTCGTCGATGACGATCCGGGGTGAATCCTTCCTGTCGAAGATCCTTTCCGCCTCACCCGACGCGTAGACGGCCAGAAGGGTGAGGAGCGACACCGATGCCAGGTAAAGGGGCCAGGACAGGGGCGAAAGGGCCAGGTAGAGGGGGATGGCGACGAGTGTGCCCGCCGTGCCGGGCGCGAAGGGCGAGTAACCGCTCCCGAGACCCGTGGCGATGAGCTTGATGACCGTCTTTCCCAGAGAGGCCCCTCCTTCGACCTTCAGCCGCTCGGCAGGAACAGGACCGGCCCCGTCCGGGCCCTTGCCATTCCTTGATTTCGAGGGACTCACACTATCGCCTTTCGTCAATCATGTCAACGATTTTGATGTCATTCCGCCCTGCCGGAGAGCTCGCGCGGCGCCAAAATCCTCTTGACAATAGAACGATCGTTCTATAACCTGGGGGGCAGGGGAAGTCAAGGGCAAAAAAGGGGACACAGGGAGATTTTATTCGGGTCTTATGCAGGAAAAGCGGACCGTCGAAACCGTGTCGAGAAAGTTGGCGGGGTTCTACCGGAACCACCGGCGGATGCCGGCCTACTCGGAGATGATGCCCCTGCTGGGGGTGCGCTCGAAGAGCGTCGTGCACTTCTGGATGCGCAAGCTCCTGAAGGAGGGCATCCTCGAGCAGGACCGCAGGGGGCTCCTGCGGCCCGTGCGGCGCGACTTCGCCCTGCCGCTCGTGGGCGCCGTCCAGGCCGGGTTCCCGACGCCCCCCGGGGATGAGCTGCGGGACCTCGTCTCGCTCGACGAGTACCTCGTGACGAAGCCCGAGGCGTCCTTCCTGCTGCGCGTGAGCGGCGATTCCATGACCGGCGAGGGGATCATGCCGGGGGACCTGGTCATCGTCGAGCGGGGCCGGGAACCGAAGACGGGCGACGTGGTCGTGGCCCAGGTGGACGGCGAGTGGACGATGAAGTACTTCACCCGGGCGAAGGGCGGCGCCGTGGTGCTCGAGTCGGCCAACCCGAAGTATCCCCCCATCCGCGCGCGGGAGGAGCTGAAAATCGCGGGGATCGTGAGCGCGGTGGTTCGAAAATACCATTTGTAGAATTTTTCTTCTCCCTTGAGAGGCGGTGTCGCAGTCGGGAAATTGAACGAAATTTTGTCATGCCCGCGAAGGCGGGCATCCAGAAGTTCCTGAAAATGCCGGATTCCGTATCGCACTTCGCTTGTGCGGAATAACAAAATTTTTGGATTACGACACAGTCTCCGACGGGAGAGGCCATACAAAAATCCCTCTCCCTCGAGAGGCTGTGTCGCAACAGTCAAGAGGGGACGAGTTGTTTACCCGTTCTTTGACAACAAAATATCCGTAACGTCTATCCGCGCACGGTCTGTCGGGCAGGTTTTGATGGTTCAGGGCCCTTTGAAGAGCGCCGTTGAGCCTCATGCCGGTGCGAAGCAGGGCCTTCCGAGGGCCCGGAGCCTCTCGATGAGCCCGTTGACCCCGAGCAGCGAGATCAGGCGAGCCACATTGAAGCAACTGGCCAGCATCGAGACCTCGGCTCGCGCCCCCTCGAGCCCCCGTAGCAGGAAGGCATCGACCTTGAGGTTGCGCTTGATGTGCCCGAAGGGATGCTCGGCCCGGGTTTTGCGCCTCTCGTAGACGGCCTGCGAGGCGGCCTCCTCGTACTGGGCCTCCAGCCTGAGCTTAACCTCTTCGTTGGGCAGCCGGATGATCTTGCGCCCCCTGCGCGCCTGGGTGCAGCTCCCGTAGTGCCGGCACGCGTGGCAGATGGCCGCGTCGGTGATCACGTAGTGCCGCTTGCCCGTGCGTTTTTCCGTCGATTCATACCGGAGCCTGTGACCTTCAGGGCAGCTGTAGTCATCTTGCTCTGGGTCATACGCAAAATGGCTTTTGCTGAACGGCTTTTCCGGCTCTTTCCTCGCCTGCCGCTGTGAAGGCACGATCACTCGGATCCCCTGGCGGTCGATCTTCTCGAGCTCCGCCGTGTCGGCATAGCCGGCATCGGCGCAGGCCGTCTCGCAGGGACTCTCCAGCAGCGCGTTGGCGGCCTCGATCTGCCGGGCGAACTGGTTGACATCACTGGTCTCTTCGACGGCATCGGCCTGCAGCAGAAGCCCCTGCTTGTCATCCACCACCAACTGGACGTTGTAGGCCGCGTGGCTGCCCTGGACGCTCTTCATCAGGGCGCAGTCCGGGTCGGTGAGGTTGACGTGCCGGTGGCTGCCTCCCTCGAAGCCCCGCAGGGCCTCCTGGACCCGGTCCTTGAGCGTGTTCGTCTGGGCAAGGTCCTTTCGCATCGCCACGTACGAGTCCATGTGCCGCTCCCGGCGGTCGATGGCCTCGCAGTCCTGCAACAGCTGCTCGATGCGCCGATCCAGATCGGCCAGCTTCTTCTCGTACCAGGCCCGGTCATGGCTGCGGTAGCGTGAGGCATTGGCCCGGATCTTTGTGCCGTCGACAAACAGCACGTTGCCCGCGATTAGGTCGAGCTTGATGCAGAGCCGGGCGCAGTGCCGGAGCACCTGCTTGAGGGCCGCCTTGTGGTTGCGCCTAAACTCCGCGATGGTCTTGTGGTCGGGCCTCAGCCCGGCCATCAGCCACACAAAGGCCAGGTTGTGGTGGCACTCCCGTTCGAGCTTGCGGGAACTGCGTACCCCGTAGGAGTAGCCGTAGACCAGCAGCTTGAGCATCGCGCGCGGATCGTAGGCGGCGTTGCCGACCTGGTTGGGGTCCACCTCGATGCCCAGTTGCGGCAGATCCAAGGCCTCCACGAAGGCATCGTAGGCCCGTACCGGGTCCTCGGGGGACACGTAGTCCTCGATGCTGGCGGGCAGCAGCCCCAGTTGCAGACGGTCGCCGGTTCGATAGGCCATGAGCGCATCTCCTTTCGCGGAGCACTCTAGCACACCGGGCCGGGGTTGGCGATCCTTCGAGGTGCGTTACGGATATTTTTTTGTCAAAGAACTCAGCCCCTACTCCCTATTGCGACACAGCCTCCGATGGGAGAGGGCAGGGTGAGGGTGAACCATGAACAAATCGAGACTTTCCGTGAATGCCAGAAACCTCAGAAAAAGGCAGACCCGCGCAGAGGAACTGCTTTGGAGAAATTTGGGATCCAGACAGTTGGACAATGCCAAGTTCAGACGGCAGGTGCCCATTGGAGACTACATCGTGGATTTCATTTTTTCTTTCGAGAAAAAGATCGTCATCGAGCTGGATGGCGGGCAACACGCCGCGGCAGCGGCACGTGATGCCGAAAGAGATGCCTGGCTCCGGGGTCGGGGGTACAGCGTGCTGCGATTCTGGGACAACGAAGTATTCCAGAACGTGGAGGGGATCCTGGAAGTCGTCAGGAAGAATGTCGCCTCGACACCCTCTGCCTGATTTTCTGCAGTATGAGGAAGGGGAATGTTCCCCCTCACCTCAATCCTCTCCCGCGAGGGGAGAGGAAGCCTGAAAGGTATAGAACGCCTCTCCCGCCAGGGTAGAGGAGATTGAATGTGCGAAGTCTCTCCGGCGAGGGCAGAGGAAGGCCAGGGGACATGAAAAGCCTCTCATGCCGGGGGAGCTGCCGCGTAACAGACGGAACCATCGAACGGACGAATGGAACAGCTTTTCTTGAACATCCACTCCTGGCCGCAGGCCGTCCTGCACATCGACGGCGACGCCTTCTTCACGTCCTGCGAGGAGGCGATCCACCCCGAGCTCAGGGGCAAGCCCCTCATCACGGGCGGCGAGCGGGGGATCGTGGCCTGCGCGAGCTACGCCGCCAAGGCCATGGGGATCAAGCGCGGCGTGCCCCTGCACGAGGCGAAGAAAATCTGCCCGGGGCTCATCGTCCTGCCCTCGGACTACGAGACCTACAGCCTCTTCTCACGGCGCATGTACAACATCGTGCGGCGCTTCACGCCCCAGGTGGAGGAGTACTCCATCGACGAGGCTTTCGCCGACCTCACGGGCCTGCGCCGCTCCTTCCACGCCTCCTACGAGACGATCGCCATGAACATCAAGCGCGAGGTCGAACGCGAGCTGGGGATCACCGTCTCCGTGGGCCTCTCGCTCTCCAAGGTGCTTGCCAAGGTGGCCTCGAAGCATCGCAAGCCCGCAGGCTTCACCGTGATCCCGGGCCGCCGGATCCCCGAGTACATCCGGGAGCTGCCCGTCGAGAAGATCTGGGGGATCGGCCCCGCCACGACGAACTACCTCTGGAAGATGGGCATCCGGACGGCCCTGGAGTTTGCGCGGCTCCCGGAGGGCGTCGTGAGGAAGAAGTTCACCAAGCCCGGGCAGGAGATCTGGCGCGAGCTGCGCGGCGAGTCGGTCTACCCCGTCACGGCCGAGGAGAAGAGCGACTACGCCTCCATCAGCAAGACCAAGACCTTCGCCCCGCCCACGGGCGATCCCGAGTACCTCTTCGCGCACCTGCTGCGCAACCTCGAGTCGGCCTGCATGAAGGCCCGGCGCTACCACCTCGCGCCGCGCCGGCTCATCGGCTTCCTCAAGATGAACGACTTCGAGTACCGCGGCGACGAGGTGAAGCTCTCCCGCCCCTCGGCGCACCCGCTGGAGCTCTGCGAGGTGCTGCGGGGGCTCTTCGACGGGCTCTACCGCAGGGAGGAGCTCTACCGCGCCACGGGCGTGATCCTCGCGGACCTCGCGCCCGACCGCAACGTCCAGTACACCCTCTTCGAAAGCCCCCTGCGGGCCGAGAAGGTGCGCGACCTCTACGCGGCCGTCGACGAGATGCGCGAGAAGTTCGGCAAGCACTGCCTGCACCTCGGCGCCGCCCACCCCATCGACAAACTCGGCAAGGGCCGCCGCGGCACGCCCACCGTGCGCGAGCAGACGGCCTTCTTCGGCGAGACGAAGAGGAGGCATTTGCCCCTGCCGGTGCTCCACGTGAAGGTCTGATGCCGATTTTTGTTGACTTCCCGGCGGGATTTTCCGCTAATGGGGCAAAGGGTTCGCGGGGCCGACCCCCCGCCGTGTGCCGCAAGCGGAGCGACCGCCATGGATTACGTGCAGTTCTACGGCTTCAGCAGGATGCCCTTCGGGGAGGACAAGGACCGCGAGGCGTTCTTCCCGTCCGAGACGCACAGGGAAGCGCTGGCCTCCATCCTCTACGGCATCCGGGAACGGAAGGGGTACATCGTCGTCTTCGGCGGCCGGGGCATGGGCAAGACGGAGCTTGTCCGGCAGGCCATGGAACGTCTTGACGAGGGGACGCGGGCGGTCCTGATCGCGGAGACGCACGAGCGGTACTACCAGCTGCTCAAGGAGCTGACGGTCAGGCTGGGGCTCCGCACCGCGGAGTCGAGCAAGGGCCCCCTGCTGCACGAGCTCTACGAGTTCCTGATCCGCTGCCTGGAGAAGGGCGAGAACGTCGTGCTGTTCCTCGACGACGCGCACCGCATGAAGGACGAGATCGTCGAGGAGCTGCGGCTCATGTCCAACCTGGAGACGAGCCGGACCAAGCTCATCCAGATCGTCATCCTGGGTGAGCCCGAGCTGGATCAGAGGCTGAGCGCGAAGCACCTGCGCCAGATCCGGCAGCGCATCCAGATCCTGCACCGTCTCGCCCCGTTCGGACCGGACGAGTCGCGCCGGTACATCGAACACCAGCTGGCCTGGGCCGGCGGCAGCGCGGGGGTCTTCACGCCGGAGGCGATCGAGGCGCTCTGCAAGGCCTCGGGCGGCATCCCCGGCAACCTCGACGCCCTGTGCGGCGGCGCCCTCGCGCTCGGCGCGGAGAGGTCCGAAAACCCCGTGTCCGCCCGGGCGGTGCGCGACGCGCAGAGGGCTGCCGCGTCCCTGATCCGCCCCGATTCGTCGATTTCGACGGCCGCTGCGTCCGGCAGGCCGGCCCTTCGGTCCCCCTGGCTCTACGGCGCCCTGGCCGCCGCCGCGGCCTTCGTGATGCTGGGCGGGTGGTATTACTACGGGAAGCACACGGCGGGGGTTGCGAAGAAGGAAGCGGCGGTGACGGCGCAGACCGCCGCAAAGGCCCCGACCCCGGCTGCGAAGACGCGTGCTCGCGAGGAGGCGCCGGCGCCTGCCCCGCCGGCGCCGGTGAGGGGAACGGTCGCGCGGGAGCCGGCGGACAGGGGCGAGCCGATGAAGACGGTCGTGGTCCCCGAGGGGGCGACGCTCTCGTCCATTGCCACCCGGCAGTACGGTATGGCCGATGCCACCATCCTGGACCACATCCTGGAGTCCAACCCGGAGATCAACGACGTGGATCTCATCCTGACGGGCAGCCAGGTCCTGTTGCCGCAGTCCGCGGGGAAGGCCAGGATCATGAAGGGGTCAGACGGGTCTTTCAGCGTCCATGCCGCCACGTTCATGACCCAGCGCGAGGCGAGGGGCTATGTGGGGAAGATCGGCTCCGACCTCGGCAGGGTCGAACTCGTGAAGAGGCGCGTTGCGCCGCAGAAGGAATGGTACCGGGTGGTGGCGGGGCCCTTCGCGAGCCGGGAGGAGGCAGTGAAAGCGCTCGAGGCGTTGGGGCGCAGGGCTGTACCGTGAACCCGCTGACGGGCGGGTAAAGCCCTGCACGCTCCCTTTTCCCATGGAAAGCAGGGTTCGCATTACCCATACTGCGCGCAAACCGCAGGGACGTGATCGGCGCTGAGGAGCAATGGCCCATGCCCTACGAGGAAGGGGGCTTCCGGCAAAGAACGCAGAAGAGTTATTACGCCCTCATGGAGAAGGTCGCCCGGCCCTTCGTGGCTGCGGGCGTCTCGCCCAACCTCATCACGCTGATGGGGCTCGGTCTCTCGCTCGTGGCGGGCATCTTCTTCGCTGCGGGGCTCATCTTCCTCGGCGGGATGTTCCTGTGGTTCTCGGCCCTGATGGACCCCATCGACGGCACCGTGGCGAGATTGTCGGGAAAGGTCACGCGCTTCGGCGCCCTGTTCGACTCCACCCTCGACCGCTACGCCGAGTTCTTCATCTTCTTCGGCTTTCTCTTTCACTTCCGCGACGGCTGGATGTTCTGGGTCACGGCCGCGGCGCTCATGGGCTCCGTCATGGTGAGCTACGTGAAGGCACGGGCGGAAGGCCTGGGGCAGACCGAGTTCCGGGGCCTCATGCAGCGCCCCGAGCGGCTGATCCTTCTCATCGCCGGAACGGTCCTGAACGCGCCGATCAACAGCCTGTTCTTTCCCGGCTGCGGGGACTGCACCCTGCAGTGGACGATCGTGCTCCTCGCCGTCCTGACGAACATCACCGCATTGCAGCGCCTGATTTCCAGCCGCAAAGAGCTGGCGAAAAATCCCCCTCTCCCCCCTGTTTGAAAGGAGGGCAGGGGGATTTGTCTTCCGCCAAGAGGCTTGTTGCCTGCGGCTTTAGCCTTTTCACCCCCCCTGCGCCCAGCGGATCAGGAACACGCCGGCGATCATGATGGCCGCGCCCGCGAGGCGCTCGCGGATATTCTCCTCCCCGAACCACCACGCCCCATAGAGAACCCCGAACAGGAGACTCAGGCGCTTGACGGCGATCATGTAGGCCGCCTCGACCTGCGCGATGGCCGCCATGTGGCAGACATTCTCAATGGAGCAGACAAGGCCGAGCATGAGCATGGCCCGCGGCCTGCTGAAGAGGCCCGGGGCTCCCCGGTCGTTTCCGGCCACGGGCCAGAGCGCGACGATGATCACGGTCAGGACGAGATTGTAGACGGCGGCGAAGAACCACGGGTTCGAGTGCAGAACCGCGATCTTGCCGAGCGGTGCCGTCACGGCGTAGATGAGGGAGATAGCGAGCATGATCCAGGAACCGGGCTCGCGGGCGACGGCCCGGATCGGCCCGAGCATACCCGCCCTCGCCTTGGAGAGGTTCAGGACGTAGGCCCCCGCGACGATGAGCCCGATGCCCAGCGCGCCGCCTGCCGCGATCGACTCATCGAGAAGGAGGTGACCCGTGAGGATCATGAAGACGGGCGTGAAAGCCAGGAAGGGCAGGGAGAGCGACAGGGGCGAGAGCTTGAGCGCCCGCATGTAGAGGAAGAACGCCGAGATCTCCAGCGGCAGCGCCGCGGCAAGGGCCAGCCAGAACGTCCGGTCGGGGACAACCGCGGGGAGGAAGAGCAGCGTCAGGATCATCCAGGGGGCGATGGCCACGATGCGGGTCGCGCCCATGCGGTAGGGCGCCAGGTCGCCGAAGAAGCGCTTCGTCATGGCGTCCGCCGTGGCCAGGCCCACGGCGGCCGTCAGGGAGAGCAGGAACCAGGTCATCTCAGTTGAAACGGCCCCCCCAGTAGGCGTCTGCCCGGATCTTCTCGACGGCCTTTTCGACGAGGATGGCGGCGGCCTGCTTCAGACTCTCCGCCTGTCCGTCGCGGATCCTGAAATTGGTCGGTATGTCCTTTACCCTGTCGTAGAGGTCCGGGTGGCTGTCCTTGAGCATGCCGAACTCGAGGTGGATGAACAGCCCGCGTGGGCGGCTCTTCACGTATTTGTCGAACTCGCGGGCCCTGAGCCGCTGGTTTTCCACCATCAGCAGGCTGTAGGTGTCCCTGACGTTGGAGAAGTCCACGAAGTAGTCCAGGAAGCGCCTCGGGTCAGGGTCGGCTGCGCTCTTGGGATTGGCGGCCGGCCGCGAATCGGCGAGGATGACGAGGACCGGGACGCCCCGGTACCGGGTCCCGCTGTCGCGCAACAGGATCCGCCACAGGGATTCGATGCCAAGGTTGTCCTGGACGCCGCCGTCCAAGAAGTGGACGAATCTCGCGTCCTGTGTCCTGTAATCGCGCAGCGTGACGTAGTGAAAGGCCCCCGGGAAGGCCGCCGAGCCCGCAACGCCGTAGGCGACGGGGAAAAGGTCCAGCCGTGCGCGGAGAGTCCCGAAGTCCTGCTCGGTGAAGGTGAAGATCTCGGGCACGGCCACGCTGTCGGTGTTGTTCGTCGAGTTGAGGACGAGATAGGGCCTCCTCGGGTTGAGGTCGCGGAAGAGAAAACTGTTCACCGTGTCCCGCGTGCCGCCGAAGAGGGTCTCGGCGAAGGTCTCGGCCATCACGTCGGTGCGGTCGAAGTACGTGGCGTATCGGACGATGTTTTCCGGGCGCCAGCAGTTGATGCGCCAACGGTCGATCAGATTCTGCTGGAGCAGCGGGTAGACGTCGCTTTCCTTCCAGATCGTCCGCCGCAGGTCGGGGTTCACCGTGGCCGGGCAGTCCTGCGCATCGTCGCAGCTCGCCGCGTAAAGGGCCGCCGTCACAGAGCCTCCCGATGCCGACGAGATGACGTCGACCCGCTGGAGGATGCCGTGACGGCGCAGCTCGAAGAGCACGGCCGCCGAGAACACGGCGGCGCGGCTGCCGCCGCCCGAGAGGGCGAGGGCGATGAAATCGGGGTCACGCCGGGAGGCGTCCTCGAGGCACTTGTCGATAGAGCGCTCCGGGGGAGGGCCGCTCCAGGCATTGCGGCACTGCCAGTCCACGTCATAGCGGATGTCGGTTGACGCGATGTAGGCGGCCGACGAGGGTGCAGGCGCCGGCACTGCCGGATCATCGGCCGAAAGATTGATGTGGCTGTTCTTCGGCACGATGACGCAGGATGCGAGCATCAGCGAAATCACGATAACTGTCAACGAAAGCGACCTCCGCTTTTTCATAACCCCTCCGGCCGGATTTCGATTCAGTGCTTCTTCAACCCCTGCGCCATCAATCGATTTTTGCTTATAACACGAAACGGCGGAAGCCCACTCAATCAAAATATCCTGTTTCTGCAAGACAGTGCATCTCGGTCGGCAAAAACTTATCTCCCATTCCAAAGATGGACGCCCTTGGGATATCCACAGGAAAGGGTTGCGACTGTTGCCTTAGTTTACACTTTTTCTAATTTTCAAAAAATGGCGTTACGGCATGGAGTTAGGCTGAAATGGTTGCCCGGGCGGCACCTTTGCCGACGGTTTTCTTTACAAAATTGAGGAGGGCAGCAAACCCTGCGATTTGCGATTGTGCTTATACAACGAGCAGTTAGAAATCGTGGTTTGGTTTGTGTATTGGTCTTCCCTGAAGGCTTGAAAATTGATTCGGGCAAGGGCCTGTGTGTGTTGAAGGAGGGCTTTCATCATGAAGCGGAAAAAGCTTATGGATTATCGAGTGTTGACTATTGTTGTCTGTGCGATGATGATCTCGCTTACCGGATGCGGCGGTGGCGGCGGAGGTGGAGGAGCGAGTCCTTCGGGGGTCCAGACGGGAACCGTGGCAATATTCATCAAGGACGGGCCGACGGATGACTTTGAAAAGATCCTCGTGACCGTCACGGAAGTGTCGCTGATTCCCGTCAGCGGCGCTCCGGTCGTGATCTACGAGAACCCGAGCGGGTGCGAGATTGACCTGCTTCAGCACAGGCAGGAGGATTTCCTCCTCACCATCAAGAGGAACGTTCCTGCCGGCACCTATTCCAAGATACGGCTCCGGGTTACGAATATCGATCTCGTGCCGAAGGAGGGAAGACCTCTTGTGACGGAAGTCAAACTTCCAAGCGGCAAGATCGATCTCAACCCCCGCGGCACCTTCACCGTTGAGCCCGGCGGGACCCTTTCCATTCGCCTGGACATGGATGCCAACAAGGCGATACACGTCCATCCCAGCAAGAGGGACAGGTACATCTTCCGTCCCGTCGTCTTCGTCAAAATCGAGACAGGCTTCCCCGCCGAGATCTGCCCGAAGATCGTCCACGGCACCATCACCAGCCTGATTAAAAATTCACTCAACCAGACGACGGGATTCGTCATGGCTCTCGACGACCGCCGCGGGACGCTGGATATCAAGCTGACCTCCGGCACGGACATATTCCTTGCCAGCGGTGATTTCGGTGATGCGGGAGACCTCGAGGTCGGCCAGGAAGTCCGGGTAAGGGGGCAGATGGATTCGTCGGGCGCCCTGGCCGCGTCGCTGGTCATCATCGGCGATGTCCTGGATGTCGTGGGTGAGGTGGCCGGTGTCGTCTCATCGAACGTGTTCCAACTCACCACGTTCAGCCAGGAGGAGATCCTCGGGACGTATGTGGTAAGGATCGATCCGGCCAAAACGCTCATCCTGACGGACTGCAACACGGAGGTCGGGCCCGAGGCCATCCAGGAAGGCATGGTGGCCAGGGTCATCGGAAAGCTTGTCGGGTTCGAGCTGAGCGCGGCGGTCGTGGTCCTGCGGCCTAAGGAAGTGACTGGGGAGATCACGTCCGCGTCGGACGTCTCCGGCGGCAGGCAACTCACCGTCATGCCGGAAGGAGGGACAACGGGGGTCCAGGTCTTCGTCCCGGCGGCGGCGCCCGTCTACATCGAAGGGGACGGCCAGGTGTCCGCAAGCTACCTCACCGCGGGCCGGCACGTGCGCATTCTTCTCGACCCGGCGATTGCGTCTCCTGCCACGGCAAAGACGGTGTTCATCGTGGGGCAGAAGGTCGAGGGGACGGTCAGCTCTGTCGGCTCGGACACCATGGTCGTGGACGGCCGCACCGTGCGTGTTCCCGCCGGGGCCACGGTCCTCGACCTCAGAAGCGGCTGCAGCCTCGTGCCCTTCTCGACGATCCGGGCGGGTGACAAGGTTGTCTACTTCGGCCTGGAAACCACCGGGGCGGATTTCGAGGCGCCGGTGGTTCTGATCGTGGATTAGCGGAACCGTCAGTCGGAACTCCAAAAAGAAGAGGCAGGGCCCGGTGGCCCTGCCTCTCTTTTGCGTCGTCCGGTCTGCGGCGTTCCTACCGCTGTTCGGCGAATTTCTGCACCGACTCGAGAAGCTCCTGGGAGTGGGCGACGGCTTTCCTCAGGGCCTCGACGGCCTGGCCACGCTCGTACATCTCCTTCTGCAGGTCGTTTCTGAGCCGGTGGATCTCCTCTCGGCGGATCTGCAGCTCGCTTTCCATCTCGGAGCGCAGGCGGCTGAACTCCTCTTCCCTCTGCCGGTGCTCCGCCGCCGTCCTCTCCAGTTCGCTCTTCAGGGACTCTACCTGGCCCACGCGCTCCGCGAGAGCCCCCTCCAGCTCGTGGATCCGCCGCTCTTGGGCGGCCCTCTGCCGCTTGTCCTCCGTGATGTCCTGCAGGATGCCCAGGATCCCCAAGGTGTTGCCCTCCCCGTCGATGACGGGCTTTCGGATCGCCAGGAATGTGACCTCGCGGCCGGCCACGAGCCGGTCCTCCTCGGCGATTTCCGTCCTGCCGGAGCGGATCACTTCGTGCTCGATCTCGGCGAGCTTGTCGGCCGTCTCGGCGGCGAAGAGGTCGCGGTCGGACTTTCCAGCGAGATCGCCGGCCCGCATGTCCCAGTCGAGGGAGTAGGCCTCGTTGCACAGAAGGTAGTTGAGCCCCACATCCTTGACGAAGAGGCGCAGCGGCATGGCCCCGATGATGCTCCGGAGACGTGTTTCATGGGCCCTCGACGCTTCGAGGGCCTTGCGGAGCTCCCGGTCCGATTCCTCGAGGTCATTGACCCGCTGCCACAGTGCGACCAGCTCGTGCATGAGGTCCTGGATGGTCTTGAAACGCTCGCTGCTTGCCGCTTCCGTCATGACGACCCTCCATCGATGTCGGGGGATGAAAAAAAGCAGAGGCTCTCACACGCTGCGTGCGTTATATGAAAAGCCTCCGCTATTGTCAACAAGGAACCAACGGATGCAACCAATTAGTTGCAACGCTAGATGAGAAAAGGAAATTAGAACTGTTCCTTCGCCCATCGGATAATCGCGCCGATGACCGGGAAGCGCTCGAAGACGATGCTCGTGTCCCAGTAATCGGCGTGGAAGACGACTTTCCCGTCGGGCCCGAAGCGGACGTGGGACATGCCGATCTGCTCCATCGGGTTGTCCTTGTCGCGCTTGAGCGTCAGCTTCATGACCCAGCGGAAATAGTAGTTGCCGTCGTGCACGCTCAAGTCGGCGATGTCGAAGGTGCAGGAATCGATGGCCTTCGTGGTGGCGATGAAGTAGTTCTCGATCGCCTCGACGCCCTTGACCTCCTTGTAGCCGTCCTTGAAGAAGGCATCCTTCGCGTAGAGGTTCTTCGTATCGCGCCGGATGACGTCCTCGGCGAACACCTTGTAGTATGCCTTGAAGGCCTCGATGGCGGCCTTTTCCTCGGCCGATCCCGGCTTGACCAGGGCCGTCCTGGCCGGGTCCGTGGCGGCCAGCTCCTTGTAATAATTTTCGAGCGTCATAGGCTTTCCGCCCGTACAGCCCCAGAGGGCCACGGTGAGCGCTGTCATCATCACGCCGATGCGCAGGGAGTGCTTCATGGGGTATGCTCCGTTCGCTACAGTGTTTCAGGGGGGTCAGTAACCGATTTCCGACTTTTTCATCACCATCTGCAGATCGCCGAGGTAGCCCGTTTCGAAGCAGGCCTCGCACCCCGCGAGGTAGTAGACCCACTTGCGCTGGAAGCTCCGGTCGAAGCCCAGGGCGGCCACACGGTCGATCCCCGCCAGGAAGCGCCTGCGCCACTCGCGCAGCGTCCGCGCGTAATCCTTGCCGATGTTCTCCACGGCCTGCACGTTGAGGCACGTCCTGTCGGCCAGGGCCTTCATCACGACGGCCAGCGAGGGAAGCTCGCCCCCGGGGAAGATGTGCTTGCGGATCCAGTCGTGGCCCTTCCGGTACCGGTCGTAGCGGCGGTCCGGGATGGAGATGAACTGCAGGGCCATCACGCCGCCGGGCTTGAGGAGACGGTCGCAGCATTCGAAGAACGTCTCGAAGTACCGGTGGCCCACGGCCTCGAGCATCTCGATGGAGACGATGCGGTCGAAGGGCCCCCTGATCTCCCGGTAGTCGCGCAGGACGATCTCCACGCGGTCCTCGAGGCCCTCGCGGCGGATCCGCTCGCGGGCATACTCGTACTGGGCGTCGGAGATGGTGATGCCCGTCAGCCGGCAGCCCGTCGTCCTGGCCGCCTCGACGGCAAAGCTGCCCCAGCCGCAGCCGATCTCGAGGACGTGGTCGCCGGGGCCGATCGCCGCCTTGCGGATCATGGCCTGCAGCTTGTTTCTCTGGGCCTGCTCGAGCGTGTCGTCCTCGCTCAGCCAGCGCGCGCAGGAGTAGGTCATCGAGGAATCGAGGAAGACCTTGAAGAACTCGTTGCCCAGGTCGTAGTGGGTGATGATGTTTTTCCTGCTGCCCGGGAGCGTGTTCTCCGAGATCGGGTAGAGGATCCGGTTGAGGCGGTCGAAGACGGGCTCGAGGCGCTGGTAGCGGCCGAAGAAGGCGTCGCGGTTCCGGACGAACCAGGCCAGCGTCCCCGCCAGGTCGGGCGAGTCCCACTCGTCGTCCATGTAGGACTCGCCGAGGCCGATGTCGCCCCCGATGACGGCGCGCGAGAAGAACCGCCAGTCCCGCACGGTCATCTCCGCCTGGCCGGGCGAGGCGGGGTCGCCGAAGATCTTCACCGTCCCGTCGGGCAGGGTCATGCGCAGGGCCCCCCTCTCGGCGCGGCCGAAGGTGTCGAACGCGGTCTTCATGCACCGGCGCTGCACGAGCGTGGGCGGGTTGATGCGGATCGTCATGGGGCTGAGCGGCACGGGCTTGTCGTGGTAGGCGAGCTTCTTGCCGAAGGAGAGCTTCGCCGCCTCGTAGAGGATGCGGGGCATGGACAGGTGCGGCACGATCGGGTGGCGCAGGAACATCCTCAGCTGGCTTGCCGCGGTGAGCGGCTCGGGCGTCCCCCGCAACTGTGCCTCGAAGACGACCTCGTTGTCCTTCCGGATGCCAATCCGCACGTCGAGTTCCCTCGCGATGTCCGCGAAGAAGAATTCGTAGGTCCCCTCGATGCGGTTGAAGGGCGAGACGTGGAAGGCCTTGTCGGCCCGGTAGGTGGCCGTCTGCCCGCTGCCCGCACGGCCCGGCGATCGCAGGATGTAGAGGTGCTTCTCCCCGAAGGTGTTGTTCACCTCCGCCACGTTGCCGATGAGCCTCCCGTCGTCGGCGAAGAGCCAGTAGAAACTCACGGGGTTGAAGACGTAGTTGAAGTAGCGGGGCGACGTGACGAGAAAGACGCGGGCCACGGGTTCGGCGAAGGCCTCCCTCGCGAGGAAGCGGTCGAGCTTTTCGCGGATCGAGCCCGGCCCGGCGTCCAGGTAGTCCTTGTCGTGCACCGCTGCGGGCCGGAATCGGTTGTACCCGAAGAAGGGGAGCCGGCGGTCCAGCTCCGGCAGGTCCTCCAGGTCGAAGCCGTAGACGTACAGGGGGTAGCGGAACCGGTGTTCCCGGGGCTTGTGGCGGCAGTGCTCGATGAACCCGTCGTAGAGGTATGCGCTCATAGCTCGATGCCGAAGTGCCGGGCCGTCTCCACGGCGGAGCGCGTCCCGTCCTCGTGGAACCCGTATCCGAAGTAGGCGCCGCAGAAGTAGGTGTTGCGCCGGCCGTTGAGCGAGGGCAGCTCGGGCTGCGTCGCCATGGATTCGAAGGTGTACATCGGGTGGTGGTAGACCATCTCGGCGACGACCTCGGAGGCCGCCACGGGCTTCCAGGGGTTGAGGGTGACGCAGTAATGCGCCCGCGCGTCGAGGCGCTGCAGGTGGTTCATGTAGTAGGTGACCGTGGCCGGGTGGGTCTTCGGGACGGACGGCTCGTGGCGGTAGTTCCACGAGGCCCATGCCCTGCGGGTGGAGGGGAGCCACGACGTGTCCCGGTGCAGCACGGTCCGGTTCTCCGAGTACCTCCAGGCGCCCAGCAGGCGCGCCTCCTCCGGCGACGGGTCGGCAAGCATGCGGAAGGCCTCGTCGGCGTGCGCCGCGATGACGACGGCGTCGAAGGTCTCCTCGGCGCCGTCGGCGAGCTTCAGGGCGACCCCCCGGTCGGTCCTCCGGACCGCCGTGACGGGGCAGTTCGCAAGCACCCTCCCCGTGAAGCCCTCGAGGAAGGCCTTGACGTAGGTCCGGCTGCCGCCGGGGATGTAGTACCACGTCGGGTGGTCCCACACCGACAGGAGGCCGTGGTTCGAGTAGAACCGGGCGAAGGACTCCATGGGGAACTCCATCGTCTTGGCCTCCGAGGCCGACCAGATGGCCGAGGCCATGGGGATGACGAACTGGTCGATCACGTCCCGCCGGAACCCCTCGCGGCGCACGAACTCTCCGAGGGTGAGGCCGCCCAGTTTTCCCTGCTCGAAGAGTTTCTGCGTGCGCGCGCAGAAATGCTGAATGCCCCAGAGGAAAGCCCAGAAGGAGGGCCTGAAGAGGTTTTCGCGCCGGGCGAAGAAGCCGTTGAAGCCGAGGCTGCTGTAGCAGAACCCGGTCGCGTTGTCCTGGCAACTGAAGGACATGTCCGTCGGCGCCGCCGCGACGCCGAGCTGCTTCAGGAAGGTCCGGAAAAGCGGGTAGGTCCGCTCGTTGTGGACGATGAAGCCCGTGTCCACGGGCAGGCCGGCATCAGCCCCCTCCGTGATGACGGCCGTGTTCGTGTGGCCGCCGATGTAGCCGTTTTTCTCGAACAGGCTCACCCGGTGGCGGCGCTGCAGGAGGTAGGCCGAAACGATCCCGGATACACCGGCGCCGACGACGGCGATGTGCATCCCGGCTGGAGGGGCCATCGGATTGTCTCCTCGAACATTAGAAATGATGCGATTTGACAAACGGGGCCTGCGCGATCCCGTTCAACGGCACACAAACCTTTCCTGCCCGGACCGAACGGTTCGGGGATCACGCACCTGTCATGCTGCAGCGATTCCGCGCCTAGGGTCCCCCCGACGTGGGCGGGGGCCTGTGACCGGGCGCCACGTCCGTGGGCTCGTAGCGCAGAGGGTGCTTGCCGTCCGTGATGGCGCAGGCGCTCAGGAACATGAGCAGGGCGATGACCGTCATCAGCAGTGAAGCCATTTTCTTCAGCATGGCGTGATCTCCTCGGGGTATGGGCCTAACCGATATATGCATAAACACTTGCGTGCGCGAAGGCAAGGCCGCAAAGAACGTTTTGCCGGAGGGCTCAGGCGCGGACCTTCTTGAGCAGCCAGGCCAGGTTCTGCCCCAGGGTCTTCATGGTCTGCATGCCCTCGGCGTCATTCAGGACCTCGCCGGGATCGCGCCCCACGCCGAAAGCCCAGTAACTGGATCCGGGGTTGATGATCTGCTGGTAGAAAAAGAAGAGGTTGAGCGAGTTGAAGGCATGGATGGCCCCGCCGCGCCGCACGGCGACGACGCCCGCCCCCACCTTCCGCTTGAACATGTAGTCGTTGGCACGGGCGACGTAGCCGGCGCGCTCGATGAGGGCCCGCGTCGCCGCCGAGACATCGGCAAAGTAGGTTGGGGAACCCAGGAGGATCCCGTCGGCCTCGATCATCTTTTCGATGCACTCGTTCACGATGTCCTTCGTCACGGCGCAGCGCTTGTCCTTGTTCTTCATGCACTTGTAGCAGGCGATGCAGCCCTGGATCTTTTTGCCCGCCAGCTGGTACAGCTCCGTCCCGATGCCCTCCTTCCGGATTTCGTCGAGGACCGCGTTGAGCAGGATGGCCGTGTTGCCGTCCTTCCGTGCGCTGCCGTTGAATGCGATCACCTTCATGCTTGTCTGCCTCCTTCGTTGGGATACGGTCCATCAAACGCTGCGCTATCTTGACAGAGATAGGCAGGAATATCCAGAAAATACACCTTTTCCGAGCGATTCCATTTTTTTTGCCCCGTGCCAATTTTAATCGTTGAATTTCCCGCGATTTTTTTATATAGTTCCCAGAAATCAAGGGGGGAGAGCGAGGGATCCACTCTCCAAGGGATGTTTCAAAAATCCTTTTCTCGTTGCGGCTTGTCGAGTTCATAGGCCGATGCAATTCTACAACTCCTCGTGAGCCATCTGAATCGAACCTGCTCCTGCGTCACCCGGCTCGACAATTCCGTCTCATCACCACAGAAACACAAGAGGCAATTCATCCACAAGGAGGGTATCGTATGGTCAAACACTTGATCAAGTTGCTCGTTGTCGTACTGAGTCTGGCCCTGCTGGGCGGCTGCGCCACGGTGATCCAGCCCATCCCGGCCCAGGACCTCAACCCGAAAATCAAATCCGGCGCGCTGGTCCAGAAGACCGACAACTTCCAGGTCATCATGGACACCTCGGCGTCCATGGAAGAACCGTACGAGTGGAAGCATTTCGCCTACACCAGCCCAATGAAGACCAACAAGATCGAGTACCAGCAGCATCTCGTGCGGCTCTTCAACGACACGATTCCCAACCTGAAGCTCACCGCCGGCCTGCGCGATTTCGCGGGACAGCGCTGGCTGACCCGTCCCTTTGACACGAAGCTCTGGTTCGGGATGGCCCCCTATGTGAGGGAGGAGTTCGGCAAGGCCATCTTCGCTGTCAACACGGCGGGCGTGGAGAGCCCCCTGCATCTGGCCCTCGATGCCGCCACGCTGGACCTGAAGCCCCTGGCGGGCAAGTCGGCCGTCATCATCTTCAGCGACGGGCTCGAGATGCCGAAGGCCCCGGCCTCGGCGCAGGCCATGAAGGCGGCCCTGCAGGACCGGGTCTGCATCTACGCCGTCCTGATCGGCAAGGACCCCACGGGCGAGGGCAAGGAACTGCTGGACAAGGTCGTGAAGGCCGGTCAGTGCGGTTTCATGGTAACGGGTGCCCAGGTTGAATCGGCGGCCGGCATGGCCGACTTTGTCGAGAAGATCTTCCTCGGGCCCGCTCCTGCGGCCGCGGCCCCGGCCGCCCCCGCGGCTGCCCTGCCGCCGGGCGTCGTTGCGCAGCTCGACAACATCTACTTCGACTTCGACAAATACAACGTAAAGCCCGAGTTCAAGGCGGTCGTGAAGAAGAATGCCGATTATCTCAAGGCGAACCAGGCCGTCAACGTCCGGATCGAGGGCAACTGTGACGAGCGCGGCACCAACGAGTACAACATGGCCCTGGGGCAGAGAAGGGCCGACGCGGCCGCCAAGGCGCTGAAGGCCGAGGGTATTGATGCCAAGAGGATCAAGACCATCAGCAACGGCGAGGAGAAACCCGTGTGCACCGAGTCCAACGAGGCCTGCTGGGCCAAGAACCGCAATGCCATGTTCTTCGTAATGCAGCCGTAAACTGAGCCCGAAGGCCGGAGGCGCGGAGCCGAAGGCCGAGGCTTCCGAAAAAAAAGAGGCCCCTGAGTCGGGGGCCTCTTTTTTTCAATCCCCCGTTTCCCTCTTTAGAAAAGGGATTGAGGGGCGTTCATTTCCTTGCTGCTTGCTGCTTGTTGCAGGAGCCTGTATTGCCGCCTGTTGCCTACACGCCGGCTTTCCGGAATACCTCGGCAATCATCGCCTTCGCCTCCTCCTGAATCCGGGCGAGGTGCGCCCGGTCCCGGAAGCTCTCCGTGTAGATCTTGTAGATGTTCTCCGTCCCCGAGGGCCGCGCCGCGAACCACCCGCTGCGGGTGACGACCTTCAGGCCTCCGATGGGCATGCCGTTTCCGGGCGCCTCGGTGAATCTCGCCACGATGGGCTCCCCGGCCAGCTCCGGCGTGCCGATCTGTGCGGGAGAGAGCTTCTCCAGCAGCGCCTTCTGTTCGGGCGTGGCCGCCACATCCATCCGCTCGTAGAGAGGGCTTCCGAGTCGCTCCGCAATCGCCGCGTAGTGCTCCCCCGGGTCGCGGCCCGTCCTTGCCGTGATCTCGGCCGCCAGGAGGCCCATGACGAGCCCGTCCTTGTCCGTCGTCCAGACGGTGCCGTCCATCCGCAGGAAGGAAGCCCCGGCACTCTCCTCGCCGCCGAACGCGCAGGAGCCGCGGAGCAGACCCTCGACAAACCACTTGAACCCCACGGGGACCTCGCAGAGCTTCCGTCCCAGGTCGGCGGCCACCCGGTCGATGAGGCTGCTCGAGACGAGCGTTTTGCCGACGACGGCTTCGGGCCGCCAGCCGGGCCGGTTCCGGAACAGGTAATCGATGGCCACGGCGAGGTAATGGTTGGGGTTCATGAGCCCCGCGCTGCGCGTCACGATGCCGTGACGGTCGCCGTCGGGGTCGTTGCCGAAGGCGATGTCGTAGCGGTCCTTGAGCGCGATGAGGCGCGCCATCGCATACGGGGAAGAGCAATCCATGCGGATCTTCCCGTCCCTGTCGACGGTCATGAAGCCGAACGTCGGGTCCACGTCGCGGTTGACCACGTCCAGCCGGATGCCGTGACGTTCGGCAACGGGGTCCCAGAAGGGCAGGGAGGAACCGCCCATGGGGTCGACGGCCACCCGGATCCCCGCGGAGCGGATGAGACCCATGTCGATGACGTTGGGCAGGTCGTTCACGTAGGGGGCGATGTAGTCGTGCTCGTGCGTCGTTGCGGCCCTGAGGGCCCTTGCGAATGCCGTTCGCTTCACACCCCGCAGCGCGGCCGCGAGATAGTCGTTCGCCCGGTTTTCGATCCAGCGCGTCGTCTCGACGTCGGCGGGCCCGCCCTCGGGGGGGTTGTATTTGAAGCCGCCGTCCTCGGGCGGGTTGTGGGAGGGCGTGATGACGATCCCGTCGGCGAGCCCCGACGTCCTGCCCCGGTTGTACGTCAGGATCGCGTGCGAGATGACCGGCGTGGGCGTGTACCCGCGGCCGGCCTGCACCATCACGTCGACGCCGTTTGCGGCGAAGACCTCGAGGGCCGTCGCGAAGCAAGGCTCCGACAGGGCGTGCGTGTCCATGCCCACGAAGAGGGGCCCGGCGCCCTGCTGGGCGCGGTAGTCGCAGATGGCCTGGGTTGTGGCCAGGATGTGGTCTTCGTTGAAACTCCGGTTCAGGGAGGAGCCGCGGTGCCCCGAGGTGCCGAAGACGACCCGCTCGCCGGCGCTCCGCGGGTCCGGGTGCTCCGTGTAGTAGGCCGTCACCAGCCGGGGGATGTTGGCAAGCAGGGATCTGGGGGCCGGCTTTCCGGCCAGTTCGTGAAGGGCCATCGGGTTCCTCCGGTTTTCGATTCGACTCCTTCATATCATACGTTCCCGGTGATGACGAGTCCATCATGGCACCCCCGCGGGCGCGGTCCATGCCATATCACGCTTGACAGGCCGGGGCGAGTGAAGGTATTTCACCATGCAGGATCATCCTCCACGGTACGGAACCGACCATGGCGCAACCCAAGCGAGTGAACTCCCTGATTCGCGGGCTCGAGATCCTGGAGACGTTCACGCCGGGCGATCCCCGCCTTACCCTCCAGGAGCTGGCTGCGAGGACCGGCCTGCCCAAGACAACGGTGCACCGGTTTCTCAAGACCCTGCTGGCGATGAATTACGTGACGCTCGATCCCCGCACCCGGGTCTATTCCCTGGCCCCGAGGGTCATGGCGCTCGGCTTTTCCGTCCTGTCCGGGATGGACCTGCGCCAGATCGCCTACCCCTTCATGGAGGCCCTTTCCCGCCAGACGGACCAGAATGTCAACCTCGCCGTCCTGGACCGAACGGAGATGCTCTACATCGAGCGGATCACCGTCCGGCGGATTATCAACACCAACCTGTACGTGGGGAGCCGCGTGAACTGCTACCTGACGGCCATGGGGAGGGCGCTGATCGCGTTTCTCTCCCGCGAGCGCTACGACCGGCTCCTGCAGGAACTGCTCAAGGACAGGGAGGCGGTCCGGCACATCGGCCGGCACGGCGAAAAACTCCATGCCATTCTCGAGGATGTCCGGCTCAAGGGGTACGCGTCCAACGACGGGGAGTGGGTCCCCGGGCTTCGGGCCATCGGGGTGCCCATCTTCAACGGCCGGGGCGAGGTGGAGGCCTCCCTGAATATGTCCTTCATCAGCCAGATGGTCGGGTTCGACGAGATGATCGAGAAATACGTCGAGCCTCTGATGACGACGGCCGGCAAGATATCGGCCGCGCTCGGCTTCGACGGGCACCTGCGCCGCCCGGCTTGAGAAGCCCCGCGCAGGCACGAAAAACGCGAAAAGGGGATCACCGCTGCGGCGATCCCCTTTTTTCTGGCGTCCCCACGGGGAGTCGAACCCCGGTCGTCGGCGTGAAAGGCCGATGTCCTAGGCCTCTAGACGATGGGGACGCATCTGTGCAGGGTAAAAAGAGGGCCGGAACGATCCGGCCCGGTTTCCCATCGGAAGGCGTCTATATAGCCCTGCATCAGCGGGAATGTCAAGCGGCAATATTGAGGCATCCCGGCTAGAAGACGACCGGTTCCCGCATCAGCGCCTCCCGTGCCTTCCAAGCCAGCTCCGCCACGTCGGGGTGGGTGTCCCTTAGGGAGGCGATCTGCCGCAGGTTGTCGGCCGTCCGGGAGACGAGCATGGCCATGTCCCCGTCGGCGAAGCCGTAGCGCTCGACAATCCGGTCCCAGTCGCGGCCACGGGCCCAGTCGTAGATCACGGCCGCCGTCCAGAGGGGAAGGGGGTTGAGCCCGAACCCCGCGGCATCGAGCCTCTCCATCATCGGGAAGACCGTGTCGATCACGCGGTCGTAGGCGGCCACGAGCCTCCGGGGGAGCTCCTTGCGCTTGACGGTGATCTCCTGCCCCCGGTCGTAGACGAAGGGCGCGATCACGGCGGCCAGCAGCGCCGCGTCGTCGCGGGGCAGTGCGCCCCGCCGCAGGCACTCGGCGATCAGCACGGGGTGGTCGAGCCGCAGCTGCGCAGCCCAGATGCCGTCGGCCGTGAGGCGGTCGTCGGCGCCCACGAAGCCCTCGGCCTTCAGGAAGTCGAGGTGCCGCTGGAACGCGCGCCAGAGCCGGGAGGCGGCGCTCTTTCGGCCTTCCCTGCGGTGCTCGTCCTGTTGGAAGGCCGCCAGCGAGTTCTCGAAAATGTGCCGCACGTTCTCCAGGCTCTGGGACAGCAGCAGGTTGAGCACCATGGAGAAGTCGTTCCGGAGCCGGCTCACGATGTCCTCGGCGCGCGTGAAGACGAGACGGCGCACGTGCTCGAGGTCCATGAACCGCCCGGGGACGATCAGCAGGAAGCCGATGTTGTCCTGGCCCCGGCGCCCGGCCCTTCCCGTCATCTGGTGAAAGCCCGTGGCGTCGAGCGGCACGCATTCGTGCCCGTTGTAGGTGTCCGAGTTGAACAGGACGATGGTCCGGGCCGGGAAGTTCACGCCCGCCGCCACGGTGGAGGTGGCGAAGATCGCATCGAGGTACCCCCGCTTCATCAGGGTCTCCACGAGGAATTTCCACGGCGGCAGCTGGCCGCCGTGATGCGCGGCGACACGGCAGTGCCGCAGCTGCTCGAGCTGCTTGTGCTGGGCGAGGCGCGGGGTGCGGTCGATCTGCTCCCGGAGGGCTTCCTCGAAGCCTTCGTCCGGCAGGGTCGAGGCGGCGCGGCAGCTCTTCAGGGCGGCGTCACACTCGGCGCGGGACTGCAGGAAGAAGATGGCCGGCAGGAGGTTGAAGTGCCGCAGCACCCGGATGATCTCGCCGTAGGGCGGGACCCCGCGGCCGCCGCGCTTCTGTTTTCCCCGTTCCCGGACGAACTGCTCGACGCGGCCGTAAAACCGGCGCTTGTTGAGAAAGGGCATGAGACGCCCCGACGGGTGCAAGAACAGCGGGTACAGGGGCACGGGCCGGCGCCTCTCCTCGACGACGACGCAGGGTTTGCCGCGCAGGCCCTCGAGCCAGGCGGCGATCTGCCGGCCGTTCTCGATCGTGGCGGAGAGCAGCAGGAGATTGACCCGCGAGGGCAGGTAGATCATGATTTCCTCCCAGACCACGCCGCGCTCCTCGTCGCCGAGGTAGTGGGCCTCGTCGAGGATCACGAGGTCGAAGGGCAGATCGCGGCCCTCGTGCATCGCGTCGTAGAGCTGGTTGCGCAGGATCTCCGTGGTGCCCACGATCACGGGGGCGTCGGTGTTCTCCTTCGTGTCTCCCGTGAGGATGCCCACGTTCATGCTCTCGAACCGGTCGCCGAACTCCACCCACTTGGCATTCGACAGGGCCTTCAGGGGCGAGGCGTACCAGCACCGTTTCCCTTCGCGCAGCATGTCCTGGATGGCCTGCTCGGCGATCCAGGTCTTGCCGGATCCCGTCGGGGCCATGACGAGGCAGTCCGCGCGGCGGATGGCCTCGAGGGCCTCGAGCTGAAAGGCGTCCGGCCTGAAGGGGGCCTCGTCGGGCTTTCCGATCCGGGCGAGCACATCGTTGAGGACGGGCTCGGCCTCGAACGTGTGCCACGCCGGGCGTTCCGCGCGCGGTTTTCCGCTTCGGCGCCGTCTCGGGCGGTGGCTGCGGGTGCGGCTTCCATGCATGGCGGGGATGAAGTCCTCGGGGTGACGGTTTCGATGCCTGCTTGTAGCACAATTCGGAGGCTGCGTAAAGGAACGGGACGCAAATTTCCGTTGACGGCCCCGCCGGTTGTCGGTCATGATGATTGCCAAAGAGCCCGTCGGGCCCGAGCGAACCGCCTCGGACCCATCGTCCATCCGTCCACGATCATCCAAATCGCCTGCCCAAGGAGGAAGCCATGAAAAAGCATCTCGCAGTTCTGATGGCCTGCCTTGCGACGACGTGGGGTTGCGCGTCCGTCGTCTACGTGTCGCAGCAAACGGGGAAGGGGCAATTGATGTCGGCCACGGATGAGGTCCCGCTGCAGCCGTCGGCCCTGTTCGTGACCGCCCATGACGACTCGATGCCCGACGTTTCCCGCGACGGCCGGTGGGTGGCCTTCAAGCGCGTCGTCGGGGGGGTCGACCGAATCATCGTCCGGCAGGTCGGCGACGCCGCCGGCACGACGGAGCGAGACATCGCGCAGGGAACCCGGCCGCGGTGGTCTCCCTCGGGAAGCTGGGTTCTTTTCCGCAACCAGGGGAAGCTCTACCAGGTGAGAGCCGACGGGACGTCGCTCATGCAGCTCACCACACCCCCGGCGAATGTCACCGACGACTACGGGCATGACTACTTCAACGCCACCACCGTCGTGTTCGGCCGCGGCACCGGGACGGGCGCGGGCCAGTTCGTGGGGCTCCATCTCGTGGACATCGCCTCGGCGGCGGTCACGGGCCCGGTCCTCGGCTGCAGCCAGCCCGTCGTCTCTCACGACGGCAGCCGGATGGCCTGCGAGGTCAAGTACCACTTCGGGTGGGGGACCATGCACTACATCCAGCTCTACACGGTCCCGTCGCTGCAGGCCGCGGGCAGCTTTTCGTTCATGTACGGACCGAGCCCGACGACCGTTCAGAACGCAGGCGGCTTCGCCTTTTCGGCCGATGACGAGCGCCTCCTCTTCTCGGGCGTCCCGCCGGGGGAGACGAAGCGGGAGATCTACTCGATCCGCCTCGACGGGTCGGGGCTCACGCGGCTGACCACAAACGCCTGGGACGACGTATCACCGGATGGGTACAAGCCGGCCTGGTAGGCAAATAAAGGCAAAGGGCGAAAGGCAAAGGCAAAGGCAAAGGGCGAAGATCGTGACCCTTCACGATAATGGAAACCCCCGGGCCGGGTCACGGCGCCGGGAGTTGCTTTTGCCGGATACCGGGGATCGGGCGCGATGCGTCAGATCGACTCGTCCTCGATCACGATGTTGGCGCTCCGGTTGAGGACCCGCGTCACGCGGAGAACCTCCTCGATCGTCGTGATGCCCTCGAGGACCTTGCGGGCCCCGTCCTGCACCAGGGTCGACATGCCGCCGCGGACGGCCTCGTCGTTGATCTGGTTGGCGTCCGAGGTCTTGAGAATGAGCTTCTTGATCCCCTCGTCCATGATCATGATCTCGAAGATGCCCGTCCGGCCGCGGTATCCCGTGTTCATGCAGGCGTTGCAGCCCCTGCGGCGGTAAATCGGCCGGCCGTCGAGGGCGCTCCGCGGGATCCCCGCGTCGACGAGGGAATCCGCATCGGGCGTGTAGGCCTCCTTGCAGCGCGGGCACAGCACGCGCACGAGCCGCTGCGCCACGATGGCGATGACCGACGAGGCCACCAGGAAGGGCTCGATGCCCATGTCGATGAGGCGCGTGACGGCGCTGGCTGCGTCGTTGGTGTGCAGCGTCGAGAAGACGAGATGGCCCGTCAGGGACGATTGGATGGCGATCTCCGCCGTCTCGCGGTCGCGGATCTCGCCCACGAGGATGACGTCGGGGTCCTGGCGCACGATGGAGCGCAGGCCCGTGGCGAAGGTCAGGTCGATCTTGGGGTTGACCTGGATCTGCCCGATCCCCTCGATCTGGTACTCGATGGGGTCCTCGATGGTGATGATGTTGATCTCGGGGCTGTTGATCTTCGAGAGCGCCGCGTAGAGCGTCGTCGTCTTGCCGCTGCCCGTGGGGCCCGTGACCAGGACGATCCCGTAGGGCGACTTGATCAGCCGGTCGAACTGCCGGATCTTCGCGTCGTCGAGGCCCAGGTCCGCGAGCGTCAGGATCGCCTGGGACTTGTCCAGGAGCCGCAGCACCACGCGCTCGCCGAAGGCCGTGGGGATGACGGAGACGCGGATGTCCACGTTCTTGTCGCCGATCTTCACCTCGATGCGCCCGTCCTGCGGGAGGCGTTTTTCGGCGATGTTGAGCTTGGCCATGATCTTGATGCGCGACACGAGCGGCGACTGGATCCGCCGCGGCAGGTTCAGCAGGTTGTAGAGCATGCCGTCGATCCGGTAGCGGATCTTCAGCGAGGCGGCGTAGGGCTCGATGTGGATGTCGCTTGCGCGGTCCTTGATGGCCTGGGCCAGCACGAGGTTGACGAGCTTGATGATGGGCGCGTCGCTCGTGTCGTCGAGCAGGTCGGCCGTCTCCTCGATCTCCGAGATGATGCTGTCGGCCGAGTCCCCGTTCATGATCTCGATGAACTCCTGCGCCGAGTCGCGGCCCAGGTCGTAGGCGGTGCCGATGGCCGAGAGGATCGTCCCCTCGGAGGCGAGCACCACCTCGGCGTCGCTCCGCCCGAGCAGCCGCATCAGGTCGTCGACGGCCTGGAAGTTGGCGGGGTCGTTCACCGCGATCAGGAAGGCATCGGGCGTCTCCACGGGGACCATCTTGTGCCTCTTGAGGTACTGGATGGGGACCTTCCGGGTGAACTCCACGCTCATGTGGTCCGTCGGGATCTCCGGGACCAGGGGGATGCCGAACCGCAGGCTCATCTCCCGGAGCTGGCCGGCCTCGTCGGCCGCCTTCTTGTGCGTGTAGATCTCGCCGATGGTCTTGCGCCGGGCCTCGGAGCCCTCGGGCACCGGGGCGAAGGCCTCGTCGAGAAGCTCGACGATGGGCTTGCCGTCGGTGTGGATCAGGCCCGGGATCTCGGTGTGCCGTGGGTCTCGCTTGTTCTCGTTCGCTTCCATCCTCTGCACCGCCGGCCCGCTCACGGGATCTTGCTGCCCGATGTGCCGGGCGTCTGCGGGCCGTAACGCTTGATCACCCCGCCCTCGAAGGTTTCGATATCCTCGCGCTTGCTCTGCCGGATCGCATCGGCCTCGGCCACGGTCTCGATGACGTGGGGCGTGATGAAGATGTAGAGGTTCGTCTTCTCCCGCCTCTGTCCCTTGGACTTGAAGAGCCAGCCGAGCAGGGGGATGTCGCCGAGCAGCGGCACCTGGTAATTGCTCGACGTGGAGCTGTCGCCCATGAGGCCGCCGATGACGATCGTCTGCCTGTCCTTGACCATGATGGTGGTCTTGGCCGTGCGCTTGAGCGTCGTGGGCAGCCCCACCGTGGATTCCTCCTGGACGAGGGTGGAGACCTCCTGGTTGAGCTTGAGGCGCACGAACCGCTCCGTGTTGATGGAGGGGGTGATGGTCAGGATGACGCCCACGTCGCGGTACTCGTAGGTCGTGAAGTCCAGATTGGTTGCCGAGCGCTCGGCCCGCGTGATGTAGGGGATGTTCTTGCCGACGCTGATCATCGCCTCCTCGTTGTCGCTCGTGAGCAGCTGGGGGTTCGAGAGGATGTGCACCTGCGAGTCCTGCTGCACGGCGTTGATGACGGCGCCGATGTTCGGGAAGGTGACCCCGCCGATGGTGATCCCCGCGCCGATGACGCCCAGCGAGAAACCGCCGGGGAAGGCCGGCTGGGTCGACGTGCCCGGGAAGAGCTGGTAGGCGCCGCCCTGCCCGCTGCCGCCGGAGCCTGCGATGGCGGCGGCCCGCCCCGTGTCGAAGCCGCTGACCGCGCCGAGGTCCTTGACGGCGCGCCACTCGACCCCGAGCTGGAAGTTCTTGTTCACGTCCACTTCCATGATCAGGGCCTCGATGTAGACCATGGACCTGCGCACGTCCACCTTGCGGATGACCTCCTCGAGGATGCGCCAGTCCTCCTTGTTGGCCGTGATGATGAGCGTGTTGGTCGCCTTGTCGGAAACGATCTGGACGTCGCTGGAGAGCATGGACGTCCGGCTCCGGAGCCCCGGAATCACCGGCTGGGCCGGCTGGCCCGGCGCCGCCGGGGCGGCCGGCCGGGCGTCCCTGGACGACAGGTTCGTGAGGACCTTGGCCAGGTCCTCCGAGTTGGCGTACTGCAGGCGGTAGACGTGCATCTTCGACTCGCCCTGCGGGATGTCCCGGTCCAGGATGTTCACGAAGTCGCGGACCCGCGCGGCGAAGACCTCGGAGGCGAGCACGATGAGGCTGTTGGTGCGCTCGTCGGCGATGATCCGCATCGTCGTCGTGGCCTGCGGCCGGCGGGCCGCCTGGTCGAGCTGGAAGATCGAGTTGAGCGACGCGGCCGTGTCGGCTGCCACGGCGTGGCGAAGCGGGATGATGTGGATCTGCTCGCCCACGCCCGCCACGTCCAGCGCCGAGATGATCTTCAGCAGCCTCTTGATGTTGGACTGCACGTCGGTGATGACGAGCGTCTGCGTGGGCGGGTAGGACAACACGACGCTCGCCTTCGAGACCAGCGGGTCCAGGATCTTCTTCATGTCGTCGGGGCTGGCGTAACTCAGGGGGACGATCTGGGTGACCACGCGGTCGTTGGGGCCGATCCCCTCGGCGCGAAGCCGGGTCGCGACGCTCTTCTCCTTCGCCTGCTGGCTGGGGACGATCTTGATCACGTCGCCCGCGGGCACCGTGGTCAGGCCGTGGATCTCGAGGACCGATTCGAAGACCCTGTAGGCCTCCTCGGTGGAGATCTTCTGCGGCGAGAAGACGCTGACCTTCCCCTTCACCGTCTCGTCGACGACGAAGTTCTTCCCCGTCAGCTCGCTCATGAACTTGATGAAGGCGAGGATGTCGACGTTGTCGAAATCGATGGTGACGTGCTTCCCGAGCTTCCCGTTCGCGGGGCCGGGCTTCCCGGGCGAGGACTTCCCGGCGCCGTTGTCGGCCGTGTCGTCGGAGACGGTCTTCCAGGCCGGCGACGCCGCGGCCCTTTTCGGGGGCGCCTTGTAGGCCGTCTTCCTCGCCGGGGCCTTCCTCTTAGGGGCCGGGGCCGGAGCATCGTCCGCGTCGGAGGCCTTCTGCAGGGCGGCGCCCTCCTTCACCGGTTCCGTCGACGTGGTGGAGACGGGCTGGGCGCTGCCGGCCAGTCGGGCGGCCGAAACCGTTCCCTGGAAGGCGAGGAGCAGGGCCAGGGCCGCTAGGGCCGCGGTGAGGGAAACCTGTTTTGCGGAAAGGGTCGCCATGCGCATTCACCCTCTAGTTGACGATTTTGTCGTATTCCGGCCGGGAGCGCAGGGGTTCCAGGTCCGGGTCGCTCTTTGCCCAGCCCTTGAGCTCCCGGTTCATCCACAGGGCCACCCTGAGATGCCACAGGCTCTTCGGGACATCCCCCTGGCGGCTGTAGAGGCAGGCGAGGTTGTAGTACGGGTCGGCCCAGTCGCCCCTGGCGTCGATGAGACGGGTGAAGAGGTCGATGGCCTCTCCGTCCCGCCCCTGGGACATGCAGATCACCCCGAGATTGTTCAGGGCGCTGAGGTTCTTCGGGTCCGCCTCGACGGCCCGGCGGTACAGCGCCTCGGCCTCCGTCAGGATGCCGGACTGCTGGAGCCTGAGCCCCGCCTGGAAGAGGATCTCGCTCTCGAGGGACGGGCTGCCCGGCGCGAGCCTCTCGGGCTGGCGGCCGGCCAGGTCGACCTTGCCGCGGTGGGCCGCGGAGGCGGCGATCAGGCGGCCCTCCCCGCTCCCGGGGCTTTCCTGGCCGAGGTAGACGATCAGCGAGAAGGCCGTCGAGGCCAGGAGCACAAGCGAGGCGAGGCAGATGCCGGCGATCAGGCGCTTCTTTCCCCGCACCCCGCCCCGGGGCCGGGCCAGGATGATATCCCGGTAGGGCTCATACTTCGCGTCGCTCGACCTCTGTGCCCGCTTCAGCGCAGACGTGATGGTGCTCATGGCTCCTCAACAGCGTTTCCGGTGTTGCGTGCTCCGTTTGAAAAACAGGTAAAAAGGCCTATTTGCACGGAAAATCTAACACTTGAAACGTAAAACGGTTCTCAGGCAAACAGCCCCTTTCTTCGTCTTGCAAAAAAAGTTCCCTTTTTCGTGTCGCTCGACCTCAGGTCCTGGATGGCCCGCTTGACGACCTTGCGGTCGATCTCGTGCCGGTTGCCGGCATAGGCGATCAGCAGGGCCCTGTCGCAGAG